>JBILEW010000022.1:0-49442 GCA_044351885.1 Bdellovibrionota bacterium
ATACGAGTTGCAAAATTCCCCGCAGAAAAATGCCAAGAGCGACGCGCCAGCTATGCGCGGCACTTCGCCAAAGATTGCTTCGATGGCCGATTGGTTCTTGAAGCCTGCCGCCGGAGGTAGTTCGGTAATGAACCACGCCATGAATGAGGCGAAGCCAAGCGCTGCAAATCCGGACCACACTACTTTACGGGCACGAGCGTAGCCGTAGACCTCGGTAAGAATGTCGCCAAAGATGTAGCTAATCGGGAAAAAGAGTACGCCCGCGCCAAAGGTGAAGCCACCGACGGAAGCTACCTTGGCAGCTCCTATAACGTTCGAACACAGAAGTACCGTGACGAACGCTGCCATTATGAGATCGTAGTATTTGTAGGTCCTTGTCATTGTGACCGGTACGTTAGCGGGTGAATCAAGGAGAGGCAATCGGGAATGAGAGCAGCTCTGCAACTCCACTCGGTATTTGATTTAAGCTCTAGGACTAAAGGCCAAGGGGATTTCGGTCGATCTTCGCCGAAGTAAGAACCTGGAGGGGAGATATGGCACGCACAATTACCCGACTATGTAGAGGATTGATAGTAATGCTGTGCTTATTGCTGACCGCGTGTTCGGCTCGCACAGCGGTACCCGTAGGTGAGATCCCCAGCGTGCCTCCACCTTCTCCAGAGCAGATAAAAACAGCCCGTGCCTTGGTTGAAAACGAGATGGGGGTGCCTGTCGAGGCGATGCAGGTGCGAGGTCCAGGGGCGACTCGCACGAGAAATATCGTAGACAAGCTCGCCAGGGCTGCCAATTACGGCGACACGAAGATCCCGGTGTACGTCGTTGATGCCGGTGATGACGTCAACGCGATGGCGGTCAATGGAGGCGCGATCGTGGTGTTCAAGAAGCTCATTGATCGAGTACCGGACGACAACCAACTTGCGGCTGTTTTGGGTCACGAGGTGGCGCACATGGTCACGCGCCATCACGAAGATGAAGGTGAGGCAGAGAGGGATGCTGGAGTGTCGGTCTTCAGCTCGGTGCTGGGCACCGCTGCGGCAGTTGCGGTATCTGTGACAACTGGTTCGAGTGCCGCTGGCCGATTGGCAGGAAATGTTACGGGTACGACCTCCGAAGTAATCGGACAAGGAGCGATCGTCAAGGCCTACAGCAGAGATATGGAATGCGAAGCCGATCACGTCGGTCTCATGATTATGACCAAAGCCGGGTACGATCCTCGTGCGGCCATAACTTTTTGGGAGAACGCGAACGGCATATTCGGAGAGGACCTCTCTGGCTCATCGTTCTTGAGTACGCATCCCTCTGGGCCCGAGCGGATCGAGGCGCTGCGAGAGGCCCTACCTCACACCGAAAAGTACAAGAGGCGCTGAGTAATCTCCGGCTATGTGGATCCTCGCTCGCTTTGTCATCGCCGTAGGAGCGTTCCTTTACAGGTTGTGTATGGGGATGACTCCGAAACGTTTTGACGAGGAATTTGAGGGTCTTCGCTACCTCTTGAAAGAGAAAAAGTACAAAGGGAAGGTAACCAAGCGAATTATCGAAACTCCGGTAAAATCGGCTTTTGTGTGCTCCTTATCACGCGAGGTATCCTCAGATAAATTCTGGATTAGTCTCGGGTTTGGAGAAGAGCTTCAAACAGGCGACCATGGATTCGACAAGCTCATATACGTTATGGGGGATCATCCCCTGGTAGGTGAGTATCTAAAAGCTGAAGAGAAGCTGCGAAATCTTCTCAAGGACCTCATCGGTTTCCAAGTAAGCTCAATCGTAATTACGGGGAAGACCGTCCGATTCGAGCTGCCAGAGTGGGTGCAGGTCAGCGAAATGCTTCCGGCAATCGCTCAAGTCGCCGAAAGCATCCGGCGTGTTCAATCATCGGTGAGGTCACGCTTCGCAGATCCGTTCTATGTGAAAGCTCTCTTCGCAGAGTCCTTTGTGTGGAGTATCGTCGCCTATTCCGTGACGAGCAGCATGGAGTGGTACATCGATCACACCACTTCTCATCTTCACCCTGTTAGCCTTATTCCTTTTGGAATGGCTCTGTCGCTCTTTCTCACTCTGGCAGGGATAGTTGTACTGAGGAGTTTGTTGGGGGGGTCATCTCGTACACCTCGGATTATCACCGAGAGTGCTCTGATGCTGGCATTTGCATTTCCGTTCATCGGCATTCAGCTTACAGCAGACGTGAATCGTACCCTCGACGTTTCGCAAGGATGGGTAGTACACCCGATGGTCGAGCGTAAGTACGAGACGAAGCATCGTCGAAAAAGGGGCTGGTACTATCGATATCACGTCGAGTTTGCGCGCTCCTGGGGAGAGGACGCTAACCTGCCGTTCGAACTTCCGGATGAGATTGAAGTAGAGAAAAGTGTCTACAACAGTATATCTCCGAGCGGTCGCGTCGAATTACACATAGGATCGGGGTTCTTTCATTTTCCGTGGCTGCGGGATGTTCGAGTAAGCGGATGGTAATCCCGAGCAGCCTCGATTTATGTGCGTATTTTTCTTACCTCAAGTGCCGCAATACGAATTTGCCGCTTCCGTCATTCCTGCGTTGGGGACGTATTCGAGAACATTGAGTACACCTCCGGGGAAGTTGGCATTGGAGGACTCTCTTTTCTTCGAGAAGCCGTAGCGCGCTTGTTTGCCGGCTGTGTGTCGAGCTGCACCAAGCAGTAGCCTTCGGGGCCAGCCGGAGGAAGGGAAAATCGCACGACTTTGCTTGTGTCTGGATCAGTGAAGCACACATCCACGGGGTGGGGCGCTGTATTTACCACTACCGCGAGCTTCCATGAGATAGAGGTATCTGTAGATCTTACGACATATCCGACCCACTCGCAGCGTTCTCCGTAGGTCTCAGGCTCGATCGCCTCCAGCATTGTTCGTTCGCCGAGAGCATCCTGGATAGTACGCGAAAGTCGTAGTAGATTGAGTTGAAATTGACCGAGCTCGTCGGAGGTGCCTTCCCACTTGATCTTCGCCGGTTTGTTGAAAGATACGACCTTATATCCAGGCTCGTCGCAGGGCTCCTCGTAGCATGCTTCCGTTCCGGCGTAAAAGCTCGAAGCGCCAGGTCTCAGGATACTCAAGACCGCAGCTCCGTAGACCCACTGGTCACCGAACATTCTCCTCGGTGAAGGGAAATCCTGGTGGCCGAAAAACGTGATAATATCTGGGCCGCCTACTTGCCAGGAGAGAAACTCCGCACGCTTTATTGCGGCTCTTATCTGTTCGGGATGTCGGCTCTCGAGCGCTTCATGCCATCCTGTGTGGGTGTGTCTTCCCCTGCGTGGCATCGAAGAGATCCCGTAGATTAAATCAACTCCGCATTCTCCGAGTCTGTCGAAGCTCGTGAACGCTTCCGCCATGATGACAACGTTGGGAAACTCGTATTTGACCCTAGTCACCAGATCGGCCAAAAACTCCCTCGAGGGGAGATCGAAAGCTAGCTCCGACTCCTGTCCTTCGGCCGTTTTTCCCCAATTTTGTTGCAAGTATTCATTCAAGAGCTGGTATGCAGAATCGACGCGGATTCCATCCAGGTTGTAGTTACGAATGAGGTCGCAGATCTCGGATATCACATACTCACGAGTCTCTGGACGGGAGAAATCGAGCTGTAACGTGTCGGTCCAGAACTCCCTTCGACCGGAGCCGAGCTCGCGATAGCCGCCGTAGCGTATCCAGTACTCCCCGTACTTCGGGTGCTCGTAGAAGAAATATCCGCTCGGATCGGCGGGTCTTTCCTTGGTGTGTACGAAGAAATCCGGGTTTCTTTGCAATAGATACGAATCACACGCAGTATGATTTGGGACCACTTCGAAGATGGATAGTATTCTGCGTTCGTAAGCGAGGTCGAAGACTCGTTTGGCGTCCGAGCGGGAGCCGTGAGCAGGATCGATGTCGTGTGACAAGATCGAGTAGGGGGATCCGCCCGCGGTCCCTTTGGCGTTTGTGGAACCAATCGGAAATACACCCATGAGCCGCAGAGCGGAGAATCCGAGTCCTTGGATGGTGTCGAGATCTGCTCCGGTAATATTCTGGAAAAAGGCCTTGGAGCCGTTCTCCTCGGGAGTGGTAATCTCATGGATCTGCCGGAAGCCATCGATGTTGAAGGTTCTAGGAAATACTTGATACGCGCGGACGTGTCGCGCCCACAAAGCGCAGTCGAGCTGCCTCACTTCTTCGCGCCATGTCTCGACCTGCGTTCGCACAAGGTCGATCAGAGCGCGATGCTTTTCGGGTCGAGCTAGTTCCGAGGAGGCGAGCTCGCGCACTTTCTTAAGAAGCGTGTGGCCGTATCCCTCTCCTTCTAGAACGCTTGCAACGTATATAAAATAATCGGTCGTGTGCGCCTCGCTGGCTTTCACACCGAATTGCTCTTCGAATTTTCTTTGAGAGAAAACGAAGCCTTCGAGACCACTGTTCTCTGCGACTACGCGGCCGGTATCATGAGCGCGGAAAATAAACGGTTCGATTGTATGTCCTTCGCACCCGTCACGCAATAGTCGGCGGAGGCGCTGGAGATCGGTAAACTGTGATACTCGTAGACGCTCAGTGCCGGGAACCGGGCAGAGCTTGGAATTGACGAGGGCATCGTCGTTGGACGCTTTTACGTGGTTAGCATCGGCAGAAACCACATGACCGTGGGAATCTGGTCGAATGAGTCTATGCACGCTGAGAACTCCCGATTAATGCCGGACAGGAAAAGTGTCCGAAGTGGTCAGTTAGTTTGACCGACGAATCGAATGCGAGAGATAGTTCGATCGAAATAAGTCCGATCTCAGCCCATGAAGTAAGACGGGCAATTCGCAGGGTATCAAACAAGAAGCTACAGCAACAACGAAGCCGAACTCTACCACAGGTTACAGAGGTGTCGAAATGTTAATTCTTCACGAGAGTGACGTATACGAACTATTTCGCTCTGATGGATTCAGCTAGGGAAGCGAGGCAAAACCTACCACTTTTTTACGTGAACGTGCTCGTGCACCTGAACGTAAACGTACCCGAAACAAAAACATCAAGATGTTCGGGCACGTGCACGTTTGCGAGCACGAGCACGTTCACGTGATAAGCTCAAAAGTGAGACCACAGGCCAGTTTTGCCTCGCTTCCCTAGACGTGGAGGCGCTACATCGGCCGAAAGTCGGTCTTTGGAGTCACATGCGAAACAAAATATGCCAGGATCTTCACGGCAGCATCGAGATCCTTGTAGCTACACACCTCGACCTGGGTGTGCATGTATCGATTGGGGATCCCTAAGCTCGCGGCCGCCACGCCGCCGCGTGAAATTTGGATGGTGTTGGCGTCGTTGCCGAGAGGGCGCGGATTGGGCGCGGGCTGATAGGGCGCTTTCGTTTTCTTGGCAGCCTCTTTGAGCAGCCTTTCGACCACAGGATTGGTATTGGGGCCGCTCGTGATAGTTGGTCCAAGGCCCAGTTTGCACGGGGTGGTACGAGGATTATCGCTCGCTGGATTATCGGTTGCATGCGTAACATCGATCGCAATGCCGACCTCGGGGTTTATGGCATACGCAGATGTCGAAGCGCCACGAAGTCCGACCTCTTCCTGGACTGTACTCACGGCATACAAACCGACCGAAAGCTTCTTGCCCGCCAATACACGTAAGGTCTCCATGGCCACGAAGAGACCGACCTTGTCGTCAAGACCTGGTGCGCAGATGAGCCCATTGCCGAGATCGAGTACGCTTAGGTGAAAGGTAGCGCAGTCCCCGATGCTTACCTTCTTTTCGGCCTCTCGACGGTTCTTTGCTCCGATGTCGATCCACAGTTTATCTAGGTCGTTCTTCGTTTTGTCACGTTCCTCGCCGGTCTGGTGGTGGATCGGTTTGCGACCGAATACACCTTCGACAGGCCCTTTGTCGGAGTGAATAGTGACGCGTGCGCCGTGCAGCACTCCAACGTCCATGCCGCCGAGCGCCGAAACGTAAATAAAACCATCATTGGAGATGTGTCGAACCATGAACCCGATCTGGTCGCAGTGCCCCGCCAGCATTATCTTGCGCTCTGCCTTCGGATTGAGCGCGACGATTACATTTCCGTGAAGATCGGTCTCGATTAGGTCGGCATATTTCTTCATGCGATCGCGCACCATACGTTGAACGGGCTGTTCTGCTCCAGTCGGCGAAGGCGTGAGGAGCAGCTTGTGCAGAAAATCCTTGGAGTCCATGAGTTCCTTGTGTCAATTCGTGAATAGCCCTCATAGGATGCCGGAAGGGGCGAAAAGAAGACAAGTAAGAATACTACCCCCCCACTTGTTGCCCTCGTTGGCCTCTTTGTGGATATTTACTCTACGCGCTCGGAACGGAGCTGTTTCAGAATCCCCTCCCAGGCGTGGCTCCCGCCCTGCTCTTAACCCAGAAACGCGATGCACGCCCTGAGTCGAGGGATGCGAGCAGACAGGTGATGTGCTACCGATTGACGTCATACATACCAACGAGGATTGCACCTAGATTATGTCGAAACAGGAATCCCAGCTCGAACTACGAAAAAAGGACCACACATTACTGAGGCAGCTAGGAGCGCGAGTGCTTGCCCCAGCCAAGAGAACGTCGTTTAGAAATGCCGATGTGCGGGTCGCTCTGCGGGGGAAGGACGAGCTCGCTGGGTTCGTGGCACTCGAGAAGTTGGCTCGTAAGAAGGGATGCTTCGATATCAGAATCGAGAGGCGAAGGTGGAGTGATACTGACGGGAGCAGAAGTCGGTTTACCCTAGCCCGGGCGGCTACTACCGATATGTGGCCCATGGGTACCCATTACTGGGTCAGGGACAATTCTATCATCGGCGCACGCTATCTCTTCAGTGGGCAGCGTGCCAAAGAGAGGGTCGGAAAAGAGATCTTGATGTCTGCGCTAACCTTCATGTCCTCCGTTCGACAGCTCGAGCGCTTCAGGCAGGTAGTAGCGTCTTCGTCTCGATCGTACGTCACGAACGCGGCTCATTGGCCCTACATATTTGCAGGCGTCAAAAATAATCTGAACACCGCACATCCAGAGCCTTGGGCTCACAAGCAGGACGCATGGCAGATCCTTGCGTGGTATGTCCTCGAAGGGATCGAGCGAGGACTCATCTCGCTCGACGAGCTGACCCCGAAGCATCGTGCGCTCCTCGGCTTGATAGTGCCCTTCCTCGCAAAGGTCTCCTTTTGGCAGTGTGAAAACAGTGGATCGTGGGAGGAGCTGCCCGCAGTACGTTCGTCGGTACGTGCATGGGAGCACCGCCTGGTGGTTCTCCTGGGGGAGCTCTCGGCCCGAAAGGAATTTTTGTTTTTGAATCAAGAATTCCGTGCGGCACGTTCGCATCTGGGCAAGACGTATGCAAAGAAGGATCTGCGTGCCGCAGTGGCATTTATGGATCGCGCGGCAACGCGTCAGATGCTCGAGGATTTACCGTTCGAGTCGCCTGGTTACTCTCGTACGGATCCTCGTTACAGAGAGTCCGATGGCGCGCTGATATATCTGTTGCAGATCGAGTACCTCGACTTCTTGGCGCTCAGGGCGGGCAAGGGATCGAAGTGGAAGGAAGCGATGGAGAAAAAGATCTTGGGTCTGCTGGTCAGATTGGATGATCCCAAGACAGGAGGAATCGCTCGCTATGAGAATGATTCGTATCAGCGGCTCGGTTTCTTCCGAAATCTCACGGTTCGTAAGCTACAAGACTTATACGGCGCTCCTTCAGGTGATGCGAGCTCTCACTTCGTCGGAAGAGGAAAGGCCGTTCCCAAGGGTCGCACGGCGATGTGGACACACTTTGTGTGGCAACTGGCGGCGTGGTCCGGAAAACGCTCACTCGAGGATCCGGACATTCGGTTCAGGGTCCTTCATGAGTTCTTCTTCGCCCGCGGTTTGGCCCTCATTACGGGCAAGAAAGAAGTAAGTATAGATGTCGATGCGCGAGGCAAAGCTCGCATTATTAAGATACCGGCGTGGCGTATGCCCGAGTGTTACATCTCGGAAGTTTCCCCGACCAAGGGCACGCTCGTATTTCCGTCGCCGCATACTCCTCTCAATTGGTCGATAGCGGAGATGGAAGAGGCGTTCCGAATCAGAAAATTGGTAGTAAGCGGTTCATTCGGATTGTAGAGAAATTCACGGAAGGCGCGGACGCCGTGCCTCCTATAATGTTCGGTAGTGACAAAAGCATGGTGCCCGCGCTTTCGCTATCAGGATCTATGCACCCAACCAGGAGGGACGGCGTCCACGCCGTCCGTTGCTCGATAGGTCCTTGCTGCAAGGCGCGTCCCTAACTTCCTAAAGATTGAGTGTCTCAGTGTCGATCTACCTGGTCAGACTGAATTAAGCGGTGATATTCTCCTGTCAGCGTGCGTAATTAATGAGCTTTGACGCAAGGCTGTGCGCAATCTCCAAAGAGCCAGCACAGTGCGAAACGTCGCGCGCTCTGAGTCTAAAGGAACCGAGTATCCATGCAAACAGGTGAGCGGAACATCTCTACGCAGATCGAATATCTGCGATCGAACGCATCGGTGCTCGTCTTCCTCGTTAGACCCTCTCCTCCGTACGATCCGGATCGTCAGTGGCTTCCGGTAGAGGGACTCGCTTTACGTGCTATAGACGATCTTCATTTTCTCGATGAAACCAGGGAGAGGGTAGTGATGGCGTTCACCGCCGAGCCGCCGCACGAAGCTGGTATCCGAGCCATCGCCGTTCCGCTTCAAGCAGCTCTGGAGCGAATCTTCTTCCACATTCAAGGGGTCTCAAAGCTCGTGATCAATCCAAAGGTTGCCCCCGAGGGATTGCCTCCTCTGCAGTCCAACATCGACTTCACCCTGCCGGAAGGATTTGGTGAGGGAATTGAACTTTCACGCGAAGAGATCGCGGAGACGATCGGGACGTTGAGCGACAAGCCTACGAAAAAAACCGATTATCTCGCTCGAGCGCGTAAGGCCTATCGTAGCAATTCGCTGTTCGAGGCATTTGCCAGTGCTCGGCACGTTCGTCATGAAAACGGCGACCTCGAAGCTTGGTTTCTGGAGCTCATGTCGATGAGTTTCCTGGGCATTTCTGAACGAGCAGTAGAGTTGTACGAACACTATCCCGCTCGGGACGGAGCCGATCCTCAGCCTCTTTTACTGGCGGCTCGATTCCGGCTGCTTCTCAAGCAGTTCAACGAAGCATGCACCATGTTGCACACGTTGACCTTCAAGCCCGAAGTCGCTTCGGTGGCCTTCGCAGAACTGGCCCGCGCCTTCGTAATGACTAAGGAGTTCGGTCGTGCAGTGGACGCCGCTTCCGCCAGCATCGACAAAGATCCTCAGTCCCTCGATGGCCGCTTGATCCGTGGGCTCGCCTTGCGAGGACTCTCGTACGACAGTGGTGACGAGGAGGGGCTCAAGGCGGCGCTTCAAGACTTCGAGTTCGTAGCAACGAAGGCTGTTTTTAACGCTGCAGAGGCCTTGTTTCATGCAGGGACTATCTTCGCACGCTTAGGCGACCTCGCTTCAGCGGAGAAGTCTTTGCGACAGTCCCTCTTTCAAAGAGATCGTTTTGCCTCCCGTGATGCGCTGATACGTGTCGCGTGTGCAGCCGGTTCAGTAGCGATGGCGCGGGAAGAAACAGAGCTGCTCGAGCAGTTGCTGCCACATCTTGCGAAGCCTCTACGTGAATTAATTGATGCTCACGTAGGAGATAGTTCCTCGGAGCCCACAGCAAATTCCTCGGAAGCATCCGATCGAGAAACAGCTCTTTGGTCTCAAGACGAAAAAGTTGTCGTCCAAACTGCCAGGGAAACCTTGAAGGAGTGGAGCGTGCCAATCTCGAACTCTTTTGCCGACTGTGGGCTCCTGGACGAATTCATAAACTACTTTGCTCCGGCAGGGATATTTTCCGAGCGATTGGAGTACGGCTATCTCAACGATGTCGGCGTAAAGACGGTCGCGCGAGTTTTTGCGGCGCACCTCGCGGCCGTGTTGACCCGAGAAGGTCAAGCGGTGTGGCAGGGAGACAAGGCTAGGCGTGTCTCGCTCTCCGTACCGTCGTCGGGAGGATCCGTTCCTCTGGAATCCTTCATACTCGATAGGATCCTGCTTGGCGCCGGCGCCGACAACTTCTCCTCGCTGGAATCTCTCGGTGCCGAACTTCTTCCGCAGGAGAGCGCGTCGGCGCGGGTGATGCTCAGCGACAGGTGGGAGGCTGCTAGGCCAGAGGAACTCGCGTTCTTCGAGTCAGAAGCGACTTGGGCCCGAGAAAAACTCGGGGTTTTGGGCGCCGTGCTCGAGCATAATTTGGGGGATTTCTCGGAGATGGATCGTTGTATCAATGTCGTTTTCGAACCAGGCGGAGAGCTCTCTCAGCATGGTACATCGATCCTCGGAAGTGAGCGTGATCGATTTATCGCGGCGCTCGGTCTGCTGGTAGGTCGTATGATTAGCGAGTTACTGCCAGCTACATGGTCTAGGCACCCAGACCTCGAAGGAATCTCGGTCTCTACATTGGAGCTTGGACGGATTTTTCCGGTTGCGCGGGTTCAGCGTCGTGCACACCTAGGTTCGGCTTCGGATTTCTCGGTTCAGCTCGGCTCGTTCGCTTTCGGAGTCGCTGCTGCAGCGGTAAACCACGAAATAACGAAGGGGCTACTCGTTGATGCTGCACAGATCAAGGCTCGCCTCACAGCTCTACTACCCGTACTGGAAACGTTTCCCCAGGCTGAAATAGACGCTCTGGTGTCGTCACTAGCAGCTCGCTAATAGGAAAAGGCGGCGTCAGCGTTTGAGAATGCGGTAGTTGCGTGAACCGCCTTTGGCGTTTGGGTCTTTCTTCTTGTCTTTTTCTTTGTCGTCCTTTTTCTCGCCGAGAAGGCTCCTCTTGCCGGAGTTTTCGGCTTGTCGTTCGAGCTCCATATTCTTCTTGCGCTGCTCGACATGTTCGCGAATCTCGGCCTCGAGTTTTTCGAGCTCGGCTCCTATGAAATCGTCGAGATTATGTCGTTGAAGATAGTCGATGATGTCTCCTACCGGGATCTGGCTGATACAGGGGTGATTAGAGACGATGCGAGGGAGATACGGGTTGACGATCATCATAACCTCGTAGCCATCACACATGCATCGAATGGTGACGTGCTGACACAGGTACTCCCGCTGGCTCAGCATACGTGAGAGATTTGATAGCGGAATCGGCGGTTTGAAGGGATTGTGGATATCGGGTCCGATGACCTTCCACTTTAGGTACCCGGTCATCAGATCAAACCAGGTGGAGCCCTCTTCCACGCTGTCCGAACTGTGACCAATCTTCCCCATTGCAGAACCTCTTATTGAAAACTACGCAATCCACTTACCTATATAGTCGGCAGGCGAAGCGGCAACCGTGAGCTTTTGGTGCTGCATGCTGTAGGGGTCGTAACTCCTTGAGTGCACGTAAGCCATCGAGGTTAGGGGGAGGGGCGGTGAATATCTTGGGATAGGCAGGGTGCCCAGCTAGTCTTTGAAGGACGCCTCTTGAAACTTCCCATCATAATGATCACTATGCTGATGACTAGGGTTTTGAATATATGAGACTTTTTGCCGTCTTTCCGGATGGCCTGAGTTCCCCCGACGCTGGGTGACGGTGCGGGAGCAGTTAAACAAAGAGGGGTACGAACATGATTGAGGTCGAAAAGCTATCGAAAGTGTATGGGGATTACACGGCAGTCGCAGACATAAGCTTCTCGGCGAGCAAGGGCGAGATAGTTGGTTTTCTCGGACCAAACGGTGCGGGAAAGACTACTACAATCCGCATGCTAGCGACCTACCTACCACCCACTGCAGGCACTGCGCGGGTCGCTGGGTACGATATAGTTTCGCAATCCGATGAAGTTCGTCGTCGTATCGGCTACCTGCCGGAAAATCCACCTCTGTATGGTGAGATGACTGTAGAGGAATACCTGCGCTTCGTCGCCGATATCAAAGGTGTGCCGCGCTCGAGTCGCGCAGCGCGTGTCGGCGAAGTACTCGAGCGCTGCTTCATAACCGATGTTCGCAAGAAATTGTGCCAGCATCTTTCGCGTGGATACAGACAAAGGGTGGGATTAGCTCAGGCAATCATCCATGAACCGGAGGTCATAATTCTGGATGAGCCCACCAGCGGCCTCGACCCCAAGCAGATCATTCAAATTAGAGAGCTGATCAAATCTCTCGGTACCTCCCATACGGTACTCTTGAGTACCCACATCCTTCCCGAAGTGTCGATGGTCTGTAGCAAGGTGGTAATCATTAGTCGTGGGCGAATTGTTAAGGAGAGCCTGCTGGCCGATCTGACCCGCGACAAGCCGCTCGAGCAGGTGTTCATCGAAAGTGTGGGGCGGGACGAAGTAATTGTCGAAGCTGCTGCGTAATCGCAAATCGAGAAAACGGACTGAGGATAAATATGCGTAACGTATTCGCCATTTGTAAACGTGAGTTGCTTTCGTTCTTCGTATCACCCATCGCCTATTTTGTCATAACTGGATTTACCCTGTTGGTCGGCTTCTTCTTCTTCCAGGGACTGGCTTTTTTCGCTCGTATTTTCGAAATGGCGCCCATGATGAATTTTCGACCCGGGCAGATGCCGAATCTGAACGAGTACGTAGTACAAGGATTGTATCAGACGATGATAGTGATCCTCGTGTTCATGGTGCCCTTGCTGACCATGAGAACGATCGCCGAAGAGAAGAGGCGCGGCACCTTCGAGTTGCTCATTACGTCTCCTCTGTCGATTTTCGAGATTGTGCTCGGTAAGTTCATGGGATTGTCGGTCGTCATATTGATCATGCTCGGCATTACCTTCATCTTTCCCGGATTGTTGATCGTCTATGGGAACCCAGAAGTTGCTCCTATCCTCTCCGGTTTCCTCGGTGTGGTTCTGTGTACTTTGGCGTTTGCAAGTATAGGTATGGCCGCATCGTCGTTTACCGAAAACCAGATTGTAGCAGGCATAAGCAGCATGGTCGCGTTGCTCTTGCTCTATGTGATTCAATCTCCCTCCGAAACGACGGGCGGAACGGTTGCCGAGGTTCTGAGGTATCTCTCCCCTGTGTCGCAGGTTACCGATCTGATCAAGGGAGTAATTTCGTTGAAGTCGATCGTGTATTTCACCAGCCTCACGATATTCGGATTGTTTCTCTCTCAGCGGGCTCTCGAAGCTCATCGCTGGCGTTAATTGTAGGGGCGTGTCTGTAGGCTTGTATAAGGAGAACTAAGAGTCATGGAAACCGCGTTGCGCTTTTCGGGATATTTCGGTGCGGTAGTGCTTCTGTTCGGAATTATTGGAGGATGGATCGCTGGATCCTATCTCGAACATCCGCTCCTGATGTTGCACATCGTTCTTGGTGCGCTCTGTTTGCTTGCGTGGATAGTGACCTCCGGCCTGCACAGTGTTTCCAAGGCAGGACAGGTTCTTTCGGGACGAACCGCGCGCTTCGGCTACAACGTCGTCTTGTACACCGCAGTGTTCGCGGGGCTTCTGATCTTGGCGAATGTTTTCGTGTCGATCAAGGACAAGCGATGGGACCTCACTGAGCAAGGGGTATACAGCCTCTCTGAGAAGTCCGTGAAGATCGTGCAGGGACTCAAGGCGCCACTGCGTATGGTGGCGATAGACGCTCCGCAGATCGCTGACCGGGAAAAGACTGAGGGTGTTTTGAAGCTGTACAAGTACCACAACGACAAAAAGGTGTCCTTCGAGCTTCTCAATGCGCAAGCTCGTCCGGTGGAACTCGACAAGCTCGGTATGAAACCAGGCAATCTGCTGTATCTCGAGTACGGAGAGGGCGCCTCGAAGTCCGTCAGCAGAATCAACGAGATCGACGAGCAATCTATCACCAATGCGATAGTGAAGCTGACTCGGGGAGCCGCAAAGAAGCTTTATTATGTACAGGGACACGGAGAGCCCGCGCTCGATTCCTCGGTAGAGGGAGGGATGAAGCAATTCGCAGATGCTCTCGCAGACGAGCACTTGGAGATCGAGGGGCTCCTGCTCGCACAGACCGGATCGGTCCCCGCGGACGCGGCAGCAGTAATCTTGGCGGATCCACAACGATCGCTTCAGCAGACCGAGCGTGACGCACTAATTCAGTATGCCGAGAAGGGTGGGCGCTTAATCCTTCTCGGAAACGGCGAGAACAGAGATTCCGAGGACGTGCGGTCAATCGCTCAGGTGTTCGGTATCGACGTCGGACGTGACGTGGTGCTCGACGAGCAGCTCAGGCTCTTTGCTGGGCCGCAGTTGGCGGTACAGTTCGTTGCGCAATCTTTCGGCGCGCATCCGGTGACTGCTGGCTTGCGGCCGTCCGACCCGCCGGTGTTCCTCTTTTCTTCGAGCGTTACTTCATCTCAGAAGGGAACGGACAAGGTTACGTACACCGAGCTCTTGAAATCGGGCCCGAACTCGTGGGCCGAGAAAAATTTGAAGCTCATATTCGACGAAGAGGCTCCGACGGCATCGCGAGATCCAGAGGACACTAAGGGCCCGGTATCTATAGCTGTCGCTTACGAGAAGAAGCTGGATGCTCCCGTGGCGGGCGGAGAGGACGAGAAGGCGGAGAGTGCAGTGCGTGTCATCGTTTTCGGAGACACTAGTTGGCTTACGAACGGGAACTTGATGGCAATGGGGAACAGAGATCTCGCCCTCAACGTCATCAATTGGGCGGCCGGAGAGGAGGGGAGTGTCGCGATTGGACCGAAGAGCTTCAGGGCTTCTGTTGCGCCCATTCCGCAAGCCACATTCAATAGAATTTTGGCTTTCAGCTTCCTAGGACCGGAGCTGATACTACTCTTCGGATTGTTCGTATGGTGGAGAAGAAAAGTCGCGCTTGCATAGGTCGTCTCGCTCAATCGACCTTGCGATCGATAAGTCATATGCGAAGCACGGCGTGCTATTGGGCGTCGTGCGCTTCGTCAAGGAAGGAGTGATGTCATGAACATGAAGAAGACTTTGGTGCTGGCGGTGATTCTGCTTGCAGCCTTTCTGTACATGAAAGAATTCGCCATCCCTTCTCATGAACAAAGTGCGACGAAAAATGTCATCCTCGCGGGGATGAGGCCGGCCGAACTCGAGCGCGTTCGAGTAGAGCGTAAGCAGCCGGAGTCATCTGTTCGTGAAGTGTTCGAGGTCCGCTCTCTTGGACTGAAAAAGGCCGAGCCTGCTGCTGGAGCGCAGAAAGAGAGCGAAAAGGCCGGTGTCGATGACGAAGGCTTCGGGGATATTTCGTGGGAGTTGGAGCAGGTTCCTGGGGCAGCTCTCGACAAGACGGCGGTCAATACGATGGTGTCCTCGATAAAGGCGCTCGATGTCGGAAGTTCGATACAGGATAGCGAACTCGACAAAGATTTCTCTGTTTATGGACTCGATAAGCCGGCTCTCGTCGTATCGGTGTACCGCAAAGGGACCGATCCGATCGAGATCGCCTTCGGTAAGAGGAACGAGTACCTTCTCAAGCGATATGCAAAAGTTTCGGGAAGAGCCGGTGTTTTTCTCGTCGATGATGGAGTCTTTGTAGCTCTCAACAAGGGCGCGGCAGACGTGAGGAGCAAGACGCCGATCCAATTTGTCGATGATGATGTTCGTGAGGTGGAGCTCTCGTCTCCTGCAGGCGCGGTCAAGTTAAAACGGGTAGCAGGCGGTGAGTGGAAGATCGTTTCGCCATCGGAACTCGCCGCATCTACGGTTCTCGTGACCGATCTGCTCCGCTCGGTGCGAGATCTGAGGGCCGTGGAATTCATCGACGACCCTGGCGCGAAGCCCGAGGCCTACGGGTTGCACTCACCCGTGGCTCGAATATCTCTAGGGCTCAAAGAAGGGAATGTTCCTGCGCAGATGCAGATCTCTCTGTCTGAGCTAAATAGGTCTGAAGGTAAGGAGCAGGCGCCGAAGAGCGTTTACTTCCAAACGTCTTCCGTTAAGACGATCTTTCGTGCTGCCACTGATTCGTTGGAGAAGTTTTTCAAGAGTGCGGGCGATCTACGGGAAAGGCGCCTTTTCAAACTCACTGCGGATGACATTGAGAAGGTTCGAGCCAGCGGCAAGGGTATTCCAGAGGTCGAGATCACGGCTACCACGAGCGACTGGAACGTAAACGGTAAGCGCAGCGATCCGAGTTTTGTAGAACAGCTCCTGAACGACATCTCTTCGTTACAAGCGGTAGAGTATCCTGCGCAGGTTGCAGCTGATGCTTTCAGTGAGAATTTTCTTACTCTGGTCATTACGAAGAAGGGTGAGACCAAAGAGACGATTACTTTGACCGTTGGTAGAGAGGCCGCTTCGAAGTCGGGCGCCGCACGATGGGCTCGGATCGGTGATGATGGCGTGCCGGTGTTGATATCGGACCTTGAGGCCAAGCGCATAGTGCCGCACGAGGAAGCATTGGTGGAGGCTGCGCCTACGGCGCAGCCTACCGCGGTTTCGACCCCGGACTAGAGAAGTGGGGCAAACCTGCGCGTAACAAGCCAGGCTTTTCACGGAAAGGAGTGGGAGTCGGGGCGCAGTGACACACCTTAAGGCCCCACTCTTAGGCGTAAACAACCCGTTTTCACGTGAACGTGCTCGTGCACGTAAACGTGAACGTACCCGCAAGAAGTAATATCTGCCGCCACGAACTTTGGCGTAGGCTTAGCCTCTGTACTACTCGATGAAGGAGCGCTAACCTTGGGTTCTTATCGTCACGGGAAGCATGTTTCGAAAGATCTTCATAACCCTCTTCACCCTCGGTTTGTCCCTCAGCCTCGTAGCGGGGCTGTTTGGATTGTGGGGATACTTCTACATAACTCGAGATCTCCCCAAGTTGGCGCGGATCGAAGATTACAAACCACCTGCGGTGACGAGGGTGCTCGCGCGAGATGGAGCCTTGATGGCGGAGTTCTTCTCGGAGCGCCGTTATCCGGTAAAGATCGACGAGGTCCCAGACATCGTTCGTAAGGCCTTTCTTGCGACGGAGGATGCCGCTTTTTACAGCCACTCTGGTATCGACCCCGTCAGCATTCTCCGAGCTGTCTTCAAAAATGTGCAAAGTCGGGACACGAAGCAAGGCGCCTCGACGATCACTCAGCAGGTCGTGAAGAATCTGCTACTGACATCAGAGCGTAGTTACACTCGCAAAGCAAAGGAGGCCGTTCTTGCATACAGATTAGAGCGCCGCTTTTCGAAGGATGAAATTTTCGAGATTTATCTGAATCAGATCTTCTTCGGCAACTCGGCGTACGGAATTCGTGCCGCTGCTCGCTTGTACTATCACAAGGAATTACCGGAGGTGACCTTGGCAGAGGCTGCGTACCTCGCTGGCTTGCCAAAGGGACCCTCGATTTACTCACCTCTCAAAAATCCGAAAGATGGCAAGCAGAGGCAGTTGCAAGTTCTGAAGCAGATGCTCGAGGCGGGGTTCATCACCTCGGAGCAGCTCCAAGCTGCGGCGAAAGAGGAGGTTCAGTTCTATCCCGCCTCTCAGCGGAATGTCTTTGCCTCTCCGTATTATGTCGGCGAGATCCGGAGGGTGTTCGCGGACAAGTTCAAAGATCTCGATCTGGACAGTGATGGTTTGGAGGTAACGACAGCGGTTGATGTCAAAGCTGACAAGATGGCGACCTCCGCGCTGCGTAAGGGGCTGCGGGAGGTCGACAAGAGACGCGGCTGGCGAGGGCCAATTCGCAAAAGTACAGTGGCGGAGTATCAGGCCAAGTACGGCAAAATTCTTTCGGTATCGCCGGTAGATTACGAAGATATCTATCCGGCTCTCGTCAGGTCCGCTTCGCGAGGAGCGATAAAGGTGCTCGTAGGCGATCGGGCCTTGACGATAGAGATCGGCGAAGCGGGGTGGGCCAAGAAACTTCTGAGCAACGATGAATCGGTCCGGTTCGGCTCTCCTTCGGATGTCGTGGAAGAAGGCGATCTTATCGAAGTATCCCTCGTAAGGGGAGATGATGGTTTGCCAACCAAGGCGGTGCTGAATCAGACGCCTGATGTGGAAGGGGCTGTGGTGTTGATCGATCCCTTTTCGGGTGAGGTTCGTGCGATGGCAGGGGGCTATGATTATGGCCAAAGTCAATTCAATCGCGTAACTCAGTCTCTTCGGCAGCCCGGTTCCTCGTTCAAGCCGATCGTATATCTGGCCGCACTCGACAAGTTCAAGTACACACCGGCCACGATAGTGTACGATGTGCCCCGGACCTTTCGAGTCGGAGATACGTTGTGGACACCGGCAAACTTCGACGAAAAATTTCTCGGTCCCATCACCCTCAGAACAGCTTTGGAGAAATCCAGAAACCTGGTTTCGGCAGATATCGTTTCACGAATCGGGGTGGATGCGGTCATTCAATATGCGAGAATGCTCGGCATAGTAAGCCCGCTAGGTCGTAACCTCTCTCTGTCTCTTGGCGCTGGAGAGGTTACAGTTTTGGAGATGACCCGGGCGTACGGAGTGTTAGCAGCCAAGGGGCTGCTCTTCGATTCTGTGTTCGTCATCAAGATCAAGGATCGGTACGGCAACGTCCTCTACGACTATGAGCAGGAGAAGCTTAGTAAGGCGAAGCAGGTGCTCGATGAGAACAGCGCATTCGTGTTGGCGAACATGATGAAGGGTGTCATCGAAAGTGGGACGGGGTACAAAGTTAAGGAACTCGGACGCCCAGTTGCGGGTAAGACTGGAACTTCGAATGATCAGATGGATGCCTGGTTCATCGGATATACTCCAAGCTGGGTGTGTGGTGTCTGGGTTGGATTCGACCAGAAGAAGCAGATCGGGGCCAAGGAAACAGGCGGTGTTGTTTCGGCTCCCATATTCCTGAATTTCATGCGTAGCTTTATCGAGCATAGGAGTGCTCAGGAATCGGGACAGCTGGAGAAGGAAGCGAAAGAGGAGGCGGAGAGGTTAGGTATCACATATGAGCCGCCAAAGGTCACCGAGCAGCTCGATTTCAGCATCCCTGATGGCGTAGAACCGTTCTGGATCTGGAAGGCGAGCGGTGCCCGCGCCCAACCGGGAGTAGCGGGGGCCTTCCTCGAGTACTTCGTCAAAGGCACCGAGCCGGAAGAGAACCCCGTAACCACGAGCGAGGAGGGGGAGGCTACTGCAAGTAGCTATCTCGAGTCGCCGGATCTGTAGCCGGCCGGATGGTCACCTCCTCTACTCAAGTGCGGTAGAGTGACAGGTTTTGCTTTTGAACTTATCACGTGAACGTGCTCGTGCTCGTAAACGTGCACGTTCACGAACATCTTTATGGTTTTGTCCCGGGTACGTTTACGTTCAGGTGCACGAGCACGTTCACGTGGTAGAGTTCCAGGTTTTCCTTCCTTCCCTAGCGACCACCTTCCCGAATATAAACCGTGAGGTTTTCAATTTTGTCGCCGGCTCTCAACTCATCCAGGATATCGGCACCGCCTACAACTTTACCGAATATCGTGTACCGGCTGTCCATGTCGGGAGCTTCTCCGAGAGATATGTAAAATTGGCTGCCGCTCGAACGTCTTTGCGGGTTCACAGGGCGCCCTCTAGGGCTAGCGACATCTGGCTTGCGCGCCATTCCCAAGGTTCCAAAAGTATGGTGACGGTTGCTGAACTCGGGTGGTAGCGTATACCCAGGTCCGCCAAAGCCGGTTCCGAGCGGATCCCCTCCTTGAACGAGGAAGTTTGGTTTGTACAGGTGGAAGGTTAGCCCACGATAGAACCCTTTGTCGGCTAGATACTTGAAATTGGCCACATGCCAAGGAGCCTCCTCCGGGAAAAGCTCGAAGTATATGGTCCCTCTGGTTGTTTCCAGAACGGCACTCCGAAGTTTTAGGATCTCGCTCCGGGGCGGAACATCGAAGGGAGGGGAGTCCTCGGTTCGTGCAGGAAGAGCCGAAAGCAGGAAGACCAGAGCTGCTACAGCGAAGGATATTACTTGTTTGCGGGTGAGCCACTTCTCCATGGGGTCCGGTATACCAGCGTAAAAAGGAGAAAATCTCCTCGACCTGGGAAAGCGAGTCAAAACTTACCCGTAGCTCCGCTTTCGTAGCCGGAATGGGGGGTACCTCGCTTCCCTAGAGAACCACAATCGATAAAACTGCTCAATCCTCGTGATGCAAGGTTTGTAGGTGGTACGAGGGGCGCCCTGCGGCTATACTCGACTGAGGGGCTTTTTGCGAGTTAGATAAGGTAATGTCTCTGATAGGTTGGGTTAAAAACATAGCTACGATCGGTGTGCTCAAAGGCGCAGGTGCACGTGCGCGCATGGCCGCCTGCGGAATTGCCTTTTCTTTTCTTACCGTTGTAGCTGACCAGTGGCCTTGCCAGGCCGAAGAGCGAGGGCTGGAGGCCCCGCGCTCGGCAGTAGACGCGGTACTCTTGATCGATACCTCCGGCAGTATGCTGGTCACGGATCCACTGAGGTTGAGGTACGAGGGAGCAAAATTGCTTCTGCAGTTTCTCGGTAAGAATGATCGTATTGGCGTCGTCGCATTCTCTGATACGGCTACAGTCGTGTCAGACCTCCAACCGTATGCCGCCGAGCGGTCTGATCAGCTGGTGAGCGCGATTCAAGGCATCAAAACAGAAGGCCGTTACACAGATCTGCTCGAGGCAGTGAAAGCAGGTAGTAATCTTCTCGAGTCAAGCTCCCGTGAGGATGCTCAACGCGTCTTGATCCTCCTCTCTGACGGCAAGATGGAACCGGAAGTAAGTCGCGGTACTGCGATGGCGCGAACGCAGGAGCTCGTCAACGATGTACTACCGGACCTCAAAGCAAGAGAGATAAAAATCCATACTCTGGCGTTCAGCTCTCAAGCCGATCGAGAGCTCTTGGGAGAGATCGCTGGAGCCACGGACGGATTGAATTGGTACACGAAAGAACCTGCCGAGCTACAAAAATCGTTCGCTGATCTCTTTCTTGCGGTCAAGCGTCCACAGGTTGTGCAGCTCACGTCGAAAGGCTTCCGCATCGACGATGACGTAGAGGAAGCTACCTTCTACGTGAATCACGAAGAGGGTGCTGCGTTGACCCTTATGACCCCGAAAAACAATGAAATTTCCGCTGCGGAAGCTCCGGAGTGGGTGACGTGGTTCACCGGTAAAACGTTTGATGTAATTACCCTGCGAGAACCAGAGCCGGGCGATTGGCAAATACACGGTGTTACGACGAGCGATGGTTTTGCGGCAGTTCTCACCAACTTGAAGCTCGTTACGGATTGGCCTTCGATCGTTCGTGCTGAAGACAAAGTTCTCGTCCAGGCTCGTCTGTACGAGTCAGAGAAGCCCGTTGCACTGCCAGAGATGAGTGGGGTCATCAAATACGCTTTCCAGATCGCTCCGACTGACAAGATATCAGAGCCACTCATTCGTGATTTTCTGAATGATGAAGGGCAAAACGGTGATCGTGTAGCTCATGATGGCATCTTCTCTTCCGTGGTCTCGCTCAACGACCCTGGAGAGTATCGTCTGACGATTATTGCTCGAGCTCCAACCTTTCAACGCAGCCAGCAGATGCCTTTCAGGGTCCGTCCTCGCCTCGTGACCCTCAAGATCATAGATCCGGACGAACTAGAGGCGCATCACGAGCCGGGCGCAGAGCCAAGTAAGGAGGAGCCCAAAGAGGAGGGCGCAAACGAGGGAGATGACAAGAAGAAGATCCCTGTTCAGAGGGGCAGTGGCAGGAGCATCTTCAAAGTCGAGTTGAGTGCCGAGGTCTCTTCGTTTCGCATGGTCGATGTAAAGCTCGTGGCGAAAGCTGGAGACCGAAAGCGCTATGAGCTTCCACTTCGACGGTCGCCCTCCAATCCGCTCGAGTACGAGTTTCTCGCTGGTGCTTTACCTGAGGATGGGAAATATCTACTGCAGGCTTTCTTAAAAGCGGAAACCAAGAAACGGCAAGAGGTAGAGGCGGAGAGTAAAAAAATTATCTTCGAGCGGTCCCTGCTAAAGAGTGAGCCAGAGATGCCTGTCAGCGTCGTCATAAGAGACAAGGAAGAGGAAGCTCCCAAACCGCAAGGATTTCCGATTATTCCGATAGCCATCGTGACCGGAATAAATGCGGGGCTGTTCTTCGTCGGGCGCACCCTCGTCAAGAAGATGGCTCCTAAGCACGTATCGAACGTAGCGCGCTATGTGCCGTCGCGAGAATTGGACGAGTCTATCGCAGCTTTACGAGAGGTAGCGGAGCGTGTTGAGGTAGATTTCAACGATCCGTTCTTTGAAGGTATTCAAGAAGAGCAGCCTGAGCAAGGGCAGCCCGCACCTCAAGCGGACGAAGCCGCAGTAGCGGAAGGAGCTTAGTCTGATATGTCTGTGCTCGTATTAGTCGTTGGTCTCCTTCAGGCGCTCGGTATCGGATTCTACCTTTTCAAGATGTCGAAAAAACTCAATGCCGGTTCTCAGGTGGCGTTCGAGCTACTATCCGACGAGGTAAAACAGAAGCGTTCGATCAGCGAAACGCTGATGCAGCTCGAAAGTCAAATGGTCGATCCCGTAGAGCTCAAGACAGCCGCCAGGAGTTTTCTCATAGCACGGGAATCGCTCAAGGCGGAACGCGGTCGCGTCACGATTACCCAGGCTGAGTTGGAGACGATCGAGGTTCGCCTCCGAGAGCTGGATGAAATCTCCCGGGAACTTGAAGCGAGTATGACCGAGACCAAGGAGGAGCTCAAAATACTTCAGCGCAAAGAGGGCGAGTTGTCCAACAAGAACGCACAACTCAAAGCTCAGATCGCGGATTCCGTTTCGAAGATGGACTCTATCATGTCCGATATCGAGATGTCGGCGCAGATGCAGGAGCACATCACGCGGATGAAGGCTGAAATAGTAAAGGCCGAAGAGCAGATCGAAACGCTTCTCACGCAGATCACAGCAGGTAACGAGCAGTATTTCATCCTCAAAAAGCGCTACGATGCCCTTGATATCGAATATGCGCAGCTCTACGAAAAATTCGCTGAGCAACAAGGTTCATAGCTTCGGACTCACAACATATCTTGCGGATCGATATCGAAAACGACGCGGACCGGCTTCGGCGAGTCGTTTTCTTCCTTCAGTTTTTTCATCAAATGCTGAAGCGTTGGTGTCGATTCGGTCTTGAACAAGATGTGATATCGCCACATGTTTCGAACCTTCTCGATCGGAGCAGGAGCCGGACCGAGCATCGTCGCGCCCATCGAAGCGGCAATGGCCTGGCCGCGCGAAGCGATCGCGATGCTTTGACGTTGGGCGTGAGCGCGCTCCTCGGCAGAGATGACGATCCTGAGGAGTTTCTGAAAAGGAGGATATCGAAGTTCGCGGCGCAGATTCAGTTCGATCTCTGCGAATCGTTCGTAATCGGAAGCAATGGTCATCTGCAAGCTGGTGTGGCGAGGCACGCGAGTCTGTAGGACGACGAAGCCTGGACGCTCGCGTCTACCCGCACGTCCCGCTACTTGGGTGAGAAGTTGAAATGCGCGTTCCGCTGCTCGGAAGTCGGGCATGTGCAGGCCTACATCACAGTCGACGACACCAACGAACGTCACGAGAGGGAGATCGTGTCCCTTTGCGATCATCTGAGTTCCCACGAGGATGTCGACCCTCTTCTCTCGTACGTCAGAGAGCACTTGCGTGTAGTCCTCGAGAGAGGCTGCGACGTCACGGTCCAGTTTTGCAATGCGGGCCGAAGGTAAAAGCTCGCACAGCTCCTCGTGGACTCTTTCGGTGCCCGCCCCGCGCTGAGCAAAGAGTGCTTCCACCTCAGCAGCGAGTGGGTCGCGGTTATCGGAAGCGCCGCAGCCCGGGCACACGAGTGGGGGAATCGATGAGAACCCGCAAAAATGACAAAGCAGCGAATTCGGCTTGAGGTGGTAGGTGAGTGTCACGCTGCAGTGTGGACATCCGAGGACGTGTTCGCATTTGTTGCACTGGAGATAGCTGGCAAAGCCTCGTCGATTGTAGAGAACAAAGGCTTGTTCGCCGCGCGCGAGGGTCTTTCGGAGTCCCTCGAGAAATGGCAGCGAGATGCTTTTGGACGGCATCTCCCAAGGTTTGATAGCGCTTAGGTCGATGAGTTGGTATTTCAAGGCGTCCGACCTGAAAAAGCGCTGCGAGAGGGTTTGGTACGTGTGCTTACCGGCCTTTGCGTTGTGAAAAGTTTCGAGAGAGGGAGTAGCCGAGCCGAGTACAACCGGGCATCTGGAAAGCTTGGCACGAACGAGTGCAAGGTCGCGCGCGTGGTACCGAATTCCCTCCCCTTGCTTGAACGAGGAGTCGTGCTCTTCGTCCACCACCACAATGCCTAAGTTTCTCACCGGAGCAAAGAGTGCGGAGCGTGCACCGATTACGACCTTTACCTTGCCTGTGAGAAGATCCGTCCAATGAGACCAACGCTCTCGCGGCTTCATGTTGCTGTGGAGAACGGCTATGCGCTGCTTCAGTCGAGCCGCGAATCGATCCGTCAGCTGCGGTGTGAGCGCTATTTCGGGTACCATGACGAGCGCGGATTTGCCGAGTTTAAGCGCTTCGATAATCGCCTCGAGATATACTTCGGTTTTTCCGCTTCCGGTCACGCCATGGAGCAGAAAGGACTTGTATTCGCCGCTCTTTACGAGGGTAGTGACCCCTTGAGCTGCTGCTTTTTGCTCGTCAGTCAGGGTGCTCCACAGCGAAAGCTCGCTCCAGTCGACGGACTCTTCGGCAGACTCCTCCAAAGATGCTCGCTGAATTACGACTCCTTTCTTTACAAGCGAGGAGATCGTGGCAGATGAAACATCGCAGGTCTCCTTGACATGTGAGGCAGGTGCCCAAGAGTCGAGAGATGAGAGGTGTTCGACGATTCGCATTTGCGACGCGCCGAGCTTAGGAAGTTCGATGCCGGGAGCTATCCGAAGAAATGGATCGGCGCGTCCGAACGCAGGGGTAGGAATAGCAAGATCCAGGATCTGTGAAAGTGGCTCCGCGTAGTATTTAGCCATCCATTCGAAGAATTCGAGGTGCTCGAGCTCGAAACCACGAATAGGTTTCGAGCTCATGTCGATGGATTTGACCTTGATGTTCCGCTGTTTCATCTCGCGCAGCGACGTCTGCTCTCGAACGGAATCCACGGATAGGACAAACCCGTAGACACTCCGTCGGCCCAAAGGAACAGTCACGATACTGCCAACAGCCAGCGAGGGATCTTCTGACGCCTCGAATGAATACAGATATTCGCCCTCTAGGGGGGGGATAACCACACTTGCGAGCTTCTTCGAAGAATCTCTGTCGGAAGAGGTCTGCATATGTGCGAAGGAGATTTGGGACATGTGTCTCGAGCAGGGTGATTATTGAACCACCATTCTACTGTACCGAGAGTCTTTTAATAAAGGCTCTTCGGGGAGCGGAGGTATTTTGCCTCCCTTCCCTTAAGTTCTCGGTGAAAATCCGGCGCACCGCGAAGAGGTAGACTCCTCACTCCCGCAGGCGAGAGAGCAGTCGACAACGACCCCTCGACATCAAATCGCTGTTTTATTTGCATAGCGATCGGTTCCGATGTGTAACGATACGGCGCCGCTAGCATCTTATCCTCTGGGCAATACTACCTTCGTGGGTGGAATGGAGAGGGCGTGCTTCCAATGCCAGACGGAATGCGCGCTCAACGGTTTGTGGTTTGGAGACGAGGCCATCTTCGGTCTCGTTTACTACATGGATTAATCATGAGACTTCCCAAGTTCCTCAGAGCGAGTGAGTCGCTGGTGGGGCTCGATATCGGCGTCAGTACTCTCAAAGTCGTGGAACTGAAGAGGACTCGTACGGAGACCACAGTGGTCACACTCGGGGGCGCTGCGACCCCAGAAGGCGCCTTAGAGGGTAGTATCGTCACCAATCCGAAACTATTGGGTCGTGCGATCTCTGCGCTTTGCGAAGCTTCTCGTGTGAAAGAAACCCGAGCGGCAATAGCAGTTCCGGGGTCCAGCACTTTCTCTAAACGGCTCAGAATGCCGCGAATGCCTCTTCCTGAGCTCTCCCATGCTATCCGAGCAGAGGCTGCACATTTCATTCCCGACGATGTCGCTACCGTGAAGCTCGATTTTCATGTCCTAGGGCAGGTTAGTGAAAATGACGTCGAAGTGCTCGTTGTGGCAGTAAAGGAAGAAGTAGTCGATGGATATCTGGCTGCAGCGACCGAGGCAGGGATCGAAGTAGTCGTCGTCGATGTGGATTGCTTTGCGCTTCAGAATTGCTTCGAAGCAGGAGATGCCAGCGCGTGCAAACGGACAGTGGGGTTAATCGACGTTGGCTCAACTTTTTCTAGCATCAATATTTGCCGCGCAGGGCAGTCTATCTTTACCGGCGATATGTCTATCGGCGTAGGAGCGCTGTTCGAGGACCTTTCTCGTGAGTTTTCGTTGACGTGGCAACAAGCTCGGGCTCTCGCGTGCGCTGGTTCCGAAGAGGAAAATGTGCCGCCGCAGGCACTCTCCATTATCGATGCCCGTCTCGAAAGTTTGGCTACTGAATGCAATCGGCAATTGAGTTTTTATTGGAAGGCGGCGGGAACTGGCGACTCCATCGATCAGGTGGTTCTGTCGGGTGGAGGGGCCTGCGTAACCGGACTTGCCGAGAAAATTCGAAGTAAGACTGGTATCCCGACCGAGATACTCGACCCGTTCAGGGGGATTGTAATGGCACCGGGTATCAGTCTTCGTACCACTGGGCTCGAGTCACCACTGCTTGGAGTCGCTATTGGACTCGCCCTTCGAAGTTCTGATGATCGTGCGGCGATAGAATACCTCGGATGAGCTATGATTAAGATCAATCTTCTGGGTGATAGTGCTCGAACCAAGATGCAAGCGTGGCACCAGATACAGCTTGTGTTGGCTTCAATCGCTGTCTTGATATCTGTCGCAGTGCTAGGTCGCTTCTGGTTCTCCAAGCATGTGCGAGCGCTACAAAAGAGTGAAGAGAGTACATCCCGAGAGCTGGTCTACATTCGGACTCTGGCTCACCGTGTACGAACGCTCGAGAATCAACAGGCAGAGGCCACTGCGGAATTGGCTGCGCTCAATGCGCTGTTCCAGGCGAAAGAGAGCACAGTTCGAATTCTTGATTCACTTGTGAGCGCCCTGCCTGAGCGTGCTTGGTTGGTCGAGTTGCGGGAAACTGAACAGGGACTCAAGGTTTCGGGTTTGGCGCAGGACGGAGAAACGATCTCGATCTTCGCGCGAGAGCTCGAGAAGTCTCCGGTTCTTGCGGGGGTTGCAATAGACGTTGCGCGACAGAGCGTCCGTCACGGAGTCAAACTCCAGGAGTTCAGCATAGGCGCGCAGCGCGCCCACGCCAAACCGCTTCTCGTCAAGACTCAGCCGGATAGCCCAAAGGACAAAGCCAGGAAATAGAGAGTCACAAAGGACGAGAGACGGACAGCGCATGAATACCCTAGTGGATAGATTAGCGGAGCAGCCACGTAATCGGCGCAGTCTCGTGGGCATCGGAGGGCTAGTGACAGTCGCCGCCGCGATGTGGCAATTCGTCGTCTCGCCCCCCTTGGATGAATACCAGTCGTTGAGCGCTACGATTGCTAAAAACGATCAGGACATACTCGTGGAGCAAAAGGTGGCATCTCGGCTCGAGGTCCAGAAAGTATCGCTTTCGAACCTGGAGGCACGTCTACGGGAGGCTCGGGCAAAGCTGGCGGACAAATCGCAGGTTGATGACCTTTTGCACAATATCTCAGCCAGTGCCCAGGAGGCCGGGTTGGATCTGAAACTCTTCCAGCGAAAGGAGGAGAGTGTAGGGAAGTTCTATGCCGAGATTCCAGTTGCGGTGTCTGTCTCTGGTGCATTCCACGATGTGGCCACTTTCTTCGATACCGTTAATCATCTTCCTGGCCTCGTCACGGTCGACCGAATTTCCTTTTCTAGTCCCAAGGAGACCGAGGAGCGAATCGTCGTACACGTTGACTTCGTGGTGACAGCCCATCGTCTTCTCACTGAGCATGAACGAGAGCAGCGCCCCGACCCGAAAAAGAAATAAAAGCCGCAAAAATTGGGGGATTTTCGCGATAACGATGTTTCTAATTCGCAGAGGGTCGGCCAACAGCGGTTTGCTCGTGCAAACATTGGTTTTTTCGGAGCGGCCAATTCATCTTTTTGATTCCTTTCCTCAACCGTCACCATCTCATTTCGGAGAGCATGAATCACTAGTCCAGTAGTTTGGTAGATCAGTATGGAGTGATTCGGATGTTTCTCGAGAGCTCGGGCGTGGCGGAACTATCGAGTTTCCACACACGCTCCGCGAAATTGCTCTCGCGGGTTAAACACTGAATGAGAAGCCCACCGCAGTAACAGAGACGACCTAATGCGACCGAAAGCATTTCGACGTCGAAGGCAGTGGAAAGGGCATCGATGGAGATATTCTCATGAACTTCGGCATGCGTAGCAGACGGGCGGCCCTTGCGAGCCTGTTTTCTTTTGTCGCTTTTTCCCTACCAGGTTGTGTCGCTAAGAATTCCGTCGTGGACACGGTCACGCTGCCTCCTACGAGCGACGACTCCTCGATATCTGCGCAGTCTTTGGCAGAGAACGATTTGCGAGCACAGCTTCCGCGTGAGCTCGTGAACAAGGAGTCCACGGGATTCGGCATAGCAGTCAAGGGAGGTAGCGATACCAATCAGCTTTCGATCGACGCCGGTGCTGGTGATATCGCCTTCGAGATTAAGAAATTTTCGGGCCCAGATCGACTTGTCATCGACATGCCTTCGCAACGTGTATTTCCCACCAACAATGTACCGGTGAGCGACCTAGAGCTTCTCTCCGGTGTCCGTGTGGGATCTCATCCAGGCAAGAGCCGCGTCGTGGTCGATTTGAAAGAGGGTGCAGTGGTATCGCACGAGGCGCACCTCGAGGATGGTAAGATAGTGGTTACTCTGCAAGGAGCAGCTTCTCAACCAGCTTCGACCGAACAGGAAGTAATTACTCCTGTGCTCGAAGCGCAGGTTCAGGAGGCTTCGGCAGGTACTCAAGAGGACGTTGATGCTGTCGAGGCCCCAGAAGCTTTGGCACAAATGAAACCAGAGGTAGTAGAAAATACCTCTGAGCCAGCAGCAGCGGACGAGGAGGTAGTGCCTGCAGCGCTCGAAACTGAAACCGTGGTAGCAGCAGATACACAAGAGGTCGCGGCTAATATTCCCGTAGAGGTATCAGAGACTCAGGTCGAGGAATCACCTGAGACAATTGCCGAGCAAGTAGCGCCTATTCCTGCTGAGAGCGTTCCTGCCGCAGCAAAGAGCGCGCAGGTCAGCGAGGTAGTCTTTAACCCAGACACCAATCAAGTAGAAGTCGAGGTAAGTGGAGAGCCTGAGTACAGTATTACACGCACAGCCCCATCCGAGTACGTTCTGACTTTGAAGGATACACGTTTATTGGAGGGATCTGCAGAGCCCGAAGTAGTACAGGCTCCAGGGTCTGGCATCCGTTCGATCAGAGCCACTACTCAAGAGGCAGACACGCTCGTGCGTGTATTTGCGCAACCTACGAGCTATTTGACAGCCCATCGTGTGGGTAGCAAGGTCGTCATCCAGGAGACGAATGACTTGAAGCGAGTATCTGACGATATGCGTGCTCAGGTTGATCCCCAAAAGGCAGCCGAGACAGCAGTAGCTGCTCCAGCCGCTGAAGCCAAGGCTGAAAAGACAAATACCGAGGGGGCTACCAAGACAGCTTCGAGAAAAGTGGTACAAGCTGACGACGAGTTGACCGAGAGTGACTTCAGCGCTCTTCTCGACGATTCTGCTCGTTACTCGGGACGACTCATCTCGCTCGACTTGCAGGATACCGACATCGACAACGCGCTTCGCATCATAGCGGAGGTATCGAATCTCAACATCGTAGCGAGCGACGAAGTTGCTGGTAAGGTAACTCTGCGTCTCACTGACGTTCCCTGGGATCAGGCGCTGGATGTCATCTTGAAGTCCAACGGACTCGACAAAGTGCTCGAAGGGAATGTGATGCGTGTGGCTCCAGTGGACAAACTGCGTGCCGAGCGTGAGTCATTCAAGCAAGCACGCCAGGCCGAGGACGAATTGGAGCCTCTTGCAGTGAAGTACCTGCGCGTGAGCTACGCCAAGGCCGGAGAGCTCAAATCCTTGGTAGAGACAGTTCTGTCTGAGCGTGGATCGGTAGCATATGACGAGCGCTCCAATCAGCTCATCGTCAAGGATGTGCGCAAGGGGCTCAAGAACGTCATCGAGTTGGTCAAGAAGGTCGATCTTCGTACACCGCAGGTGTTGCTCGAAACCCAAATCGTCGAGGCGAAGCGTAATCTAACGCGAGAGTTGGGTAGCGAACTTGGATTCCAGTACATCCAGTCGCCATCAACGGGTAATGGCACAGGGCTCAATTTCCCGTCGGCTGTTGCTATAGGTGGAAGTGCTGGTCCAGGACCAATCACGGCATCGTCGTTCCCAGCAAGCGCGGGGGCTTCAGCCGTCATTATGTTGTTCGATAGCGCCGATGGCACGAAGAGCCTGGAGTTGAGGTTGTCACAGCTCGAGCAGGAGGGACGAGTTCGTATCATCAGCCGTCCTGCGGTTGCTACTACAAACAACAAACCGGCGGAGATCAAGAGCGTCGAGAAGATCCGAATCAAGCTTCCTTCGGGGGGGTTGTCGGTTGCCACGGGCTCTGGAGCTTCAGCTAGCGGAAGCGGTTCGATTGCCGCTCAGACGATTGAGGCAGGTATAACCTTGAACGTCACTCCACAGGCGTCCCCCGACTACTTCGTGCTCCTGGATATCAAGGCTAATTCGAGTAGCTTCAGTTCGGAGAAGACAACTGAAGGGATTCCGAACGAGATAGCTCGAAGCGCGAGCTCCACGGTGCTCGTGTCCAGCGGTCAGACTTTTGCGCTCGGTGGGATCTACAAGATCGTCGACAACGATGATCTGCAGGGAACCCCATTCTTCAAAGACATCCCGGTTCTCGGGACATTCTTCAGGAGAAGCGTGACAAGGGATTCGGATGAGGAGCTCCTGTTCTTCATCACACCGCGAATCGTCGAAGGAAGTTTCGATGACGCTAGTATGAAGTCAGCATTGTAGACAGATCCTTCTGGAGGACGAACTATGAACACACGAACGACTACCACAGGAATGATTGCAACGCTGGTGACTGCGCTCCTCATGTGGGGATGCGGAGGTAACGGCGCTGCCAACAACGATCAAGGTGTATCCGTGACGCTATTGGGCTTTTACACAGCGCTTCCCGATCCTGCCAACAACCAGAACGGAGGCGGTAATAACGGAGGAATCGGAGGATTCGGTAACGGTGCGAACTGCGCTGCTCCGACCCAGTCGGTAAATCGGATCTTGCTGCGCTTGGGCACCTCTGGTGACGAGCCCGGTGGCCCTGGAGATGGTTCGACGGTTGGGAATACCGATGCTTCTTCGGGAGCAACGATTACTGTCGGTATTCAAAACAACTTGATCGGGCAGTTCTTCCGCGCTGATCGTATGTTGCTCTCCTACTTCATTCCAGGTTCGTCGATGGCGCCGCCCTCCACGAACGTGCCGTTGACGCTCTTGGCTGGTCCTGCCTCGCTCGGTACCGCGCAGACCCAAATAGGCGGTGGTGTTGGAGGTGGAGCCGGTGGTGCTGGTGGTGCCGGTGGTGCCGGTGCCGGTACGACTCAGAACGATCCGCGTCGGCCGGCGAACACGAGCCTCCCTCCTGCGTTCGGAAATGTGTGTAATCAGGGATATGCGCAGACTCTCATCATGCCTGCAGCTGTTCGTGAGTGGATCAACTTTCACCGCGACGAATTGCCTGAGCCACCCTACACCATGGAGGCGTACGTCACCGTTGCGGGTCTCTCGTCTTCGGGCAACCGAATCGAGACAAATACTCAGGGTATAGCTATCGACGTACTTCCAGAGACTTTTGTAGAGCCGACGGACGCAACGGGCGAGGACGATGACACAACCGGGGACGATACCGCTGGGGCTGACAGCTTTGGCGTCAACGAAGGTGATCAGGGCTCGACCGACGACGATGTGAATCAATTAGGGGATGTTTTCGGTGGTAATAGCTCTGGAGATGGCCTGTAAAAAAATCGCTGAGTGCTCGCTGCTTCGATCGTGAAGAGGAAACAAAATATGGACATTCGCAAAAGCTTAGGCGTCTCTTCGACGCTCATTATCGCAGCCTTCGCAGGCTGTATGGGTGGCAGTGGTAATACCGACGGTGGATCGGGGAGAGACCCCGGCTACCGGGATGATGTGTTCGTTTCTGACGAAACGACCACCGGGTCTCTGCGCGTCGAAGTGGAAGAACCTGAACTCGCGGTCGGTGCCACTTCGGGATTTCTGGTGTGGGTGAAGGATTCGGAGGGGCGCCCCGTTCAGAATATAAACGTGGCATGTGATTCAGAGCGAGGTTTGGCAATCCTCGAACCCACCACAGGCTTCGAGCTTACTGACTCTTCTGGTTCAATGAGTGGCCGCATCGGCTGCGAATCCCCGGGAAGCTTTCAGATGGTGTGCCGTGTTAGCGTAGGTGCGAATCGAAGGAAGTTTGTCGGTGTCAAATGCCGCGGCGATGTGCCTTCTGGATTCGATGGATTTCCCGGAGCTGGTGGTGGTGGTCTTGGCGGCGGTGTTGCCCAAGACGGCGACAGTGGTGACGTTACTATCGTCGCCATGGGCTTTGAGGATGGTGGTGCGACAGGCGTGACACCTGGATCCCCTTCGAGTAATGCCTCAATCGATATCTTTCAGGAGTCGGATTGTGATGGAGTTCAGTCCACAGTGGATCCCGAGAGGTTCTTTGACACCTACGTGAACCTCGAGGTAGAGAACAACCTAACTGAGGACATCAGGTTTTCATATCTGACCTATTCAGTGCGAAACGTGGATGGTCAGGGGACGGCTTTCCAGTCGAAGCAGATCGGACTTACCAGTACCAGCAGCTCTTCGGTCAGCGGAAACGGCGGTACAACGGGTATCTTGGTGCCGATTTTCAAGGCAGCTCAGGGCGGAAAGTACGTCGGCGATCCATCAGGGGTTGGAATTAGGATTACCCAGGTGGGATTCAGGACGGTGTCAGTCACCTTGTATGGACAGACCGCATCGGGTAAGCGGGTTGAAATTACAGCTCGTTCTACGGCGTCTTTTAGCAACTTTGACAGATGTAGCTGAGGGGCCGAGGGGCTCCCTGCTAGATGAGGTGCGGAAGGCCCTACATCTCCGAGGACTGACACCTCTGGGATGTAGGGCCTTTGTACGTTTGGTAATACGGTTCACCGGGTGATCTGTCCTAACATCCTGTATTCTCAACAGTTGATTTAAAAAATCTGTGACACTAGGGCTTGGCTTTGTTTGCTTTTCAAGGCTAGGATAGCGCGCCATGGACATCAATGACATCGAGCATATCATTAAGATACTCAAGCAAAACGAGGTTAACGAGTTCGAGCTTGAGCAGGATGGAACTCGCCTTAAGCTTAGTAGGGGAGCTATTGCCTCGTACGTGAGCAGTGAGGCGCGGCTAGACGTCGTGCCCGCAGTACACCACGTGTCAGGGCCAGTTGTGGCGGCCGTAGCGCATGCGTCCCAAGCCGCAGCCGAGGACCTAGGGCGGTATGTTAAGGTCGAATCTCCGATTGTCGGAACTTTCTATAGAAAGCCATCCCCCGATGCAGACCCCTTCGCCAAAGAGGGAGATTCGATCTCCAAGGGCTCCACGCTCTGCATTATCGAAGCCATGAAGCTCATGAACGAAATCGAGGCGCCGTCCTCCGGCAAGATCGTCAAGGTCCTCGCTACCGAGGGCCAGGTGGTCGAGTTCGGTGAGGTTCTGTTCTTGATCGATCCATCGGTCTAGCACCCATGAAAGCTCCCCCATTTCAGAAGATCCTCATCGCCAACCGCGGAGAGATTGCGCTGCGAATCATCCGCGCATGCCACGAGTTGGGTATCAAAACCGTTGCGGTGCACTCGAAGGCCGACGAAGACGCGCTTCATGTGAAGCTTGCGACGCAGAGTGTTTGTATCGGCCCAGCGTTAGCGAAAGAGAGCTACTTGAACATCGCGTCGATAATGTCGGCGGCAGTAGCGACCCGTGCCGATGCAATACATCCCGGGTACGGGTTCTTGAGTGAGAACTCAGCCTTCGCAGAGATCTGCGGTAGTTGTGGTATTACCTTCATCGGACCATCTGTTCGCAACATGCGCATCATGGGCGACAAAGCTCGCGCTCGTCGCGTGGCAGATAAGGTGGGAGTTCCGACCATTCCAGGTGACAGCAAAGGGTTGCTCGATCCGGCGGAAGGTCTAAAAATAGCCGAAAAGGCCGGGTTTCCGGTGCTTCTCAAGGCATGCGCAGGCGGTGGTGGCCGCGGCATGAAGATCGTCAGAGAGGCCGAGGAGTTCGTATCGACCTTCTTGATGGCCCAGAGAGAGGTTGAGGCAGCGTTCGGCGATGGACATCTACTCGTCGAAAAGTACCTTCCGCGCGTGCGGCACATCGAGGTTCAGATCGCTGGCGATCAAGCTCACAATGTTGTTCATCTGGGGATCCGAGACTGCTCCATTCAGAGACGCTATCAGAAGGTGCTCGAGGAGTCGCCTTCGATCCTTCTCCCGCCGAAGTTGCAGGAGCAGATCCAGAACGCAGCGGTTGAGCTCGCATCGTCGGTGGGTTATTCGAGCCTCGGAACTGTAGAGTTCTTGGCAGATCTCGAGGCGGAGAAATTCTACTTCATCGAAATGAATACTCGACTGCAGGTAGAGCATCCGGTAACCGAGATGGTTACCGATACCGACTTGGTCAAGGAGCAGATCCGACTGGCAGCAGGGGGAGAGCTCTCGTGGCGTCAGCAGGATATAAAACAGGTTGGTCACGCTATCGAGGCGCGCATCAATGCGGAAGACCCTCGTACCCTGATCCCCTCTCCTGGACTCATCAAGAGCTACCATCCTCCCGGAGGAAATGGAATTCGCGTTGATTCCGCGGTGTATGCGGGATATTCGGTGAAGCCGTACTACGATTCGATGATCTCCAAGCTGATTGTTCGAGATAAGGACCGAGAGAGCTGTATCAAGAAGTTGCTCGTAGCGCTCGACGAGTACCTGATTGACGGTATAAGCACCAACATTGAATTGCATCGAAGGATTTTGAATCATCCTGATTTCAGAAACGGTAATTTTTCGACCAAGTTTCTAGATCAAACTCAACTTTTTGGATAAGCGCATAGGAGAGTGGTGATGCGTACTAAGCTCGTACTAATCCTCGTCGTCCTCTCTCTTGCATTGAACATATCGGTTGTCGCAGCGGCGGATTCGTCTTCCGGCGCGCCCGCCGTGAAGGCGCCTGAGACCTCATTTCATTTCGGAACCGTTCCTCAGGGGACGAAGGTGGTTCACGAATTCGATCTTCGGAACGAGGGTAGTGCCGATCTTCTTATTCAGCGTGTCACTGCATCGTGTGGTTGTACCGCGACTACTGTATCTTCGCGCACTATAGCGCCCGGTTCTGTCGAGAAGCTCCGCATGGAGTTCGACACCTCGGGATTCTCGGGTAGCAAAACAAAAACGGTAGAGGTCGTAACGAACGACGCTAATCAACCCGAGTTGGTTTTTTCGCTAAAAGGGGTAGTGGAGCAAGGGGTGAGCATGGAGCCCACGCGCCTCGAATTCGGAGAGTTGGTTCCTAGCAGCTCTGCAAGCGAGCGCCGCAAGCAGTTCACTGTGCAGTTGAAGCCAGGCTCCGATCTCTCGATTGCATCGGTAAAGAGCTACTCATCGCAGATCTCGGTTTCCTCGCTTGGTAACAACGCGTACGTGGTCGAGCTATCTCCTGATCTTCCGCGCGGTGAGTTGCGAGATCGAGTCGTCGTCGAATTCGAGGGCGGCAAGATTCAACCGGTAAACGTGCCGATAACGGCCTCGGTACGCAGGGATCTTAGGCTCGTGCCTTCGACGGTATCCTTCGGGGTAGTCCAGGGAACGGCCCCTATTGAGCGACGGGTCAAACTGGAGAACAGTTCCAAAAAGCCGATCACCTTTAATCTGCTGGCTCCAAAGGATCCGGCCGTGACCGCCTCATTGGTAGAAGTTGAGGATGGTAAGCGCGGCGTACTGGTCGTAAAAGTCGACCCCACAAAGGTACAGGGCGATCTGAAGGCATTGGTCGAAATAGAAACCTCTCACCCTAGCGAAGGGCGACTTTCTCTCAACGTGTTCGGGATTCAACCGCCAAAGTAGGTTCTTGACCGAAGTTAAGGAATCCTTGGTAATGGGCACGTGTTGACGATACGTTTTACCACCTCGAGCGTAGTTCTGTTTACCGCTGTTTTGATGCAGCCATTCCTTGGTTATTCGGAGTCAGTAAGCTATCGAGGATCCTCGTTTGCCGTTGATGCTCTGACGCCTGTTCATCCAGAGCAGGTTACGGTCTCCGTGGGCGGCTCCTCGTTCATGGTTCCCGAGAAGGATGTTGGAAGGCGTGTGGCTCTTGCATACGCTGCAGATGCAAAGTTGGCCAAGGGGATGCCATGGCCCAACTATTTGAAGTTCATAGAGAAATTGGACGGCTTGCAGGAGCGAGATATTCTCGAGGCTTCTGCCAAGATGTTCCTTTCGTCGCAGGAGTTGGGAGTCGAAGAGCGAGATCAGCTTTCGGGAACGCTCATGCGGGTAGCTTCCGGTGGAGCCGTGCTGTTGAAGGCTCTCGAAGCGACCGGGACCTCTTCGCAGAGCATTCCTGTGTGTATGGCGATTCGAGGTCTCGACACGGCGGGTCGAGCGGCTGCGAAGGAGAGCGCTCAGCAGGTATTACTTCGACACAACGCAGTATGCTCGGAGTTTCTGAGAAAGCTGGCTCGTAAGCATCTTTCCGAGGGGCTCGTCGATGAGTCTATCCAGGATCTCGACGTATCTATCTCTGCCTTCACCTTGGGGCCCGAACTGGATGGATCAATCGTTGCGGCTCGTCATCATCTAGCCGAGATGCAGAAGGCTCTCATCGCGCGCGATTCGTTCATGTATCGCACGGCCTTTCAAGAGGCGGCCAAGGATAGTTTTCTCGCCGATGCCTTGAATAGTGGGCGCACGAGCGCTGCCCAGCGCGCAGCAGGTACGTTTCTTGACGAAGGTCGTCCTGTAGATGCGCTTTCGATCCTAACACTCATCGATTTCGAACGGCGCTCGGAGTCGACGCACGAACTTGTGTTAAAGGCGCTCTCGGACCTTCAGAATCGTGGACCTGAGGTATTCAAACAGGAAAAGGTCTCACGGTTTTTGACAGAGTTTGCCCTCAAGGACGAATCCATCAAAGCTCTGCTCGTATCGATGCTCGATGCCTCTATTCGAGAGGATGTTTCTCGAGGCGATCTCTCGCTAGCAGCGACTTTGCTCGACGCAGTGCGTGAGATTCGCCCCGACCCCTCGCCAGAGAACGATCAGCTCCGATTTTCGTGGGCGCGACGTCTTCTGAATCAAGGACAACTAGCACAAGCGCAAGTCATTCTCGCCAGTACGAGCACAAGAGCCCCGGTCTTGTTGCGGCTCGATCTTCTGATCACCAGTAATCCGCTCCTGGCACTCGTCTCGAGCGCGGTTTTATTTGTCGGCGGCTTGCTATTCGTGTTCGCTCGACGACGAGTTAAGGTCGAGAAACCACAGGAAGTAGCGCATCAACGCTCCGATTTCCGGGAGGAAGAGAAAGCAAGCGAGGGGGAAGATGAGCGGGTTCAGAGAGCGCGTTTCGTAAGGTATTCACCAGACCTACGAGGCGGAGGAATACGTGACGAATATGCTGACTTGCTCTCCGTATTCGGGATGAGTCCCGGAGTTAAGCTCACTAGCATCAAGAATGCGTACCGAAATGCGGTGAAGAACTGCCATCCTGATCTGAATCGAAACGCTTCATCTGCCGAAGCTGACAAGTTCATCTATCTTACTCAGACCTACGAGCGTTTGCTGCAACTTCACGAGGAGCGAACGGGGGAGCGATAGTACGACGGCGAACCGATCCGCTCCTGCGTGGTCCGAGGTATTCTCTTCGTCGCACGTAGCGGTCTTCCGAAAAGGATACCGGTCGCTCGATACGCACCGAGCGGCTTCCGATTTGGCCGCGCAGAGTCCCCGAGAGTTGGCACGCTCTACGCCCTGCAACGAGCGACTGCGCTAGAGTCTTACCACGCTCGTCTGGTGTGATGCGCGCTAGAAAGCGAGTCACCAGAGCTTTCCTGAGGTAGTCAGAGCTCTGGAGATATTCGTTGGCCAGCAACATACCCCACCACGGATTGCCTGTGCTGATTTGGAAGGAAAGTTCTCTGAGGAGCGACGTGTTCAATTGCATAGCCTTCGTAAAGCAGCTCCTGTGCCGAGAGGGTCGCGTTGCTAACTATCTGATTTTGTTGAGTGGTTAGAGTTGGTTGTGGGGAGAGCGTCCTCAGTGGTGGGGACATATAGGACACCATAGGATGGCGGACCAAAGAGCGTGTCGTACTAGTAACGCTTCACCATTTGGCCGTTATCACATCCTGAGCACAATGAAGGAGAGCCTTAGCTGGCTCAAAAAATCGCCCGGAAGACGGCCATTCCGTGACAGATTGGGGGGTGCTTAGTATACTGCTTCAGCGGCGATTGGGGCGCGCGAGAAAGTGCGCGAACCCGGCCAGGACCGGAAGGTAGCAACCGTAGTGCATGCATCTGTGATGCGTTGCCGGTCGCCGTGTTTTTCACCCCTACAAGCGGAAAGATAGTACGTGTCTTACCTCGTCCTTGCGCGAAAATATCGTCCATCTGGTTTCAGTTCGGTGAGTGGCCAGGAGCACGTAACGCGTACGCTGGCTAACGCCATTCAGCGCGAGCGGGTAGTCCATGCCTACCTTTTCACCGGACCTCGTGGTGTTGGAAAGACATCCGTAGCGCGTATCTTGTCCAAGGCGCTCAACTGCCAGAAGAGCAAGGACTCCGAGCCTTGTCAGGAGTGTGCGAGCTGCAAGGAGATATCCAGTGGTGTCAGCCTTGCAGTGCGCGAGATCGATGGAGCATCTCACAACAGTGTCGACAATGTACGAGAGCTGATCGACTCCTTTAAGACACTTCCTCCTCCAGGGTATCGATACAAGGTGTACATCATCGACGAGGTTCATATGTTGAGCGTATCTGCGTTCAACGCGCTCCTGAAGAGCCTCGAAGAGCCCCCTCCCAACACCGTATTTATCCTCGCCACCACTGAGGTTCACAAAATCCCGGAAACCGTCATCTCGCGCTGTCAGCGGCACGACTTCAGAGCATTGTCGGTGAGCGTCATCGAGTCTCGACTTAGAGAGGTGTGCAGCCAAGAAAAGCTCGACGTAGAACCAGAGGCGCTCCGCCTCGTGGCGCGGCTTGCTGATGGCTCGATGCGAGATGCGCAGACACTCCTCGATCGAGTTCAGAGCTTCTGTGTCGGTTCGATTACCGCAGAGGAGACCAGTCGAGCCCTCGGCACGGTCGAGCAGCGTGTATTGCTCGAGATAGCGCAGGCGATTGCGGCACGGGATGTGACCAAAGTGTTGTCCTTGGTCGAGGATCTCTTTTCGACGGGTATCGATCCGTCCAGTCTCTTGAGAGAGTTCGTGAACTTTTGGCGAGAGGTCTTCATTGCAAAGCTCGGTGGCGAAGGGCGTGTGAGGGCGCTCGGCGTGAGCGACGATCGTGTCGTCGAACTGATGCGCCTCGTTTCGCCACTCGAGGCAGTAGACATTCAAGATCTGTGGGACATGGCCCGCGACGGAGCGGATCGTTGTGCGCGATCGGCTCACCCGCGTTATGGATTCGAAGCGCTCGTGGTTCGCATGGCGACGCGCCAGTCAGTGGCTGAGATCGGTGAAACCATCGGACGACTGCTAAGCACCCCGGCGGGAGCAAAACCCCAACAGAGCGCTGACTCCATGGGTGCGCCACAGAGTACCGCCACTCCTCGAACGGCGACCGCGCAGCTCTCGTCGAGCAGGGCTTCCAGTGCACCCAGTCCACGGTCGGAGGTAGCACCGATAGGAGCGAGCGGTTCCCTGGGTTGGGAGGAGCTGTTGGCCTTCATGAGTGAGGCTGCTGGTCGCGTGTTGCTCGAGAACATGAAGCGCCTTGCCGTCTCGCGCCTCGAAGTCGGAATCCTCGAGGGCACGGGGCCGGAGTTTCCAGTCAATAGTATCAATCGAGAGAAGGAAAAACTCTCGCAGTTATTGAACGCATTCTTGGAGAAGAAGGGCTTACCGAAGCCGCATGGATGGAAGATAAGCCTCTCTAAAGGACAGGGGGCAGTCGATCCAACCGTTGCTGAGAAGGCCAAAGGAGCTGCGCAAGCAGAGGGATTAGGTACGCATCCCGCCGTGCAGAGTCTGCAGAAAGTCTTCCCTGGAAGTAAGGTCGAGCAGGTTCGGGTGAAGAGTTCGTAGCTGCTCGTGTAGTTTGACATTGTATCGTTCGGAGATGAAAGATGAAGGGATTCAAGGGACTTCCTGGCGGCGCCAATATGCAAGGACTCTTGCAGCAAGCGCAAAAGATGCAGAAAGACATGGCACGCGCCCAGGAGGAAGCCGAGGCTTTCGAATCCGAGGGGAGTGCGGGAGGCGGAGCCGTGAAGGTTCGTGTGAATGGTAAGTACGAAGTGCTCTCGATTGAGATCAAGCCAGAAGCGGTCGATCCATCTGATGTCGAGATGCTCCAAGATGCGATCCGGATCGCCTGCAACGACGCACTCACCAAGATCAAAGACAATACTCAGCAGAAGCTCAACTCCGTTACGGGCGGCCTGAGCATTCCAGGTCTCTAAGAAGGATCGGACAGAAATATGCTCGCATTCCCACCTGCGCTCCAGCGTCTCGTCAAAGAGCTCTCCAAGCTACCATCAGTTGGAGAGAAGACGGCGATGCGTCTGGCGTATCACCTCGTAGCAAACGATCGAGGTCTCGCTCGCACGTTGGGTGAGGCGTTGAAGCAGGCGGCTGAATCTGTGCGTCTGTGCGAGCGGTGTTTTTTTCTCAGTGAGGAATCACTCTGCTCTGTGTGCAAGAGCCCTGCACGTGACGGAACGCTTTTGTGTGTAGTGGAGAAACCGGTAGATTTGGTCGCAATCGAACGGGTGGGGGAGTACAAAGGTGTATACCACGTACTTCACGGACTGTGGGCGCCGCTACGAGGACAGGGGCCTGAGAGCATGAAGCTCAAGGAGCTCATGGATCGTGTCAGGGCAGAGCCGGTAAAAGAGGTCATAATAGCAACGAGTGCCACTGTCGAAGGGGATGCCACTGCACTGTATGTCGGTCGCTTACTTGCCGATGCAGGAATCAAGGCGACCCGCCCCGCCCAGGGTATCCCTAAGGGCGGGGAGCTCGAATATGCCGATGATGTGACACTTTCTCGAGCCTTTGCAGCCCGAAGTACCGTGCAGGTCTCTTAACCCCATTTCTCCGCGATTATAGCCTCTTCCAGGGGCGTATGACGGAGCCCCGAGCTGACCTAGCTATCTTGACTTTATCGGCTAGTCAGAGAATTATACTCAGTCTGCCGTTCCCCGGTAGCTCAGTTGGTAGAGCAGGTGGCTGTTAACCACCGTGTCGGGGGTTCGAATCCCTCCCGGGGAGCCAATTCTGTACGAAGTCAGAACTGGACCTTAATCCCGAACGGCGCAAACCCCGACAGATTACGACTTTCGTTAGCCACTCTAAGTTTTCTATCCTTTGGTGGTGACTCAGATTCTCAACATTGCAGCTGTGGGCATAGGTGGTGGACTCGGAGCAGTCCTGCGGTGGCTTGTGGCGGTAATGCTCTCTGCGCATCCCCTCACTTCGAAGTTTCCCCTCGCGACCTTTGCGGTCAATATCGCAGGCTGCGTGCTGATTGGCCTGTTTGTGGCGGTCGATGCGCGAGGGGAGCCGCACTCGCTACTCCGTCTGTTCTTCGTGACTGGAATACTTGGTGGTTTTACGACCTTTTCTACATTCGGACTCGAGACGGCGAGCATGCTTCGTGGAGGACATCTGTTCGACGCATTTCTGTATGTGTCGGCGAGCGTTGTGCTCGGTGTGTGTGGTGTCTTTTTTGGGCTGTGGCTGGGGAAGACCTAATGGTACTTGGTTAAAAGCCGCTTGAGGATAGCATTCTGCTTCTTGAACTGCTCAAGATTCTTCTGCATCTCGGAGAGCGCGTTGAGGGCTTCCTCCCTATTCTCTTCGGAAACCGAATGCATCTCGGGTGAGGTTGCTTCGAGCTCTTCCATTTTTCTTGCGAGCTCGTCGAGAGGTGCCAGTGGATCCTCGTCCTCGTGTTTCTCCGAACGGAGGTGAGAGACGATGGCGTGACCCTCGGGGCGGCTAATTTCGACCTCGATGAAATCTCGGAGCCTTGAGTTTTTATCCGACCAGAACTTTGAAGACATTTTCAAGCTTCCTCAAATGTGAAAAGAGCTTACTGCAGGGTGTGCTAAGGGATAAGCAAGATGTGTTCTCGCCCTAAAGAGCCTAAGTTACTGTTTTGTCCAGCACCGGTGCGGCACAAAGTGCCGCTCGGGCGGCGGCATTATTTGCCCAAGGGGCGCTTGCCCCCTTTTTCCCAGCCTCCCGGTTGCGTACAATCGGGGGGCTTTATGAGTTCTGAAATTCTTGCCCTCATCCCCCTTTGGTACGTTGCTTTCTTGCTCAGCACTGTTTGTCACGAAGCTGCACACGCTCTGGTTGCGAAGTGGGGAGGCGATCTCACTGCCTACGCTGGCGGGCAGGTCAGCCTCGATCCGGTTCCGCACGTCAAGCGCGAACCGTTTGGCTTGGTGGTGATACCCCTCGTCACGTTACTCACATCCAAGGGCACGAGTATGTTTGGTTGGGGAAGTGCTCCCTTTGATCCCTTCTGGCAGATTCGCTATCCACGACGAGCCGCGCTCATGGCTCTTGCTGGGCCTGTAACTAACTTTCTTTTGGCGATTTTGGTGGCGGTGTGTATGCACATCGGTCTCGCTCAGGGAGTCTTCCAAGTTCCGGTTGTATTGTCTGGTACTCAATTGGTCAGTGCCGTCGGTTCATCTGGAATGGCCGAGGGAGCGGCAACCTTTCTAAGCATTATGTTCATCCTCAACGTGTTGTTGGGCACGCTCAATCTGCTCCCGATGCCACCCCTTGATGGCTACTCCGTGTTGGGGCTCTTCTTACCAGAGGACCTGACCTTGAAGATGTTAAACTTCGCGCGCTCTTCCGGATTCTCTATCTTCGGAGTTCTATTGGCGTTCCAGTTTTTTCCGTACGTGGCGAGTCCTGTGCTCAGAGTAGCGGTGCGATTGCTTTACATGCCCCTTACCTAGCCACGCAATTAGCTAGTGGCCACGAGCCCTGGTCGTTTCAGCGGATTTCGCCTCGGTATGTAGCCTGATGTGTCAGAATCTGTTCGAAGCTCGCGAGCTATCGGGTAAGGATTACTAGAAGAACGGCGCACCACCTTGAATACGGAGGCTCTCGTTGTATCATTGCGGCTGTTGTCTAGCTGGCGCCGTATATGACCGGATCTCCTGAGTTCGAGCCACCACAAAAAAAATCCGAGAACCCACAAAGGTTGTCCGCTCAGATTCCATCAGACAATCTGCTCTCCGGTCAGGAGATCTCACAAGTTCCCCTCAGCATGGAATATCTGCTCGCTGCCGACCTAGACAGGCTCTCAGATACAATTGAACGAGCCCTCGGCGATATCGAGCTCCTCAATGAATTCATCGATAAGCTATCGCCCTTGTGTGCAGATTCCACACAGGAGATGGAGGCATTTCATGACAGACTGTGTCAGGCTGTCGCTGTAAGCCTCAAAAAGCATGAGAAAAACCGTTTCGAGGATCAGTACAACTCGTTATTGAACTTATCGCATATAGTTGAATTTTTCTTCGATGCCCTGCAGGACAATTCAGTGAAGCGGATGCCGACCTCAATACACGGGCTGCTGCATGCGTCTGTCGAGGTGGTACAAAAATTAGCCTCAGACCGACATATCGTTTCTTCCTCCGAGACTCTCAAGGCCTCGACTCCCGAGGAGTTCTTATGGCGATCAGTTGCATGGGGGCGCTCGTATGCGCAGGTTCTCGATCACATTGGACGTGGATTGACAATGTCGGAAGCGCCCCAGAGCTCAGATCTAATCGAGAAGGTGAAGCAGCTCGTGGAGGGGCATTTCGACTGGAAGAGGGAGGGGCTTGGCCCTCTTCAATGCAATCATGCGGGCGTGATCAGGATATGGGACAGCGTTTTTCTCTTGGCTGACACACTGGCCGACTCCCGATTCTCAGATGCCATCCTCGGTTTTGCCGAGGAATTCCTGAAGCGCCGCTTGTCCGAGGAGCCAGATGTCGTCGTATCCGAGTCCGACAGCGACGAAGATATCGATATCAAGAATACTATCGCAGATGCTCTCGATATGTGCGAATGCTCAACGCTGTATGCCCTTGCTAGTTGTCAATACGATCTCCGTCCTGTTCCGCTGTGGCAAGAGATTCTCGATAAGGGATCTTTCATGTCAGAGCCGTGGTGCCTGGCGCTGGTTGCGCTCGCGAAACTCGATCCGAGTGAGACCGAGCCTCACCTTGTACAGCTCCTCAATCGGCTAGGAAAGAAACCGGGATCGCAATCCGAAGAAAAAGCTCTGAGGAAAAATATGCGTGATGAGCTGATGAGGTACCTCGATATGCCGTTAACAGAGCTTGCTCTGGTGCGAGTCTTCGATCGGGATGCAGAGGCTTTTGTAGAACCGACACGACATGAGCGATTGATGAGGCTCTTCAACAAGATGCTCGAACAGCCTGACGAACGCTGGAATGAGCAGGCATTAAAGAGATTGAGATGGGCGTACGAGCGACTCTAGGCCCCATAACACAATCGATCTCGTGGTGTGACTGTGCAGCCACACGAAGTACTCCTCTTGTCTGATACCGAAAAAGTCTCATCAGGGATCTCAGGGCTTTGCCAAACACGCCTGTTTTTGTATCTCTATGTGTGCAGTGAATGTTTTGTGAGAGGAGTAATGATGAACCGCAACCTCGTTCCCGCTCTGATAGCCCTGGTCAGCTCGACCGTGCTGATCCCCCTGTGCTGCTACGCAGCGGATCCATTACCCTCCTGGAGAGATGGAGAGACGAAGACGGCTTTGATGAAGTTCGTCGATGGCGCATCGCGTGCGGATTCTCCAACGTTTGTCCCCGAGTCCGAGCGCATAGCAGTGTTCGACAACGACGGAACACTGTGGAGTGAGAAGCCGATGTATTTTCAAGCACTCTTTGCGGTAGACCGGGTCAAAGCTATGGCCCCAAGCCATCTAGAGTGGAAGGACAAGGAACCGTTCCGCTCGATACTGGTGGGGGATCTCAAAACTGCCCTTTCGTCCGGCGAGGAGGCTCTGCTCGAAATGGTCGCCGCGACCCATTCTGGGATGACGGCCGAGGAGTTTGCACGGATCGTGCGCGAATGGCTCACAACGGCGAAACATCCTTCGACGGGAAAGCCCTACACGCAGATGGTATACCGTCCGATGGTCGAGGTGTTGTCGTATCTACGTGCCCGAGGTTTCCAGACGTACATCGTTACCGGAGGAGGGGTGGAATTCGTTCGTGTTTTTGCTGAGGAGGTGTATGGAGTTCCACCCGAGCAGGTGATTGGTAGCAGTGGGAAGGTTGCTTACGAGGTACGCGAAGGTGTGCCGACGATAGTGAAGCTGCCGGGTATTCACTTCATTGACGACAAGGCGGGTAAACCGGTCGCGATTCATTATCAGATTGGACGGCGCCCCATTATGGCGTTCGGAAATTCAGATGGAGACTTCCAGATGCTCGAATGGGTTTCGAGTGGAGCAGGCTCTCGTTTCGCAGCGATCGTGCATCACGACGATGCAGTGCGGGAGTGGGCGTATGATCGCAAAAGTCACGTCGGCAAGCTCGATAAAGGTTTGGACGAGGCTCCGCGCCGAGGATGGAAGCTCTTCAGCATGAGCCGGGACTGGACGACTATTTTCGGCGAGAATTGAGCAGCCAATATTGAGGGCGACCGTATCGGTCGCCGTTCGCCCTCCCAACGTGGCTCACGCAGATCTACGAGGTCGCGGTTGGCATGTCGCACATAAATGCGTGCCTCGCTGCCCTACTACGATACGTTTTATCTCCGAGCCGCACCTGTGGCATGGCTCTCCCTCTCGTCCGTACACCTTGGGAGAATACATTCCATCCTGAACTACGCCGTCACCGAAATCAGTTCCCAATAGCGATACCGCCTCGGTCAAGATCTCCCGGATCGATTGATGAAGGGCTACTAACTTCGGTGTCGGTATCCGATGCGCGGGTGTTAGGGGATGGATACGTGCCTTCCACAGAGATTCGTCTACGTAGATATTTCCGAGGCCCGCTATAAAAGTTTGATCAAGCAGGAGTGGCTTAATTCGGGTTTTCTTGGAGCGCGTTACCTGATCCAGATACTCGAAGCTGAAATCGTCACTCAAGGGCTCTGCTCCCAAGCGTCCTACAACCTGCTCCGGAGATGGTGAGAGATACATGCGCCCGAACTTACGCGTGTCGTTGAAGCGGATACTCTTTCCGTTATCGAGATACAGAACCACTCGATCGTGTTTGTCGATCGGTGCGCTCGCTGATACCACGTCGAGGCTGCCACTCATCCGAAGATGAACGAAGAGATAGAGGGGATTGTCTTTACCGAGTGCGAGCCCTACGAACTTACCACGTCGAAAGAGCTGTTCGATGGTGCAGCCGGCGATCTCGCGTTCGAAGGTGGTGGGCTTCTTTGATGCAACTGTGCGGTGCCACAACACCTTTGCCTCCGTGATACCGACGCCTTCGACGCGGTCACGTAGGTACTGCACTGTTGCCTCTACTTCCGGTAACTCAGGCATAGCAAGCTCGTGTAAGGCTCTAATACGACAGAGAGTCTATCAAGTCAGCTCGAGTTTCTACAGCAGAGGCGAGAATGGCATCGCTCGAGAGAGGCTATGTCAAGCAATGTCAATATGTTAACGGGTTTAAGGGTGTCCTATCAACCTTTGAGCGCAGAGATCCGATGAATTATTGAGGAGCAACAAGTGCTCCGTGCACATAGGTACTCGCCATGCGGGTCGTTCATACCGTTCAGGACAACACCTGTATCCTCGAACTGCTCATCTCTGACGACAGCATGAAACTCTTTGCGCGTGTGCAGCCGCAGCGAGAGCACATCCTCGCTCGTACGCAGGATTTTATCGACAAGATATCGACCGTTGTTGCACAGGAAAGGATCGAGGTTGCCGTCATCCAAGACATCGTCAAGCAGCTCAAGGGCGGAAAGGGATGCGACGAACGACGTGTTGCCGTCGGTCAGGGGCCCGTGTCGGGTAAGGACGGTAAGGTCGTGTGGCTCGTTCGCCGCTTCAACCCCGGCAAAAAAGAGATGGCCGAGGGATGGAAGGACAAGGATCTCGTCGATTTCTTTACACTAGGCCTCTTCGAGAACGTGCAGGCTCAACGGGAGATAGCGCGCATATACAAGCCGACCTTTGGTACTGATGGTAAGGATATCCTCGGGAAACACATCACGGCGACCCCGGGTAAGCCGGTCGATCTGAAATTGGATAAATCAGTGACCCTCAAACCGGGCAAGGAAGAAGACGGGTATGACACGTTGGTCGCAGAGATTGACGGCTACGTCCACGAAGAGGGTGGATTGATAACTGTAAAAAACGTACTGACGATACCTGGAAACCTCGATTATGGCATGGGGCACATCGACTTCATCGGTAGTGTAAAGGTCGTTGGAGACGTCAACAAAGGCTTTCACGTAAAAGCGCGTGGAGATATCGAGATCGGAGGCTCGCTTCTCGGAGACAATATAATCAAGAGTGAGGGATCCGTTACTGTAAAAGGCTTTCATCAAGGTGGGCGGCAGAGCTCGGTCCACGCGAAAGGGAGCTACTCAGTCTCTGTCGCGCATGATGTCATCTCCGAAATTCAGGGAAATATCAACGTCGGACGAGAGGCCCGTGACAGCATCTTACGGTCACTTTCAACTATCTTCGCGGACAGGGCTTCAATCGTCGGAGGGGAGTTGTGGTGCTCCAAGGGCGCAGAGCTGGGTAATATCGGTAACGAGGCGGGGGCGCCTACTGTCGTGCAGCTTCGCAACGAGCTCGAGGTAACCGAAGAGTATCGAGTACTCAGTGACAGTATCAAGAAGCACGAAACAGCTAAATCGGCACTCGAGTTGCATATAGGCCCCTTTCTCAAGAACCGCGCCCGAATTCAACTCCTGAAAGACCCTTTTAAGAGCAAAATGCTTCAATTAATCAAGAAGTACGACGAAGTAAATAGGGCGCTGCTGCAGCTTCAGGGCAAGGAGAAGGAGATGCGCATGTCCAAGCAGGTTGGGGATGACGCGCGAATAAACGTAGTAAAAACAGCTTACGCCGGGATCCAGTTGTCCGCGGGTGCGGAGCATAAGCTGAAATTTATAGATTCAGTACAGGGTCCGGCATCGTGGCGCTTCAACCGAGAGACCTCTCAGTGGGAGAAGATCGAATACCGCGCTTTCAAAGAGGAGACCAAGCATGGAAGATAGGGAGCTTTTAACTCAGATTCAGCAGGCGTGCGGGGCAGGGGTGCAGCTTCTGCCTCCATCGATTTTGTGCGAGAGCATCGGTACGCTTGGGATCAAAAAACCGCTTACCGTCTCGCTCAATACAACGCTTTCTGAGTGCACAGCACTCCTCCAGGAGCATCGCATCGGAAGCCTCATAGTCGTCAACGATGATGGCCGCATAGCCGGTATCTTCACCGAACGTGACTGTGTCCTGAAGGTCATATCAAAGGTGGCTTCGCTCGATACAGCGGTCGTTGCAGATTTTATGACGCCCGACCCGATGCGAGAGCTACCTGACGCGACCTTGGCGTATGCGCTCAACCTGATGTCCAACGGTGGATTTCGCCACGTGCCGATTGTCGACCAGGACGATGTTCCGATTGGAATTATATCCGTCAAGGACGTGGTCGATTACCTAGTCGAACGGATGCTTTCCGACGTCCTTCGGGACTGTCAGATCGAACCATCCGACTAGATGTATTCCCTTCGTCACGGGGACAGAGGGCGGGCGGCTAGTAGATAACAGCTGCCTTCGTCTCGCTTGCACTATCTGCAAGACCACGAACAACTCGGGCACCATCACACTTGTTGAGCGTCCCGGCGTTGCTCTGGCTCACCGTCTTTACACCCGCACCGTTAATGCAGTTCACCTGGAAGTTGACCTTCTCTGTTTTGCCAGACGAGTTGGCTGGTAAATGACGGAAGCGAACGGTCACTCGTCCCGTGTTCTTTTCTGGTCTTACCCGTACAGAGGCCACCTGTCGGACAGCAGGACGAGCACCGCGCATCCGAGTTTGTGCGAAGACCTTAATCCGAGTGCAGTCACTGGGAACATCGTTGGCGATGACCGAGAGGGAAGCAGTCGGGGCTCCTGTATCTGGATTTCGGGTTGGTTGAAGATTAACCTCAGTAGAGAGCGCGCTAGCATCCTGAGCGAGCATTCCACAGCAAG
>JBILEW010000127.1:0-8935 GCA_044351885.1 Bdellovibrionota bacterium
AACACTTGCTTAAGCCTCCCTAAACCTCTACTAGTCACTACCCTAGTCTATACCTGAGCAAACCCAGGGCTCAAAGATCATACTTTACTTCGATGACAGCAGAATCCTATACGGTACCACTTTCCTAGTTTTTTGGAACCGCACGAAGATGTGATTGAGTCAGCTGACCCACCCATATTTTCGTGAAGCTGCTGTTTTCAAATGCTTATGAATATATAGAGTACAGGCAAATAAAACTTCCGCCAACGCGCAACATATAAAACGCCGTTGTTAAAATCGGCGATATGGACCCACGACCTGCGCCATCTCCCCAACGACAACATCGGCAATCCCACCGAACAGCGACTCCCCCTGGACCGCGGAGCTTCCGCTCCGCCCTCCACCAGCTTCACGACCCGCCCGGCAGTAAGCGGACTAGAAAGTCCGCGGTCCAATCGCCCCACATTGCCAGCTAATCGCGTTGTCGCGAACCGTCTACGCGACCTTGGCGACCTCTTCCTCGTCTTCGCCGTAATTGCCGCTGTAATAGCCGTCGTAGTAGCCGTAGTAGTAGTGCATGCCTCGAATCTCGATGTCATTCAACACGACACCGAGTAGTCGAGCTCCAGATGTCACCGCGCGATCCTTCGCATCCACGCATGCCTTAATCGGCGTAGCGTTACCACGAACCACCATAATTACACCCTCAGCCAAACGACTGAGCAGCATCGTATCGGTAACCGGAAGCAGCGGAGCAGAATCCAAGATGACATAATCAAAACGCTCTTGGATCTCATTAACAAAACGAGCCATCTCCTCCGATCCGATAAGCTCAGAGGGATTCGGAGGTGTGCTACCAGACGGCAAGACAAATACATTCTCTACGCTACTCGTTAGGATCGCAGACTCGAGCGAAGCGTTGCCCGTAAGCACATCGGTCACCCCAATGCTCGATTGCGGAATGCGGAAGTGTTTCGCCACCGAGGGCTTACGAAGGTCGACATCCACTACCAAGACCCGCGAGCCTGTTGTTGCAAGGGTAATCGCAAGATTCACAGCGACCGTTGTCTTTCCCTCCGCAGGAAGCCCAGAAGTAATCAAGAGAGTGCGTGGTGCCCGTCCCGCCCTAGAGAGCACGAGATTTGTGCGGATAGTTCGATACGCCTCGGATACCTGTGAGTTCCCGTCCCCAGCCAAGGTCGGAAACTGTACGGTGTGAGTTGCCATGAACTTCGAAAGTGGTGCTGCCGTACCTTCGCTGGAGTCCTGCACCACGCCTTCGGTGCCTTCAGCCCCGGAGCTCTCCTCCTCAAGCTGTCGTCCAATCCCCATCGTCTTAGCAGAGAAGCTCGGCACAACACCCAACGTTGGCAGGTCCAGTATGCGACGAACCTCGTCAGGTGTCCGAATCGTATTATCGAGGTGGTCGATCAAGAACGCCCCACCCACACCGAGCAGCAGCCCGAGAACCAAACCGAGTGCAATCAGCAACAATTTCTTCGGATGGCTCGGAGATTGCGGCACCAGGGCCCGATCTACCACCGCGATGTTCGAACCCTTGCTCTCTACCGCTAGCGACATCTCCTTCATCTGCTTTGAGACATTTTGAAGCAGCTCGCGAGTTGAATCCAATTCACGCTCTAGCGAGTTGTACTGCACCTGGCGCTTCGATTGCTCGAATGCAAGGCTCTTCTGCTTCTCTAACTCCTCTTTGAGCTTTGCCACCTCATTCGTAGCCGCACGCGCCTCGCTCTCCATACCACGCACGAGTGCACCCCGCTGCTCGCGTACCGAACGCTTGAGCTGCTCAATCTGCGACCGGAGCTGCTGCATCTTCGGATATGCCGGCTGATACTTGCCACTCAACTGAGCGTACTCTGATTCGAGCTTCGCGAGCTCCAGGCGAGTAGATGTTACCGATGCATCGTCGAATGCGGCTGAATCCTGCGTCAGCGCCGAACGTGCCTCCTTGGCTTTGTTGTCGAGCTGAATAGCTTTGCTCTCTGCAGTGGAGAGGTCTCCGCTCAGTGAAGCCATCTTCTGAATCGTAATGTTCTCGTCCTTGTTCAAAGCGACGATGGAGTTCTCCTCAGCGTAGTCGGCAAGCTGGCGCTCCAGGTCTGCAACCCGCTCCTGAAGTTGTGCTGACTGAGCCGAGAGGAACGCAAGCCCGCGTCCCTGTTGGTCGAGGCGTAAACTTCTTACCCACTCGATGTACGCCGCAGCGTGCTTATTGGCTACCGTAGCGGCGAATATCGGGCTGTCATCGACGACATCGATGTTGACCAGGGTAGTCCTACGTACTGGCGAGACAGAGATGTGATTGAGATACGATCGAAGCATCGAAGCAGGTGCCGTGTATCCCGAAACAGCGCTGTCCATCGAAGGACCCTCCTGCGAGCGCTTGCGGCCAAAGCTCAAGAGCGAGGAGAGCCACGAACTCTTTGTGCTCTCGAAGTGCTTACGAATATCGGGATCTGCAAGTACAGCATCCGCGAGAGAGAGGCTCTTTATCTGCTGAATCTGAGTCTCCAGATAGTCTTGGCGGCTACTCTTCTGTTGCAAAAGGTCCTCGACCTTCAGCGTTCCTAAAACCGGCTCGTAGGAATCTATTTGCAACGTAGTACGCGCCGTATACAGAGGAGTCGTCGTAAAAGCGTACAGAGCGAAGCAGATAGCAACCGCGATAGCCGAAGAGACGATCACGGCGCGATACTTGAGCACTACCTCGATGTAGCGCCGGAGATCTATCTCACCAGTAGCCTGAGGCTCGTGTGGTTCAAGCGAGTACTGCGGTACCGAGCTCTGGTAGAGCACGACATCTTTAGAGGCAGGCGTATCTGATTCTTTCACGTAAGACCCCTTGGCTCACACACATCCGTTACAAACCGCGCGCTCATCACTGAGCAATTCGCATCGAACCACCGATACCGAAATTGAAGAAGGAATTAATCGTATCGTAGGTATCCTTCTGAAGCCGTCTCGAACGGACTGACGGAACACGGATTATATCTCCACTCTTGAGGAGGATGTCGTCATCGACTCCGTTCACGAGGTGCTCGAGGTTCACCACCTTGCGCAACCGACCAGCTTGGTCACCAGCGTTGCGTAACAGCTCCACCTCGTCGTATTTAGCGCTCCAGGTGATACCACCCGCAGAAGCAAGAGCTCCCATAAGAGTGAGTCCCCGCGTAATATCCACAGTTCCGCGCTTCTCGACCTCGCCATCGACCGAGACCCTGCCTGCTTCTGGGATGATAACCACATCACCGCCACGCACCGGTATCTCGAGCGGAAGCGCGCCACTCGTGCCGATCAGACGATTCAGGGGAACCTCCACGCCGAGGTGTCGTTCATCGCCCTGCTTAAGGAGTGTCTGAACCGCGAGCTGCGCGCGAGCGGCGGGATCATTAGAGCTGGGAATCTGAGTCAGCTCCACCGGGAGAAAACGCACGAAGTTCCCGGAATCACCCCCAGGCCCACCAGCTTCCGAGAGCACATCGGATATAGCCGTTGCTCCCTTCTTGAGCGGATAGGAGCCAGGTTTAGCCACTGAGCCGAGCACCGCAACCTTCTGACTACCGAACTCACTCAAGCTGATGAGCACCTGTGGATTACGCACGAAGTTCGAGAGCTCCTTAGTGAGCTTCTTCTCGCACTCGTTGATCGTAAGCCCCGCAAATTGAACCGAACCAACCAGGGGTAGCGTCACGTATCCAGCGTCGTTGATCACCACGGTAACATCGAGCTCCGGGACATCGAATACCGAGAGCTTCAAGGTATCGGCTACGCCGACCTTGTAGCTGTCGTTCTGAAGCCCCACACCGAGACGATCCTTGATGACCGCAGCGAGCCGTTCGATCTGCGCCTTCTCGTGCTGATCGAAGCGAGCGTTCTCGACCTCAGCGCTCGGAAGCTCGCGACCCTCGTCCTGCGCCTCTTCGACTACCGTGGAGTATGGCTTCGTAAAGCTCTTGCCGAAGCATCCACTACATTCAAGTGTGAGTAGTCCCAGGATAAGAAAGTTAAGGAAGCGAGGCAAAGGCCCTCCAGTATGATTGTCTTTGGGAATTGGGCTAGTCGCTACTCCAACAACGCGCGCGAGTCCTCCCAAAAATCGGGGAGTTTCAAAGGACCCGCAGGGTCCGCCTGACAAAAAAGTTCTTCGTCGCGAAGCGATGATGAAATTTTTTGTCTCTTCTTTAACTCTATTCATGACGATTACCGTGCTCCCAGCGCAGCAAAGAGGCGAAAAACTGTGGCCCACAATGTACATGAAGGACACTACGTGTAGCCATCGCAAAACCGTCGCATTGGACCGTCCTGAGGGTTGGATCCTCGCTAATGGAGAGCTGCTCCTCCGCGGTCGGATCTAGAAATATATCGATATCGGCGCGACGCAGCAGAGAGAGACGTGAGGACTCTTCGGTGTTCATCTTCTGGACCGTGAGCGTGTCGACCGTACCCTCGACCTGTCCCTTGGAAACCAGAGCGATCTTGCGCCCAGGGGTAACGCTCTCGACCTTAAACGCGCCGCATCCGACACTCGTATCGACACGCCCACCGCGATCGCCAAAGGCCGACATCGCCCACGAACGCATGAGTGGGCAGCTCGGCACACCATCGAGCACCGCCGTATCTCCATGGACAACGATCCCCTCTGCTGTATCGCTCGTGAGGTCGGTAGCGCCCAGCCGATTGACCCGAGCTACCTGTCCACGTGCTTTCATGCACTGCTCGATCGAAAAAACGAGATCCTGCGTCGAGAGAACCCCGCCGTCCGAGCACGACACATCGGCCTCGTGAGCGATAGCGAGAGCCCCAGAGCCATCTTTTTTTAAGACAAACGTCCCCGCTGGCTGCTCGGCGATACTCCCATACAGCGCCGATTGTAGTATGCGTGAAGCACCATCTCGAGCTGCGAGGAGCGACACATCCTCAATCTCTGAAACTCCGACCCGAACGCCATCAGCGTAGACCGATGGCACCACACACAAGCAGACAAAAAATGAGACAACGGGCCGTATCAAGCCCAGACCACGTAAGGATGTCGACATACGCCCTTACTCTACTGGGAGAGGCGCAACCCGTCCATAAACTTCCAACATCTCTCCGATCTCTCCGGTGAATGCGCCGCTACGTTGCGACCCGGAGAAATACACCTTCCAGAACCGAGGCTTCCCAAATCCTGATGGCAAACCTTCAGCAGGGAGGGTAATCGACACGAATCCGTGCCTGTCGATGGGTACCGCCTTGACCTTTACGGCAGAGGTAACATCGGTCCAAGAGTAATTGTTCTCACTCACAAACACCTTCAGGAGCGGAGCGATTGAGTCCGTTACAGTCTTTTCCGAACGCAGATTGACAGCTCGAACCCGCTCAGGATTCGGAACGAAGAACCCCACAGCCGAGTAGTAGCGGTCCAACGTTACACGTGCCGACTGATTCCATTCCGTCAGCCCACCGTTTCGCATCAACGAGCTCGACTCAACGGTAGCCGGTACACTCGGTAGTCGTTCGAGCGAGGCGAGAGAGGAGTAGAATCCTGCAGCCCTGTCGTCACGAACGCTCTTCGCCAAGAGCTTGTGAACGGTCCTCCCCACTTTAGGCGTAGCAACCACACGCTCGAGCCGCAAAAGAAACGAGATCTCCTCGTCGGTGAGCTCGCGGTTCTCTAGCTGTGCAAGGGTCTCCATCTGCACCTGTGAAAGCGGTGCGCTCCACAGCGGGAACACCTCGCGATCCAAACCCTTAATCCGTTCAGACCACTGCGTAACAACTGAGAGTTTACGTGGCAGCAGCTCCGAGAGTTCGGTGCGTGAGCCCACGAGGGAGAGGAAGGTAAGGGGATCCGAGGTCGGCATCGACGTTTCGAGTGCCAGAGCGCGTTGTGACAAGCTCCGTGCCTCGCTGTAATCTCCTGCATTTGCAAGCACGAACGCAGCGGTCGATAGCACCTCTTGATTCAAGGGGTCGCTCTTCGCAGCATGGCGGGCAAGCTCAACGGGCCAGACGTTGTTGAGACCCTTCAAGCCTTCGCATCCTTTGATATCCTCGTTAATCACCGGGTGTTCATTCCGCAAGAAGGCGAGGTTGGCGAGAGCAGTGCTATTAGCAGGTTCGCGTTTAAGCGCCTGTACGAGCGCCGTCTGTGCTTCGCAGCGAAGCGATTGAGCGCGTCGCTTGGAAAAGGTGCGATTGGCAAGTTCATTACGAATCTCGGCGAGTGCCACGAGATCGTTACTCTCCGCCAAGGGCACCACAGCAGCCCGTTCGTAGCCCTTCAAGAGCCCCGATGTTACCGGCAATCGGGAGCTTCCCCGTGCTAGGGGACCACCCGCGCCGCGAGCATTGAATCGAGAATAGAGATCCAGTGCCGAGAAGGAGCAGCAGAAGAGGGCTGAAACCCCGATGGCCAAGCGGATAAAGCGAAGATCAACCGAAATCACGGAACTATACTACAGCCCCAGGCTGATTTAACAAGGCTCGATCGCCCGCAGTGGCCTGAGATACTTACTTGAATGCCGAGATCGATTTGATCGGCTTGTATTCGCAACGAGCCCGCGAGGTCGAGCGCGACATACGTGACTGGCAAGCAGCTTCCCTACGCTTTGAGCCGTTCTTTACTCCTCTGCGATTAGAGGAAGATTTGTTACCCCTGTGAGGCTTTGAAAGCTTACCTGCTTTGGTGCGCTTGTGAGCACGGACCTGTTGTTGCTTTTTAGAGAGGGAGCTTGCAGCGAAAGCATCAACACTCACGGCCGACGTGAGGGTAGACGAGAAGATCAAACCGATGCACAGAAGCTTGATTGTTAAACCTTTCATGACGTCCCTGTTTAGCCCAAAAAGAAACAACTTCAATCTAGTTCCAATACTCCATCGACCGCTTCCATGGAATACCTTATCGAAATGTAACGGAAAATATAACAGCGGCTGTGCTGTGCACGAGATCCCGTGTATCTTCGATGCAGCTTAAGCGAGTTCTGATTCTGCGATGACAGTAGCCAAACCGATCGAGACCCCAGCACCAGTACCCCCCGGAAGACTCCAGATTTCGGAGAAAGCCCAGTCGTATCAAGGGCTTACTGTGTCCCGGGCGCGTCCGAGCCAGGCCTGGATTACTGTGGCCAGCACCTCGCTCCTTGCCCTCTTCATGGGCGGCCTACTGTGGAACACCTACGAAGCGGTAAATCTGCTGGTCTCCGGCTATGCGTTGTACCTCCTTTTTAAATCCAAAACGCCGTTGCGTGGAATGGGTCAACTGACACAGCTTGCCCTCGGGATCCTAGCGCTTGTGGGTCTTTATGCTGCTGTAACGACACTGATTCTCCTCTTTCAGACGAGCGCCGACCCACACCCCGTCCTAGGAGAGGTGCCACGCTTATTGAGCCCCCAGCGTGCGCTCCGTTGGCTCTCGCAGTGGGCTGCCAGCCTCTCGCTCGTCTGGATAACGATCGCGACCTGCACCCAGAACCCCAAACAGGTCCAGTCGATCATCAGGCTCCTCGTCGTATCTGGTGCAGCGATCGCCTTCATCGGCATCGTCCACTGGTTCGCCGACAACGGGCACCTCTTCTGGTTCATCGCCCCGCAGGAGGTCTTCGTTTCCAATCGCCTCCGCTGGCCCTTCGTGAACTGCGATCACATGGCGGCTTTTCTAGTCATGATCCTCTTCCCCGCTGTCGCTCTGACACACCAAGCGTGGCGTGCCACTGCAAACGACCTCGCCCAACGTGCGTCGCTCTCATCGAAGACACCCGGAAGATCCTCAAGTAGGCAGCGTTCCCTCGTATCGAAGCTACGCCGCCTCGCGCAATCACCGCACTCAGCCAGGAACCTTGCGCGAACGATCGCGGGTGCCATCGTAGTCGTAACGCTCACCGTAGCGATCCTCGGCACACTCTCGCGTACGGCATGGTTCGCTATGAGTATTGGTTTTGTGACTTATTTCCTTTTGGTAGTGACCAAGCGCGCGACATCCCGACAGTTCGATGTTGGCGTTCACCGAAGGACCAAGCGAACTTCAACCGCTCGCACCGTAAAGCAGGCAGCAAGCAAACTCGTTCGTCGAGTGGCAGGATATATACCCTCTATCCTCGTAGGAGCAGTTCCGCTCGTATTCGTTTTGCTTTTGTTACAAGGAGGAGGTGGCGATCTCGTAGAGACCCGACTCGCTGATTCCGCCAAGAACCTCCCGGTCGACACGCGCTGGACGATGTACAAAGACTCCCTCGCGCTCCTGAAGGATGCTCCACTAGTAGGGATTGGAGCCGGCCAATGGCAAGCGCTGCACACCACCGCAGCGGATTCGACCCTAGCGGGTGTTTCGATCGAGTATGCGCACTCAGACATCCTTCAGACCGCAGTAGAGCTAGGCCTCCTCGGCATACTCCCACTCCTCGCGCTCGCAGCCGTGTTCTTACGAACCATTCCCTCAATCAGAAGAGAGAGTGATCACACGCGTCGACGCCTCTTGGCAGGATTGAGTGCAGCGCTCATAGCAGGCACAATCTGCGCAGCATTTGATTTCCCGCTACGATTACCGGCGGTGTCGTATCTCTACGTTACGGTACTCGGATTGCTCGCTGTAGCGCTCTCCACCAAACAATCAACCCATCAGTAGCGCAACGAATCTGCGTAAAATATCCGCACACCGTGGGAAGGCGACCGTGTCGGTCGCCGTTCGCCAAGACCCACGACCTGCGCCATCTCCGCCAACAACGGAATTGCCCCGTCGATAACGCATTCCGTCATTATTGCCATAACGGACGGCAAAGACGCCGTCGGTCCTATGATAAACGATCACATTCAGGAGGGACGGCGTCCCCGCCGTCCGCAGATATCCGAGCCCGCAACCACACCAGGCCTCACATTGGGAGGGCGACCGTGTCGGTCGCCGTTCGCTGGCACCCTCGACCTGCGCTATCTTCACCAACAGGAAAATCGTTCCATCGAC
>JBILEW010000018.1:0-53747 GCA_044351885.1 Bdellovibrionota bacterium
GTCCGCAACCATTCGCCCTTCCCGGGCAGGGTGTATTGTGGTTGCAGGTTCAGCAGGTGGTCTACGGAGATATTCGTGACGTGTCCGTACTCGTAGTAGAAAGGGCCTAGGTCACACTCGGAACCGATAAGATCGTACGATCAAAAACCGGTGAGTGTGACCCAGAGCCGCTAGAAGTGACGAAGTTAATCGAGCACTTCTTTTCTAGACCACTTCGTCCAGCCGTGGATCATCCGCTACGGCGAACCACTTCCCGGCTTCTTTGGTCCAGAGAGATAGGTACGAAACTTCTGGGTTAATTCGACATGGGCTTTCGACCCGATGTCCTAGACCCGTCAGTCTCGGGAACTGCTGCACAGGGAACGCCCTTCGCAGACTCCATTTGTCGCCGACGAATGCTATCGCCAGCTGTCCTCGCTCCTCATCCGTCAGAACTGAAGCGGGGACTCCTTTACTCACCAGGATATGAAACACTCAAACCTCCTTTCTCCTCATCGCTGAGGAATAACTGAGTGTGAACCCTAGGGACCTCAAAGATTAATAGATCTGTGGCAATAAGCAACGAATGAGGCCGTGTACGCCTCCCAGCAGTCGTTTTTGGAGCGATCTCTTATCGACGAGTTCGTTTTGAGCTTGAGCCACGGAAGCGTTGGAGGCCCCATTTCCCCCGTTCGCTGGCCCAGGCGAGCTGGGTCTGAAGGGTGGTACATACGCTCGAGGCCACAGCCCGGTCGAAGGACGGGTTGAACGAGGCCTGGTAGTTCGAGATGGAAGCCTCATCGACGACCTGCACTCCGTCCGTAGCGAGCTGGAAGGAGATGCTTCGGAAGAATCGAGCAACGCTCGTGAGCCTCATCGAGCTATCCAGGGATGTGGTGGTCGCTCTTAATTTTATCGGATTACACCTGTAGGTTGCTCCGTTTCGAGCGGCGAGGCTTACCGTCATGGTCGAGCTCACGGAGGTCGCGGGAACTTGCAAAGCTAGGTTGAAAAGTGTCCCGGCCGACACGGATGGTTTAGGCGAGATCTGGATCCAGGCGGAGTTGGCATCTCCTGTAGGGGTCGCTCTAACCGTTGGGATGGCTGTTTGGGTGAATGTCGCGGTGCGGGTTGCAGTGGCAGTTCGAGTCGCCGTAGCTGTGCGCGTAGCTGTAGCTGTGCGGGTCGGAAGTGGGGTGCGAGTATTCGTCGGGGTCCTCGTCGGCGTGGTGGTTCGAGTGCTGGTCGCCGTTGGGGTTGGTTGTTGAGGGGTTTGAGTTGCCGTTGCTGCTGGAGTTTGCGTTGCGGTAGCGGTCGAGACGCTTGTTGGCGTTGCGGTCGGATTGGGGGTAGGGGTCGTGTTGGGCGTCGGTGTCGCTGCGCTCGGAGTCGCTGTTACACCAGCCGTTGGGGTCGGGGTTGGCGCGCACATCCCTTGCGCCGCTTGGACAGCTCCGAGGCCGTTTACGATAGATGAGTACAGAGTCTTTCCTTGTAAGGTCGATGACACAGTCCCAGTCTTGATGACCGCGTCCTTTAACTTAGTCATGTTGAGAGCACCGTTACAGATAGATTGGGCGATAAGCGCCACACCAGAGACTTGGGGTGCAGCCATCGATGTGCCACTCATGTACGCATACGAGTTGGTCGGATAGGTGCTTAGGATCCTGTATCCTGGAGCGGCTATGTGTACCTTCGTCGCGCCGTAGTTGGAGAAAGAAGAGAGCGTCCTGTCGGAATTGACCGAGGCAACTGATACCACGTTGGGAATTGAATAGCTGGCTGGATACGACGCGACCGCGTCGTTGTTAGAGCTATCGTTGCCGGCAGCGGCGACAAAGAGGATTCCGAGGCTGGCGGAATCAAGGATTGCGTTGGCGAGAGCCGATGAGTAACCCCCTCCACCCCACGAGTTATTGCTCACGACCACGTTGTGACCGGCCCGCTTGAGCGCGTTTCCGTAATTGATCGCCTTGACTGCGTTGCTCAAGCTTCCGCTTCCCGAGCTATCGAGAAACTTCGCCGCGACGATCTTGGTGTTCCATGCGACTCCTGCCGCGCCAGTTGCATTGTTTCCCCGAGCTCCGAGGATGCCTGCCGCGTGCGTTCCGTGGCCGTTGTCGTCGTTAGGATCGCCTGAGTTGATGATGGCGTTGATACCGTATACGTCATCGATGTATCCGTTCTTGTCGTCGTCGATTCCGTTGGCAGCGATCTCGCCCGGATTTTTCCACATGTTTCCGGAGATGTCGGGATGGGAGTAGTTGATGCCGGTGTCGATAACGAGTGCGATTACGGATGAGCTGCCCGTGGTGTAATCCCATGCGGAGGGGAGAGACATCAGGTTTGCAGCGTACTGAGTGTAGTAGTACGTATCATTAGGTAGTTTAGTTGCAGTGAGCGCCCAGTTGGGAGAGCACGAAACATGCCCAGGGATCTGTTTCATGATTCGCCTAATTTTGGCGCGTCGACACGGGTTGCCCACGGTGGCATACGCTTGGGGCCTCTCGACACTCGAGTTGCGAGCACGCGCCTTACGTACGTCAACGTGAAGCACACCAGGTGCGATACGTTCAGCAGAGAGACCCACAAGAGGGATCTCAGGTAACCCTCTATCCACGGCGGAGAATGCACGTGTATGGCCTCGTACGCTCAAGACTGCGCCTGAGTAGACCGAGAGCTCCTCTGCGTGCGCACATGTAACGAGGCCGCAGAAGAGAGTAGCTACTAGTGGAATGAACCAGGAGAATCCATGAGGGGAAGTTTTCATAGTTGACGCCATCCACAGGCTCTTTCGACGGACTGGAAAGGAGCATGAGATCTCAGCGCTAAATGGTTAAAAATGCGAGTTTCTCGGGTGTTCTCGACAGCAGTGGAGGGCTAAATTATAGTTGTCAGCTAGTAGGAAGGCTCCGGCTCATCATAGGCTTGGTTTACGGACGGCGGGGACGCCGTCCCTCCTGGTCATTTGTAAACAAGGATGACAGAGGCTCTCGACCTTATCTTTCTCTCCGCGGCTCATTGTAGGAGGGACGGAGTCCCCGCCGTCCGATGCACCGTATGGCCAAGACAGTTGTCATAACCCGACCGAGCGGCATGTCCGATGGTGCTAGGGATCTGAGTGCCAGGGTCAAAGAGCTTGGTCTGCGCTCGCTGCAGCTTCCGGTGCTGCGGTGTGAGTTGCTCGCGTTGTCCGTGGACGAGCAGGAGGCCCTCCGTGAGATCATGACACAGGGTCGTGGATGGATCGCGTTTCTGAGTCCGAACTCGGTTCACGCGTTCCGTCAGCTCTGCGAAGAGCGCTTGCGTGGGTTCGTAGTTCCGCCCTCGCTTAAGTTTGCCGTGCAGGGTAGCGGAACGGCGGATGCGCTTCTGAGCTGTTTCGGACGTCGCCCGGATTTCGTACCGACCGTGTTCGTCGCAGAAGTGTTTGGGGAGGAGTTTGCGCGCGAGACGAGGCAACGTGAGAGGGTGCTCGTTCCTCAATCTGCGGATGGAAGGGATGTTCTTGCGCCACTTCTGCGTGCGAAGGGATTCGACGTCGTGTCACTTGCTACCTATCGGACATGCGAAGTCCCGCTTTCGCCCGAAGATAGTGCGGCGTTCGAGGGGTTGGATCCAAGTACGAGCGTCATCGTATTCATGAGCCCCTCGGCGGTGCGCGCGACGGTCAAGGCGCTGGCTCACCAGCGACCGCGACTGGAGGCTATACCGCTTGTTTCGGTCGGGCCCATTACGACACAGGCCGTCAAAGAGGCCGGTTTAAGGGTCACCGCCGAGGCGACCGCCCATTCAGAAGAGGGGGTTATCGAGGCTCTGCGGACGCATTTTTGTCTCTAGGGGAAGCGAGGTAAAACCTGCCACTCTCCCACGTGAACGTGCTCGTGCACCTGAACGTAAACGTACCCGGAACAAAAACATCAAGATGTTCGGGCACGTGCACGTTTACGAGCACGAGCACGTTCACGTGTTAAGTTCAAAAGTGATACCACAGGTAGATTTTGCATCGCTTCCCTAGCAGCTTGGATTCCCGGGAGGGGAGGCATTTCTGCGGTCCATAACCTACCTTCCTTGAAAAATGTCGAGGGGTTAGGTAACCTCACCGCGTTTCTATTTGGGGGCACGGTTCTATGATTGACCTTCACGACCTGCGCGAGCGTCCGGACGACTACCAGCAAGCCTGTGAGAAGAAGCGGGTGAAGTTCGATGTGCGAGCGTTTCTTACGCTCGACACTGAGTATCGCAAGGCACGCTCGGAGTTCGAGGCGATGCGCGCCCAGCAGAATGCTGTTAGCAAGGAGCTGCCCAAGTTGAGCGGAGCCGAGAAGGAGGCGAAGCTCGCCGACATGAAGGCTCTCGCTGATAAGGTTCGTGACGAGTCGCAGCGTTTAAAGGAGCTCGAGGAGAAGTGGACCAAGCAGCAGCTCCTTATCCCTTCGATACCGCTTGAGCGGGTTCCTGTCGGAAAGGACGATACTGAGAACGTACCGCTTCGGACATGGGGTGAGGTTTCGACGCCTACCTTCGAATTACGAGACCACGTGCGCCTAGGCAAGGAGCTCGACCTCTTCGATATCGAGCGCGGAGTGAAGACGGCAGGAGCGCGCAGCTACTTCCTCAAGGGGGATGGAACTCGTCTACAGCACGCAGTGATGAGTCTCTCGATGGATGTGCTCCACAAAGCTGGCTACACCCTCATGGATCCACCGCACATCGTCAAATACGAAGCGATGGTAGGAACCGGATATTTCCCGGGTGGCGAGGAGATGGCGTATCACCTCGACGAGCGCGATGACGGATTTCATCTGATCGGAACCTCCGAGGTGCCCGTAGCTTCTTTTCACGCCGATGAGATCCTGACCCTCGATGAACTTCCGAAACGCTACGCGGGGTATTCTCCATGCTACCGTCGAGAGGCCGGGGCCTACGGCAAGGACACGCACGGGCTGTATCGAGTACACCAGTTCTACAAGGTGGAGCAGGTGGTTTTTTGTAAGGCCGACCCTGAGGAGAGTATGCGTTTCCACGCCGAGCTTCTCGGGAATGCGGAGAAGGTCATGCAGCTTCTCGAGATCCCATATCGTGTGGTCGATGTGTGCACGGGCGACATGGGACAGGGTCAAGTGTACAAGAACGATATCGAGGCGTGGATGCCGTCCCGTAAATCGTACGGTGAGACTCACAGCTGTTCGTCCTTCTACGATTTCCAGGCTCGCCGCTTGAACACCCGTTACAAGGACACAAACGGCAAAAACGTTTTCTGCTACACCCTCAACAATACTTGTATCGCATCTCCGCGCATCTTGATTCCGCTACTGGAGAATCATCAGAACAGCGATGGAACGGTAGCTATTCCGCTCGCGCTCCGTCCTTACATGGGTGGCCAAGAGGCGATCACGCCGAAACGATAACTCTCTCGGAGGTAGTACGTGTCTGAGTTTCTCGAAACATTGCGTGGTGCGCGTCCAGAGAGCACTCCCGTATGGATGATGCGCCAGGCGGGGCGTTACTTGCCTGAGTACCGAGCACTGCGCGAGCGGTTCTCGATGTTGCAGATGGTGATGACCCCAGAGCTAGCATGCGAGGTGACCTTACAACCGCTTAAGCGCTTTCCGCTGAGCGCGGGGATCATCTTCGCCGATATCTTGACTCCCTTGATTGGAATGGGTGTTTCGCTCGAGTTCAAGAAAGGGGAGGGGCCAGTCATCAGTAATCCGGTTCGTACTCCTGCTGATGTCGAGAAGTTGCGTGTTCCCGAGCCTCGGGAGAACGTGGCGTATACCTTGAGCGCTATCAAGCTCGTCGTGCAGGAGTTGGCTGGTAAGACCCCGCTGATCGGTTTTGCAGGAGCTCCCTTCACACTCTCGTGTTATTTGATCGAAGGGCAGAGCCCCGGGGACTTGGAGAATACCAAGGCCCTCATGCTCAAAGACCCCGAGACGTGGCATCTGCTTCAGACGAAGCTGGCGCGACTTACAGCTGATTATCTGGTGGCTCAGGTAGAGGCGGGATGTCAGGCCTTGCAGCTATTTGATTCCTGGCTCGGGTATCTCGGACCGCGTGAATACGACCGTTTCGTAGCTCCGTACCTAGAGACCGTCATCTCCGATGTGAAGAAACGGGTCGATGTGCCACTCATATTCTTTGCAACAGGGATCGCCGGGCTCTTCTCGCGCATCGGGAAGTTGCCAGTGAATGCATGTGGGGTCGATTGGCGACTTTCCTTACCGGACGCCGCGCGCCTCATCGGGAGACCTCTTCCGCTGCAAGGTAACCTCGATCCGCAGGTTCTGACCGGTCCGTGGGAATACATCGAGCGCTCGGCGCGGGCGATTTTAGAGGAGGGCAGAACGCTTCCGGGGCATATATTCAACCTCGGCCATGGGATACTTCCGCATACGCCGGTGGACAACGTTGAACGTTTGATTGAGCTTGTGCGATCATACCGACCATGACCCACCTCTTGGCAGTGCTCGCGATAGTCTCGTACATCGTCGCTTCGGCGCTCATGCTGCTACAGCTGTGGAGACCGAGCCGCTCCGGAAAGACCACGCGCTCTACTGAGTATGCTTTTGCACTGGGGTTAGTGTTGCACTCGCTCACGATGGTACTTGTCGCGCGCGATCCCCGTTTCGTGTTCGTGGATAACGGCGCTGATTATTTCCTTTGGGTATCATGGGGCTTGGCGCTCGCGTTTGCGCTCTTGAAACGCAGGCTGAACTACCCCTTAGTCGGCGCGTTTATCGTACCTGGAATAGTGCTGTTCATGGGAAGCTCTTCGTACCTACTGCACAAGGGCTCCTCGTTGTTGCTTCCCCCTGCAAGTGGTGGGGGTATCGAGGAGTACGTGCTCCCACTCCTGCATGCGGTCCCGGCGCTCGTGTCGGTAGTCAGCTTGGCGCTGGCGTTCGTCACGAGCTGTGTGTTTCTGATCGTCGAGAGGCGCTTGAAGAGAAGGAGTGCCGGAGCGCTCAGTGGTTACGGACCCAATCTCCAGCTCCTTGATCTGCTCAACAAGCAGTTAGCGCAGCTCGGGTTCGTAGCGATCTCACTCGTTGTCTTAAGTGGCGGCTTGTGGGCGGTCAGCCAGCAGAAGCCGGTGTTTTCGGCTGATACCTCCGTCGTGTCAGGATTGGTGACGTGGCTCCTTCTAGCGTTCATCCTGCATGTGCGCCTCGTTCTGAAATGGTCTCCGAAACAGGTGTCGCGATTGACGGTGATCGTGACCGGCTCGTTCTTCGTGTCGGTCTTCACGGTGCTGTTGTTGGCGGGACGGCTGACGCATGTGAATTTGTGAAGTGATCGCGAGAGATGAGTAACGCACTTTCGATTCTGCAACAGACCAGTCACTACGACCCTCGTGTCGTGCTGACGGGCGTGAGCTTTCGAACGCTCGATGTGAGTGGACGAGAGCACATTGCGCGGAAGATCCCTCAGCCAGAGGCTCTCGCACAGCGGATTGTTCGTGATGGCTTAGCGAGCGAAGCGGCAGTGATCTCGACCTGTAATCGTTTCGAGATACTTTCGGTCGGGGGAGAAGGAGGCGGTATCCGCTCGTTCTTCTCGTCGCTGCTGGAGCTCGATCACTCTCCGGGAGACGTTCTCTATCAGTATCTGGATGCCTCGGCTGTCAAACACCTCTATCGGGTATCTGCGAGCTTGGATTCGATGGTGTTGGGAGAAGCGCAGATCCTCGGTCAGGTGAAGCAGGCGTACAAGCGAGCTGTGGAGGTCGGCAGTGTAGGCGCACACCTCCATCACCTCTTCCAGAGCGCATTTCACGTCGCTAAGAGGGTGCGCGCGCACACGGATATCGCGCACCACGGTGTCTCGGTCAGCTACATAGCGGTGCGCTTGGCTCAGCAGATATTCGCGGACCTCGCCTCTTCTACCGTTGTGATTATAGGAAGCGGTGAGATGGCCGAGCTCTCTGCGCTGCACCTCTGCTCCCACGGATGCAGAAAGATCATCGTGGCTAATCGCACCGTGGAACGGGCTGCGGAGCTCGCGGAGCGTTTCGGTGGCGCGGCGGTATCATTAGGGGACCTCAATCAGGTCATCGATCAGGCTGATATCGTCATCAGCTCCATCAGTATAGATCGCCCGGTCATTAGTCGGTCCTTGCTCGTAGGTCGCTCGAGTGACAAGCCGCTCTTCCTGATAGATCTCGGTGTTCCGCGCAATATCTCTCCGGATCTCGCCGAGGTCGACAGTGTGTACCTCTACAACATCGATGACCTCGCGATGATAGCCGACGAGAACAAGGCGCTGCGTGAAGCAGCAGCAAAGGATGCCGAGCTGGTGATCGAGTACGGATTGCTGCAGTTCGAGCGCTGGCGAGCGAAGGTGCGTGCCAAGCCTGAGATCGTCGATCTGCGTCAGCGAGTTACCGCGATCTGTGATGCTGAAGTACGCGCGGTTCTCGGAGGGATCGCCAAGCAGCATCCCGAGATAGCCGCTCGATTGGGATACTCCATCAGCCAGAAAATCGCGCACGAACTCGTCGAGTTGATGCACAGCCAAGGGATCGCTGATGATGATTACCATCATCCCTTGTCGGTGGTGGTGGGGAAGAAGGCATCCGGAGCGTGAGGCGATAGCGTATGCTCACTAAGATGTTTCGGCTGTTTGGGTTTGTTGCCACGCTCGTCTTTGTCTGTGTACTAGGGAGTACCAACGTTATGTCGCAAAATGAGAAGCGTAGTCCTGAGGATCTGCAGAAAAAGCTCTCGCCGCTGCAATACCACGTTACGCAACAGTGTGGCACGGAACCGCCCTTCCATAACGAGTACTGGGATAATCACGCAGCGGGTATATATGTGGATGTGGTGAGCGGGGAGCCCCTCTTTAGCTCTACTGACAAGTTCGATTCCGGTACGGGATGGCCGAGCTTTACCAGGCCGATCGACAAGGGGACCATCACGGAGAAAAAGGACAACTCGCACGGTATGACCCGAGTTGAGGTGCGCTCGAAAGGGGGTGATTCGCATCTAGGTCACGTATTTAGCGACGGTCCGGGGCCAGACGGACTACGCTATTGCATCAATTCGGCTTCGCTACGATTTATTCCCGTCGAGAGGCTCGAGGTGGAAGGATATGGTGAGTACAAAAAACTCTTCTCAGCAGGAGCCTCGGGAGCCGACACGAAAGCCTCTGCAGCGACGGAGGAGGTAGCGGTTCTGGCCGGTGGATGTTTTTGGGGGGTAGAGGAGTTAATTCGAAAGCTCCCAGGCGTCCTCTCTACAGAGGTTGGATATACGGGTGGTCAGTGGCCCAACCCGACGTATGAACGCATCTCATCCGGGACGACAGGTCATGCCGAATCTGTGCGGATCGTTTTTGATCCTCGCAAACTCGCCTACGCCGATCTCTTACGCTACTTCTTCCGTCTACACGATCCTACGACGGTCAATCGCCAGGGCAATGACCGCGGTACTGAATACAGATCTGTCATCTTCGTGACTTCCGAGGAGCAGCGAGATATCGCGGAGAGGGTCAAGAAGGAGGTCGATGTATCGGGTAAGTGGGAACGCCCGGTCGTAACAGAGATCGCACCTGCGTCGACGTGGTATCCTGCGGAGGATTACCATCAGGATTATCTCCAGAAACATCCGGATGGTTATACTTGTCACTATCTTCGGTAGCGCAGGCTCTCTAATCGGTTGTAGAAGCCCATCTGTTTGCCGAGATGGAAACTCCCTTCGCGAGAGAGATGCTCATCGTCTCGGTAAACGAAAATATTATCGAACGATGCCTTACAGGAATGAGCTGAGCACAAGCCTTCGGAGAGCCACACGACCGGAGTAAGCCTCTCCACTTTTTTGAGAAAATCATGTACCTCGGCTTGTCTAGTATCAGAGTCAGCCAGCCGCACATCACATACTGAATTGTCAGCCTCGAAAAGAGCCGCCTTCGCCAGACAACGACCGATATTTTCGCCGTTTTGCGGTGTAGGAGAGAAAACCACAGGTGTCTTGCCGAGCGCATTGATGCGTTTGATGGTAGAGACAATTGCGGCATAAGAGGCTTCATAGCCGGGCATCACCTCACCTTCCTTTGTCAAAACCGTAGCGCCTTTGTTGACGTATGGGCTGAACGGCGAACTCATGACTACATATTTCACACTCGAGTTGCTCCGGAGATAGTCGAACACTTTGTCGTTCACGCGCATGCATCTCTCGGACCATGCTCGGACATACCTTGTGCTGATAGGAGCTACATCCAGAATAGGACCACACGAAGAGAGAGTTTTTTGCACGAGCTTTATACTGGGATTAGAGGCAACGAATCCTTGAATCAGATGCATAGCGTACGAGTCGCCCCACACCAAAACCTCTGGATTATCGTAGGTCGTGCAGCTACGTAAGTCGTTGATATGCCCTCCACACTCAGCGCCGAGCCCTCGATTGGGAACAAGGCGTGAATCGAGTTGAATCGCCTGATTGATCTGGGGTCGTCCGAGATATACGCCATCGGTAAAGTGCCCTGACAAACCTATCAAGATGAAGGTTGCGGAAACGATTGAGGCAAACAGAAAGAGCCTCGATCGAGCCAAGGCCTCTTTCTTTCTGAATGGCGCCTCGACAAATCTCCAGCTCAAGTAGGCAAGCACCAGAGACAGAACTGATAAGCCAGCGAACCAGAGCGGACCTGGGTTGGTCAAGCTTCTGTGTCGCGCGAATGCAAAAAGAGGTTGGTGCCACAGATATGCGCTGTAGCTTATCAACCCCACTCCAACGAAAGCTTTATTTCCAACGAACCGTCCTGCGGCTGTCTCTTGGGTGGCACATAGAATAATGAGCAATGCTCCAACGGTAGGAACTAATGCATAGAGCCCTGGAAACGGCACGTCTTTGTCGTAAGCGAAAACCGAGAAGAGTATCAGGGCAACGCCTAGCCATCCACCCAGCTCTCGCGCTCCTTTGCGGAGCTCGGGGCGAGGGGTTTTAGAGAGGTATAAGGCTGCGAAGACGCCGATCAGCAGTTCCCAGCCCCGGGTCGGAAGGAGAAAGAAAGACGCGGCTGGCTCAGCATGTGCTCCCCACTGAGCTGCAGCAAGGCTTGCGACGAAGACAATCACCAACGCAGCCATTATCCAGCGCCTCGCAAAACGCCAAGAGAGCATCAAGAAGATAGGAAAAAGAAAGTAGAACTGCTCCTCTACTGCCAGGCTCCACGTATGTAACAGCGGCTTGAGTTCGTTTGCAGTATCGAAGTAGCCCGTGCTGCGCCAAAACAAAATATTCGACCCGAACAACGAGACTGCAACGAGACTTTCGGAGAACTCCCTCATGTCACCTGGCAACAACCAGAGCCAGGCGAAAGGAATGCACGTGAGCATCACGAGGAACAGTGCCGGCAGGATACGTCGAGCGCGTCTCTCGTAGAAGTTAGCGATTGAGAAGGTATCTTGCTCGAGCTCGCCGAGAATGATGGTTGTGATAAGATACCCGCTGATCACAAAAAATACGTCCACACCTACAAATCCACCACTGAATGTCTGAAAGCCAGCGTGGAAGAGTATTACCGGTAGCACAGCAAACGCTCTAAGTCCGTCTATCTCTCGTCTGTACTCCATAGGGTGTTGCTCGCTGGGGCGTTCGAATGCGTTTGGCAACGCTAGTACCAGCTATCAAACGAGCCAGACCATGAGCCGTATCCTAATCTGTGCTGCTTGCATGGAAGGCGTACAGGACGAGGCGAGGAGGTGCTCTTCCCTTTACTTATTCAATCTGAGGAGGATCTGCTTCGCTATTCTTGCAAAGGCTAGTTTGAGGCGGAGTGGATTTTCGATACCGACGTATTCTCCTTCGGTTCCGGGAGCGAACGTGTCGGGAGCTCTGACCCCATTTGGTGCTGGCGCAACTCCAGCAGGGGGGGGCGGTGGCCTATAGCCTACCGTAAAGGTCTTCCCATTCAGTGAGTGCTCCGTGCAGCTATTGATAGTTACTGAATTGGCGCCTAGTACCGTGCCTGAGGGAAGCTGAAAGTTCGTTCTCGAAAAATAGGAACAGTTTTCGGAGCCAACCCCATTGATCGTCCTGACAGGATCTAGGGCTACCCTACTCAAGAAATTGTCCTTTCTGAGGAAAGAGTTGTCGGCATCTTGGAGCGGATCACTTTGGAAACAGGCCGGAGGCGTTTTCCCCAGTCCCACTGCGAATACAGTTCCGTTGAGCTGTTGTCGGATGAAGTCCGCCGCTTCAATCGTACAGAAGTACGGAAGCTGGTTTGTGTACTCGATGGTATTGGTGGAAGTTTTGAAGAGGACGTCACGCACTCCGTATGTGGAAGTTCCGGGAATGTTAAAATCAGTTTGGGTCAAGCAGCCAGGAATTCTGGACGGCGGGGGTGTTGGTTCGGCCGCGCGCAGGGAGCCTACGAACTGAAAGTTCGGCTTTTCGTACCACGGCTCGCCGCAGTGTGCAGGAGTTGGAGTGACTGTCGGAACTGGAGGTGGCGTTCCAGAGGGTGTTGGGGTTGGCGGTGGTATAGCCATCGGAAATCCATCGGCATCTATACCTTTGTTAAACAGCGGCAAAGAGGCGTGGAAGAGCGGACCAGGCGCTCGGTACAAGGTTCCGTCGTTCCACTCGATAGAGTATTGATACCAGTCATTAGCGGCGGTTGTGGAAGGCTTCGCATTCGTGAGCCGCGTTCCATCCTGACTAATAAAATCGCCACGCATCGCATTCGGCGATCCGTCAGTAAAGAAGACGACCTGGGGGCGCACCGCTTGTTGGTCTAGAGAAGGATGAGCTTTGAGATCTCTGATCTCTTGGGCCGCCATAATGAAAGCATCGCACGGGTTGGTGTTGCTGAAGGGAATCAGACCGTCATTAGCCGCCGGATTTCCAATGGTTGCCATGAACGAGTTGAATGTAGTTTCAGTGCTGCCGAAGCTGCGAGGAACTCCGCTTTCCATGAACGAAAAGCTCCTGTTCGCTCCTAAATTGAAGGGCACGATGGCGATACGGTCCCTGACTGGATTGAAGTACTTGCGAAATTCGATAACGGCTTCTTTGAGCTTAGAGATTATGCGCGGCCTGCTCCCGTCGATTCCGCCGCATGGCTCGACAGGGTTCGTGCGACACCCGCAATTGCCTGCTGGTGTATAGGAGCTTGTTGCTACTTCACACTCCATGGAGCCGGAGGTGTCGAGAGCCAAGACGATATTCGCTGGGGTCAGAGATGCGCTATCCTGAACCTTGACTGTGCATGCCGGCTTACCACTGGTTGTCGTAGTATTGCACTGCATCTGTAGACCAAATATTTCCAGGCGACCGATCAGCAGCGTTGGTACCTTCATCTCGACAGAAATCGTTGCTTCATCCTCCTTCAGATCGTAGTTACTGGAGGTCACCGAGTAGGAAAAATCGGAGGAATAATTACTTGCTTTTATAGTCTCCTCGAAGGCTCGCCGCATCTGGGACTTGAGTGTGTTCAATTCCTGAGTGGGTGCCGGGATGGTGAGTCCGGTAGTGCCGGCGTACTGCGGCCGGTCCCCTCCGTAGAGTACTTGCCATCCTTTGAGTGTTCGGTATCCCAGGCCCGCAGATACTCCGGCCTTTGCGGCGCGCTCCAGACGGACTCTCCAGATGTAGATATTACCCAGATCGATCGCAAGCATCGTGACGGCAAGAAGTCCCATCACGACGAATATCGCGAGAACCAGGATATATCCGGATTCCTCAGAGTATCGTCGTTTCACGGAACCCCCGATCGGTTTTGATTAAATCAATATTTCCCAGCACGAGTTTGTAGATCGGGATCACTGGGGAGTACATGTAGGCAACTTCCGCGATTACGATGCGCTCCATGTCGGTAATTTCGTTCTCGGTAAAGACCACGGCAGAGGTGGCCTCTCTGACAATTGTGTTGCCGCTGATCTTGTAGAGAGAGGAGATAGCCGTCGGATCCGCCGCAGAGTCCGGAGAGATCATACGTGTCAGGCTCCCAAATCCGATTCCCGAACCGGCTATCCGATCGCGCCGATAGACCGAAAGTACGACCAAAAACCTGGGATTTTTCGGGTCTGTGGTCGGATAGGCATTGCTGAGCCTATTCTCGATCGTGGTGCGAAGGCCACTGAGGCACTGCGTCGCGGCGGCTTGCGTTTGGACCGTGTCGAACGTTTCGTCCGCTTTGAACACGAAGAAATCCGAGCACCGACGGTACGCTGTCATAGCCGCTTCCTGGCTGAAAACGCTTGCGACCTGATTGAAGCGCAAGAACCGGGCTATCTCGATCGCCCCGCCGGCGATGGCAAGCAACACAGGTGCTATGAGGATGAACTCGATGAGGATCTGTCCTCTTTGGCGGAAGTTCTTACTCATATGCGTCGTGCGTACCTAATTACCGTACGGTTCCAGTACCGCTGTAGCCTTTCCCTGCAAATCAAACCTGAACAGTCCAAGACCGAGGATGTCGTTTTTGAGCGTCACCGTGATTTCAAAAAGATCGCCCCGTCCGTCTTCTGTTCCGGGTACCGACGCCATCACTCCGCACACGGTCGGAGCCACGTTTTCAATCAGTGACCGTACGGCTACAGTGGTGTTACCCGTAGCCCCGCTGGTCATATTCAGCGCGTATTTCTTGCTCCAGTCGTTTGTTATCTTGTCGGATACAGTCTTAAGCACCCAATCCGAATTGCCATTCCTCGTGCGACATGCGTTCCAGGCCCCACTTCCAGTACACCCATCCCAGACTGCGTAGCTGCGAGCGGCTTGGTTGGCGATCATTTGCAAAGAGAGCACCTTCCAAGAGATAACGATGAGCTCTATGGCCGTTAAAACGAGAGCTACGAAGGCAGGGGTGGCTATGACGGCCTCAGTCGAGGCGCCACCCAACTGACGTCCCTTCTCCCACCTAGAATCCATAACTTAACCAATCCCCATAGGAGCCAAGGCTGTACTCTGCAGCACCAACCTATATAATCGGCTCTTTCAAGGGAAACCTTGAGACCGATGTGAGGCCGGCAAGACGACACCTCATAAGTTAGTACTCTCCGTGGGTTAGGTCTATATGGCAAGAAGTGGTAAACACCATGCGAATTCTCGTGGCAGGGCCTCTCTGATAGGGCTCCTGATGGTTGCAGGGCTCGTGGTCGGCGGAGTCTATGGACTGTCACGGCTCAAGACAGGGTTGAAGGCACCGGTGGGCATATTCGATGCCACGCCCCCCACCATTGCATGGCTTGACGTTCCGAAGGGATTTGGAGCTGATGCTAGGGCGGTTGGAATTCGGATCAGTGACTCGGACTCGGGACTCGAGCGGGTCACTGTCACTGTTGTTCAGGGCGAGCGACGCAGTGTCCTGCTCGATAAGCGTTACGATCACGATGTCGTACTGAGCGATGACCTCGCTGTTCGGGTGGACCCGAGCGCGCTCAGCCTTGCCGAAGGTGCAGTTGATCTCCTCGTATCAACAGAAGATCGCGGGATGTGGTCCTCGCCAGCGGAACTTTCTATCTCTCGACCTGTCGATTTCCGTCGAGGGCGAATCGAGCCCCTAACGGTTCAGCACAATGCAACCGTGGGCGGAGCCGAGGTGGCGGTCTTTCGCTTCGTTGGCCCAAATCTCGAACGAATCGGAGTAGAGGTGGGTGGACGATTTTTCAAAGCGTTTCCGCTCAAGGCGTTCTCTCCGTCTGGTACAACTCCCGATGGCCTCTATGTAGCACTGTTTCCGATCCCTACGAACTTCGACCCCAAGACCGAGACTGTCAAGCTGGTAGCAGTAGACGAGTTCGGAACCCAGGTCACGAGTTCGCTATACCATCGGATCGCGGCCAAGACCTTTCCGGAGGTCGACATGAAGCTCGGAGATCAGTTCGTTCATTCGAAGGTGCCCGAGCTTCTGGCCTCCTTACGGAGGGCTCGACCCGACGTGACCGTGAGTGGCGATGATGTGCGTGATTTCAAGTTGGTAAACGAAACGTTGCGCACGCTCAACGAAGCGACGATTCAAAAAGCCCTGCAGGAGAGTCCCGTCACGGAGCGCCTGTGGAGCGGCGCCTTCGTGCGGCCGCTCGCAGCGGCACCCAAGGCCGGGTTTTCCGAGAGTCGGGTATATCGATACGAGGGAACTGAAGTATCGCGCTCGGTCCACGTGGGGATCGATCTAGCAGATCTACAGCAGGCGCGGGTCGGAGCTGCGCAAGCTGGAGAGGTTATCTTCGTCGGAGACCTCGGCATTTATGGGGAAACTGTCATAGTCGATCACGGAATCGGTGTGTCCTCGTTATATGGTCATCTCTCCTCGATCTCGGTCAAAAAAGGCGAGCGGGTTGTAATCGGTCAAGAGCTCGGGCGTACGGGCACCTCCGGCTTGGCTGGAGGCGACCACTTACACTACGAGGTGCGCGTACAGGGAGTTCCCGTGTCGCCTCTCGCATGGTGGGATCCGAACTGGATGCGCGATCACATCGAAGGGAAGGTGACCGAGGCTGAAAAATTGCTCGCTGCATCGACAACGCCACCACGTGGAGAGAATCAATGAACTCAAACCCCCTCGGGAAGAAAACTCCCTACAGCGATGTGTTCAGCCCTGAGCTGCTTTATCCGATCGAGCGAGCACAGTCTCGCATACAGCTTGGCGTTCGGACACCTCTTCCGTTCGAAGGGATAGATCGCTGGCGCTGCTACGAGCTCTCGTGGCTCGACGCCGAGGGTGTGCCACAGCTTGGTATCGCTTCGATCGAGTACTCTGCGCATTCCGAAGCGCTCATAGAGTCCAAGAGCCTCAAGCTATTTCTCGGGAGTATGAACTTCACGCGCTATCGCTCGGTGCGTGAGGTAGAGGATGTGATTACGTATCATCTGGAACAACGCCTTGGAACCGATACCGTTGCTGTGTCGATTGTTCTTCCCGATGCATGGAATCAATGTGTTTTTCAGGAACTTCCGGGAGAATCGGTAGATCAGGCGCCGTATACTGCGGACGGAGCCGTCAGGCTTCGTGCCTCTGAGGAGGTAGTTCAGGAAACACTACATTCGAATCTTTTGCGTTCCTTGTGTCCGGTTACGGCACAGCCGGACTGGGGTAGTGTGGTGATTCGTTACAGAGGGGCCAGGCTGGAGCGGTCGTCGCTCCTGGGCTACCTGATTGCTCACCGCAGCTACCAGGGTTTTCACGAGGAGTGCTGCGAGCGCATGTTCCTCGATCTCGTCGAGGCGTGTAGTCCTTCTGAGCTGTGGATCGGGTGTTTTTACACTCGACGCGGCGGTATCGACATCAATCCAGAGCGGTGGCTCCCTGGCTCAGAACGGGGCGACATTTCGGGACGATTGGTTAGGCAGTAGTGAATAGTTATGATGTATGAAGGTCTGTCATCCGGTCAGATGACAAAACGAACAGCTGAGCAGTTCGTGGAGTTGGTTCGCAAAGAGCCTGTCGATGATGAAACCCGTCTTCGATTTCTCGCCTCGATACCCGTATCGCAGCAATGTTTTCTTGCGGATGCAGTGGTTGCATTGCTGTCGGCAGGACGAGAGAGTCGACAATTCGAAGCAGCGGGCCGAATGCACAGTGAGGGGATCAAGTTGTTGCGTATGACAGGGCTCTCCTTTCCCTCGACCACGCTGAAGGATAAGATCATTCCCACCGTTATTGACTTGGCCCGAGAGACGTATCATCGGGAGGAAGATCTCGCCAGAAGAAGTCACGATCTGATGGAACGTGTGGGCGTTCTCGCGCAACTTGCGTCCCGAATCGATCCCTCGCTTGTCGACGAGTGTATCGAAACTCTTCTGTATTGTGCGCGATTTCGCTCAGGGGATGGATACGATCCGAGCATTCTCACGATGCTTGCGGCGTTTGGGCCGGATTTGAAAGACAATCGATTCGCAGCAACGCGAAACTTACGCGAGAAGGCGCGCACGCTCTGTGCTGGTGCGGTTTCCAAGCTTCTGGCAGACGCAGTCGAAAAGCTAGCGGATTACGAGCCCTCGGTAGGAGGGAAGATCACACGCTACTTCTCCATAGCACATTGGGCTTGTGATGGGCTGCTTTCGGTGCTTCCAGCGCTGTGGGATGAGGATTCAGACGCGCCAGAGGAATACGTCGCGAGTGCGATCGATTCGTTGGAGTGGTTCGTTCGAAAGCCGAACGGTTACCCTGGCTATGACTTCGGAGAGACCGAGCGACGTCGCTTCGATTTTCTTCGGGGTACCGCGAGTATCGTATTAGGAGTCGTTGCGCTCAAGTTTTCGGAATACGAGGAGATGATACGAGTGATGCGGCTGCCCAAGGGACCCACATCGGCTACTCGTGGGAGCGTATTTCTTCGCGTCGTGCGAGAGAATCACCCAGATGTCGGGGTTTCGATTGCGCGAGATCTGGTCCAGAAGGATCTGCTCGACATCGCAGAAGGGCCGAATAACGGCTTGACCTACGAGGAGTGCTTCGAAACGAGTGTCCTGGCGTGGCACCTAGGCTCACTTCCCCAGGGTGTATTACGAGGAGCCTTCGAGGAGCTCCCTCCCAACTTTTTCCGGTCACGCGCATACCTCACCCGGGCGCTTGATCGGGATGCTTGGCTTCCTTAGGGAGTGATGGGTTTTGCCTCGCTTCCTAAGTCTCCGCCCGCGCAAGTGAGATCTGCACCTCAGAATCGCCGACCGTTGCTTTCTCGGTGTGCCAACCGTTCGAGCCCTCCCTGTACGCGATGACCGACGCCAGCACCTGCTCGGCTATGTAGCTCTCGTGAGCCCTGAATACGGAGAGATTTTTCTCCGCTCCTTGCAGGGCAAGAGAGATGTGATCGGCGATGTGCAGCCCCGCGTTCTTGCGAGCTTGCTGTACGGCGCGCACGAGGTCTCGCGCGAGTCCTTCGTCCTGAAGATCCTGCGTGACGTTCACATCGAGCACTGCGAGCGCATCGTTGGCAGGTAAGGCTTCTCCCGCAACCCCTTCCTTGAGCTTGAGTTTCAAGGTGTATTCCTTGGGCCCGAGGGTGTATCCCGCAATGGTCACGGTCTCGTTCTCGTTCAGGGTCCACTCGCCACTACGAGTAGCCGCAAGAACGTTCTTCATCGATTCGCCGAGTTTCGGACCGAGATCACGTGGATTTACCTGTAGCTGAAACGATCCGAACTGTTCGAAGGTCGGCGTGAAGTGCACCTCCTTGACGTTCAGCTCTTCGGCGATGATCGACGTGTACGGCCGTAGGGAGTCTAGCCCGCTGCCCGCTACCGTCAGGGAGCGAAGTGGGAGTCGGGTGCGCAAGCTGTGCGCTTCGCGTACCGAAAGCGCCGCAGAACAGATCTCTCGCACCTTGTCCATCTCGCGTACGAGGTTAGGGTCGGACGGAAAGAGAGACGCCTCTGGCCAGTGCGTGAGGTGAACGCTCTCTTCACCCGTGAGTCCACGGTAGACCTCCTCCAGTACCAGAGGGAGCAGCGGTGCTGCGACCTTGCATACCGTCGTGAGCACGGAATAGAGCGTGTTGTAGGCGCTCGTCTTGTCCGCATCCTGCTCGCTCTTCCAGAAGCGTTCGCGGCTGCGGCGAATGTACCAGTTGTTGAGCGAGTCGAGGAACTGTACGAGGGTGTGACATGCGCCGGGCAGGTCGTAGTTGTCGAGCTTGTCCTGGACAGAGACTACAAGGTCATGGGTCTTGGAGAGAATGTATCGATCGATCCCCACCTTTGACGAGGTATCGAAGGAAGCACGCACTCCGTCGGAATTCGCGTACAAGGTGAAGAAGTAGTAGGCGTTCCAGATCGGGTTCAGAACGGTACGCACGATCTCACCGATCGCTTTCCCTTCTTTGTCGATCAAGAGGTCTGCTCCACGCACAATCGGTGACGACATCAAGAACCAGCGCAAAGCATCAGCGCCGTAGGTGTTGCACACTTCTTCGGGGCTCGGATAGTTCTTGAGGCGCTTGCTCAACTTCTGTCCGTTTTCGTCGAGGACGACACCGTGACAGATGCAGTTCTTGAATGGCGGTCTGTCGAAGAGCGCTGTGCCCAGTACCATCAGGGTGTAGAACCATCCGCGTGTCTGCGCGACGTACTCTACGATGAAGTCGGCAGGGAAGTGGCTTTCGAACCACTCCCGATTCTCGAACGGATAGTGAACCTGCGCAAACGGCATCGAGCCCGATTCGAACCAGCAGTCGAGCACCTCTTCGACGCGGCGCATCGTGCTCTTGCCCGTCGGATCATCGGGATTCGGCCTGGTGAGTTGATCGATGTAGGGGCGATGCAAGTTGGTCGGACGCACGCCGAAGTCTCGTTCGATCTCGTCCAAGCTGCCGTACACGTCGATACGCGGATAGCGCGGGTCGTCGCTCCTCCACAACGGGATCGGAGCACCCCAGAAGCGATTACGGCTGATAGACCAATCGCGCGCGTTCTCGAGCCAGCGACCGAACTGTCCATCTTTGATGTGCTCTGGAATCCAGCGTATCTGCTGATTGAGCTCGACCATGCGATCCTTGAAGGCTGAAACCTTCACGTACCAGGAGCTCAAGGCTTTGTAGATGATCGGGGTGTCGGTTCTCCAGCAGTGCGGGTAGTTGTGCAGGTACGTCTCGTGGCGCAGTACGACACCGCGCGCTTTGAGGTCTTTGATGATGCTCTTGTTGGCATCGAACACCTGTTGCCCAACGTAGTCGCTTACCTCTGCTGTAAATTTACCCGTATCGTCGACTGGACAGAGGGTAGGGATGTTGTTGGCTGAACATACGACCTGGTCGTCCTCGCCGAAGCCAGGGGCCATGTGTACGATACCCGTACCGTCTTCGGTCGATACGAAGTCTCCAGCGAGAATGCGGAAAGCGTTCGGGGTGTCTTTGAAGTATGGGAAAAGCGGTTCGTAGGTTTTTCCGACAAGTGCCGATCCTTGCATTGTTCCTACGACAGTGTGTCCGTTCAGCTCCTTTTCGTAGCGTGCGATCGCCGCGGACGCGAGCACATAGCGTACGTCGTTCAGCTCGATGACGCAGTACTCAATTTCAGGACCAACGGCAGCCGCGAGGTTCGAAGGAAGGGTCCACGGTGTGGTTGTCCAGATCAGGAACTTGAGATCTTTACCGTCGCTCTTTTCGCGCGCCGAAAGCGCCACCGTCAGGGCTGGATCCTGTCGCTCGCGGTAGGAGTTGTCCATGCGAGTCTCGAAGTTCGAGAGCGGTGTTTCGCACGCCCACGAATAGGGCATTACACGGAATCCCTCGTAGACGAGCCCCTTCTCCCAGAGCGTCTTGAACGCCCACATGACAGACTCCATGTAGGAGATGTCCATAGTTTTGTAGTCGTTCGAGAAATCCACCCAACGAGCTTGTCGCGTGACGTAGCGCTCCCATTCCTTGGTGTATCGCAGCACAGAGGTCTGGCAATGGTTGTTGAAGTTGTCGATGCCGAACTGAGTGATCTGTTGGCGTCCGGAGATCTTGAGCTCTTTCTCTGCCTCCATCTCGGCTGGCAGTCCGTGGCAATCCCAGCCGAAGCGACGTTCGACATGCTTGCCACGCATCGTTTGGTAGCGTGGAACTACATCTTTGATGAAGCCGGTGAGAAGGTGTCCGTAGTGCGGAAGGCCATTCGCGAACGGAGGACCATCGAAGAAAACATACTCATGAGCGCCGCGCTCACCCGCCGGATTCATCTCCACACTGCGCTTGAAGGTGTTCCGCTCACGCCAGAGCGCGAGGATGCGCTCCTCTATCTCGGGATACTTCGGTTGTGGGGTGACTTCAGGATAGCGTTCTCTCTTCTCAGCGACGGCGGACATTCAAACTCCACGATTACGGGTACCGTGCGTTGTGCACGAGCCTGCTCGCTTGCGGGCAGCCGATGTGGTTGATCGTTGCCTCGAAGTTTCAGGCGTTTCAGCAGGTTATCATGGGGTTCGGGGTGTGTCGAGGATCACCCGTTGAGCTCGGATTTTATGGCCTTCACGTTCGGCTTGACGACCTTGGTGCCGATGACAACCTTAGGCAGGTCTTTGTTACCAGTGGCGGTTTTGATCGCCTCTAGCAACGGTTGCGCCTGGGGATTCACAGCTGGGTTCTGCTCCACAAATTGAATCCCTGCCTGCGTAAGCTGTGATTTCAGCTCGTTACATGGTCCGCAGGTTTCGTTGCCCAAAACCAGGGCAACTCGGGGAGGGAGCGATATCTGATGTTGCTGGAAGAACTTCTGCGCAAGCTCTTCGCTCGGGAAGAGGGGGGTGGTGGCGCTTTCAGGCAGGAATTTCATCATTCCGATACCCAGCACGAGGGTCACGAGTGGAATCACCGCTGAGTAGTTTTCGGTTACTAAATTCAGAAAGTCTGCCACTGCAGATAAGCGGGTTTTTTTATGAGGCATATCCTGTGTCTCGATGCATCCGCATCCCTAAAACTCGTGAAAGCGCAGTGGAATAGCTGCTAAACTAGCCCATGTCCCATTAGAAGGGTCGGCGTGCGCGAGGACATGCTTAACAAGTGGTGGCGGAATTGCGGAGGCTAAATCGAAGTTAGCAATGATAGCGAACGAGGATGAATTGGGGCTTTCCGAGCCCCTGTCTCATCTCGTCGCTTCGGTGATGGTTGCGCCTGCCTTCGTAGTGAACGAAGGGGAGAACCTCGCACGGTGAACTCAGAGCGATGATTTGGTCCCTGTAATCGATCGGCGCAAGTATCCACAAGGGGCTGGGCAGCTTTACCTCCTCTGCAAGCCTTTGGATCTCTGATTCATAGCGGATCTCGTCACGAATGAAGTGAAGATAGAACTTGAATCGCCATGCTTGGTATCCATGTTCCCCAAGGAATCTCTGCATTTTGAAGACTATTACCCTGGCAGGGCCACGCATGCGTGCGCTCTGGATGTTCGTTACAATCTTCTCGATGTCGAGCTTCTTACCCGAGGTCGAGACGTAACGAATCGTGTAGCGGAGGTTCGAGCCTATGAGGTAGTAGCAAGGAAGGAGCACGAAGGCAGCACATGCCGCGAGCGGGAGAGCAGACCGGCGTATCAATCGTATGGCGGCTGTGGTGCTCCAGGCCAAGCCCTGCCCGCACAGAATCGCCAGAGGCGGAAACACTGGGGCTATGTAATGAAAGATCCTCGAACTGAACGAGGAGTACAGAGTAAGTGGGATAGCGATCCACGCGAGAAGGAAGGCCCACTCCCCTCGATTTCTTCCTCGGAAGAGATGGGCGACGGCAACCACGCTTCCCAGTAGCATGACAACAACGGGAAAGGTGGGACGTTTCACGAATATCCCGTTCAAATAGAGCTCCCATCGTGCCTGATTGTGATACCCCGGGCCGAGTAGTCGATCGTAGATCTCTCTGTGAAAAACGTATCCCCAGGCATTTGGTTCTCGCAGCAAGAGAGGAATATAGTAGAGCCCGGGGATCGCGACAACGATGAGTACTCCCACGAGTAGAGTCTTCCAATAGGTGGCGATGAACTTCACGAATCTGGTCCGAAGGGTTCCGAGGAGCGCTATCAGCACAAGGAGTATCGGAAGACCCCCGGCGAGACTCTTGGTGGAGATGGCTAATCCCACGAGTATCGCTAGTCCGAGGATCGAGCGTCGCACGTCTCGACTCTTCCCGGCATGCACATGCCGCAACAAACTCCAGCCGACCACCATGGAGGTTGTGATGAGGAAGTGGAGCATGGCGTCCTGGGTCCCCTGATTGTTGCGGCTCTCCACGAGAAAATCCCAGCTTCCAAGCAGGAGGAGTCCAGAAACTACGGCCGCCAAGTGAGAGCCGAAAAATCGAAATGCGAGCAGCATGGTCAAGCTAACTGTTCCCAGTGTTGCAAGGCCGTCAAGGAGGCGGTACTGGAGGTTTCCTTCGCCGAAAAGAGCAACAACGAGCCGAGTGAGCCACATCTTGAACGGGGGCTTGTTGTAATACGGTTCTCCGTCGAGCGTGAGTCTAAACCACGCACTTGAATCGATGCCCTCTTGGATCACCCTGGCGTGCGTTACCTCGTCGCCGTAGTGCATCGACTCTACGCCAATGAAGTGGAGACAGAGGAAGTATGCGAGCGCGCCGATACAGCCGTATGCGGTTATTGGGAGGAGGCGTAGATTTTTTCGAGTTTCTTGCACGAGCTTAGGGACCAGATGAGGGCGATAGCAGCATCATCGCTGTATAGGTGGAACTTGGTCAACTCTCGGACTGGTGAGTGAGATGTTAGAGGAGGATGGGAAGGCGACCGTTTCGGTCGTCGTGCGTGGACCCCACCCCATGTTCTATTGAGACGGTGGGCTCAGGGTGGGGCTCTATGCAGAAACGGTACCGCAAATGTGCGACGGTTATTGAAGTTAATACTGGTAGCGCACGAGGATGAATTGGGGATTACCGAGGCCCTGCCGCACCTCGTTGCTCCGGTAATGGCTGCGTTTTCCCTCGGGGTGCACGAAGGGAAGAACCTCGCACGGTAAACTCAAATCCAGCAGCGCTTCCTTGTGTTCGATCGGTGCCAGTATCCACAATGTGCCTGGTAGGGTCGCCTCGGGACGCAGCTGTGCCATCTGTGATTCATGTCGTAGCTTGTTACGGATGAGGTGAAGGTAAAACTTGAAGCGCCACACTTGGTTTCCGGTCCCCGAGAGGAATCTGTCCATATCGAACATGATGACTCTGGCAGGCCCCTGTTCTCGAGCGTTCTGGATGCCCGTTACGATCTCCTCGATATCGATCTTTTTGCCCGAGGTCGAGACGGACCGAATAGTAGATCGAAGGTTGGAGCCTACGAGGTAGTAGTATGGAAGGAGTACGAGGGTAGTGAACACAGCGAGCGTCGCAGCCACTGGTAAAGAACGCTCGCGTATCAATTGTAGTGCGGCAGTGGTGCCCCAGGCTAACCCCTGACCGGATAGTATAGCCAAAGGCGGGAATACTGGCGCTATGTAATGAAAAACCCGCGAGCTGAATGAGGAGTATAGGATGAGAGGGACAACGATCCACAAGAGAATAAAGGTCCATGCCATCCGGGCTCTCCCGCAGACCATCTGCGCGACGGCAACTACACTTCCTAGTAGCACCAGAGCAACCGGGACGGTCGGTCGCCTTACAAATATTCCGCTCAGGTAGAACTCCCATCTCCCTTTATTGTGGTATCCCTCACCGAGCAATCGGTTGTAGATCTCTCCGTGAAAAACGTACCCCCACGCGGTCGGCTCTCGAACGAACAGTGGGATATAGTAGAGTCCCGGAATCGCGACGACGATGAGTGCCGCGAGGAGTAGAGTCTTCCAATACCTGACGATGAAAGTCACGAATGCACTGCGCAGGGTCATGAGGAGCGCTATCAGCAAGAGCAGTATCGGAAGACCTCCGGCAAGGCTCTTCGTAGAGATGGCTAATCCCAAAGGTACCGCTAGTGCGACTATCGAGCTCTGTACTCCTCTACTCTCTCCGGCCTGGGCATATTGCAGCAGTCTCCAGCCCACCAGCATCGAGGTGGTGACGAGGAAAAGGAGCATGGCGTCCTGTGTCCCCTGGTTGTTACGGCTTTCGACGAGAAAGTCCCAGCTTCCGAGCAGGAGCAGTGCGGACAGAATTGCTGATAAGTGGCAGCCGAAGAGTCGAAAGGCGAGCAGGATGGTAACGACAACCGTTCCCATCGTTGCCAGGCCGTCAAGGAGGCGGTACTGAAAGTTCCCTTCACCGAAAAGGTCGACAACGACACGCGTAAGCCACATCTTGAACGGCGGCTTGTTGTAGTACGGTTCTCCGTCGAGCGTGAGTCGAAACCACGCGCCTGAGTCGATGCCCTCCTGGATCACCCTGGCGTGCGTTACCTCGTCGCTATAGCGCATAGACTCCACGCCAATGAAGTGGACACAGAGGTAGTACGCGAGCGCGCCGATACAGCCGTACGCAGTTATTCGGAGGAGGCGCAGATTTTTTCCAGTTTCTTGCACGAGTTCATGGACCAGACGAAGGCGATGGTCGCATCATCGCTGTATCGATGGGGCTTGGTCAACTCTCTGGAAGCGAGGCAAAAGCTGCCATTCTACCACGTGATAAGTTCAAAAGGTCACTGTGCGCTAGAACCCACGACCTGCGTTATCTTGGTACATGAAGACCCCGTTCCATAGAAGACGTCTGTCGATAATGCGAATGAGCGGCGACCGACACGGTCGCCGTTCGCTGGAGCCCACGACCTGCGCTATTTTGGTGCATGAGGATCTCGTTCCATCGAGGACGCATGTCGATGATTCGAACGAGCGGCGACCGACAAGGTCGCCCTCCCAACGCTGCTCTGGATTGGTTGGCCGGTCGGGGATTACGTTGGCTTTAATCGCCCTAGCAAGAGAGTTTTCCGGCTGTCCCGATTTTTGCCTCGTTTCCCGCTACATTCACCCAGCATTTCGAGAGAAGTACGCCCTCAGCACTGTCTCGCGGTCGGTGTCAGTCGGCGAAACGACGAACTCGTTCGTCGGTGTGCACGCGTACCGCGGGTCCCAGACGAGGGCATCGTCGAAGCCGTGGTAGGTCCAACTCGTGTGGGCTTTCTTCATGGCCGCAATCAGAGGGTATTTTCGTTTGAGTGCCTTCGCCTGTTTCATGCATCTTGCGCGGGCCTTCTTCTTCTTCAAAGCTTTGCAGCTTGCCTGGAGTACATCGCCATCGATAGTACTGAAGTTACCTTCGCTCGTTCCGAGTATGTCATCGAGAAATGTCCCGGCTTCTTGAGCGCAGGAGGAAACCGCGAACTCTCCGACATTTATCGACGGGGTCGAGGAGCGCACCAGTCCCTTCTTGTAGGCTGCATCCCACTTCATGAAGAAGCCGCGTAGTCTCCCGTAGGTCGCCTGTTGTACGGCCTGAGTGGAGGGACGAGCTATGGGGCCATTGGTCTTGTTGAGGCCCGTGTGCTGGTAGCGTGTGAACGGATAGGCATGATAGTTGTAGATTATCAAGGGATCGTCAAAGATCGGCATCTGTCCAAGCTTCGCTGCATTTGCATAAGGCGCTTTGACGATCAGACGCACTGAAGTGTTCTTCGCACGAATAGCGTTCACTACATCTGGTACGAGTTGGGCCCAGGTCTTGCACGTAGAGCATACAGCCTTCTTGTTCTCTGCCGGCTCGTTGGAGAGGTCGAAGGCGTAGATTGCGGGATTGTTTCCGTAGCGGTCGATGATCGTCTCCCACATACGAATGAAATCCTGCTGAAGCTCCGGCTGCGAGAACATGGCGTGGTGGGGGATTTTTATGCGGGTCTGGAAACCCCCTGGAGGTGAGTACAACGAGAATACCACCTTGATGTTGTTCTGTGCGAAGATCGGGAGTTTCTCATCGACCAAGGTGAAGACTCGCTCCATCATGTCGAGATACGTCTGACCTACGGCGCCATCCATACGAGTGTTGTCGCCTACCTGAATGCGAACGAGATTGATTCTCCAGTCTTGTCGGAGCTCTTGGACAACTTCGGGAGTGATCGCGTTGGTGAGCCCGATCTGAAAGCCGCGCTCAGTCACATCTGCTCGTGCCGAGGAGAGCAGGTTGGCGGGGAGAGCTGCTACTAGGATCCACAAAAGGGTCGTCGTGCACGCTACGCTGCGTAGTCTCGGTCCAACACTACGCAGTTGGTAGGGCATGCCAACATGAGCTCTCTCGGAGAGGTATCTGCGGACTATCTTACATAATGTGTGCATCGCCATCCTCCGAATTTATCCTGAAAACTCGTAATTCCCCACAAGCATCTCTTTAGATGGCCGCAGGAGCCAGATCTGTGCCAAAGCCGTAGAACCGTGCAATCCAGCCAAGCAAGAAGGTTTTCCCTCGAAAAGCTCGGTACTAGGAGCCCGCTCAAGACCCTCGAAGGTTACAGCTATTGCACTATTTTGCGTAGCCGCAGTTACGCCGCGATCGATGTCTCGCTGGTCTTGAACTCCCGGAAACGCATCCCGAGACGAGTCATGAGCTGGCCGTCATGATCCTCCCCCGGATTAGGGGTGGTCAGGAGCTTCTCTCCTGCGAAGAGTGAGTTCGCTCCAGCGATGAAGCACAGGGCCTGCATCTCATCCGACATCTGCATACGGCCCGCCGAGAGGCGCACCATCGAGGTGGGCATCATGATCCGAGCCGTGGCTACCAGGCGTACGAACTCCAACGGGTCGACGTCTTTCTGATCGGCCAGAGGTGTTCCCTCGACCTTTACCAACATGTTGATAGGAACGCTCTCAGGATGGAGCGGCTGATTGGCCAACTGCACCAAGAGGCCCACGCGGTCCTGAATGGACTCGCCCATGCCGACGATCCCGCCACAGCACACTGTCATGCCTGCTTTGCGAACGTTGTCGAGGGTGCGTAATCGATCTTCGTACACCCGTGTCGAGATGATCTCGCCGTAATAATCGGGCGAGGTATCGAGGTTGTGGTTATACGCGTAACATCCGGCTTCTCGGAGCCGCTCGGCTTGTGATTCCGTGAGCATGCCAAGCGTGCAGCACACTTCGAGGCCTACACCCCGTACCTCGCGCACGAGTTCGAGGATGGCATCGAAATCCTTTCCGTCCTTCACCTCTCGCCATGCTGCGCCCATGCAAAAACGGGTCGAGCCGGCTTCTTTGGCCTCGAGTGCCTTCTCGCGAACCACATTCACCGGAAGTACCGAGTGACGCTGAACACCGGTGTCGTAGTGAGCTGACTGTGGGCAGTACTTGCAGTTCTCAGGACATCCGCCGGTCTTTACAGAGAGCAGCGTTGATCGTTGCACTTCGTGAGGATCGAAATGGTTGCGGTGTACCGTTTGCGCTTGGAAGATCAGATCGGGGAAGGGTAGGGCGTAGATGGCAAGGGCCTCGTCGAGAGACCAATCGTGGCGGAGTGCGGTCGAGTTGTGTTGCATGTTCCTCCTCTGAGATGCGCTTTGTCTTACCTCATTTTCGCTTCCGTCGCCAATGCTGCCTCGCTAATGTTGGGCCTAGTGAGTAGCTAACACCGCGAAAACATTTAGCGCTGCCGAAGTTCGGCAAAGGCCTCTGCGAAATAGGTGATAATCATGTCCGCGCCTGCGCGCTTCATCGACGTGAGGGTTTCGAGCATCACACGGGTCTCGTCGAGCCATCCGTTGCGCGCCGCCGCTTTGACCATCGCGTATTCGCCACTAACGTTGTACACGGCAGTAGGCATCTGGAAACGCTCTTTGACTGCGCGTACGACGTCCAGGAAAGCCAGTCCCGGTTTGACCATGACGATATCAGCCCCTTCGGCGATATCGAGCTCTACCTCTCGGAGCGCTTCGTTGATGTTGGCGGCGTCCATCTGATAGGCCTTGCGGTCACCGTATTCCGGGGCTGATTGCACCGCCTCTCGGAACGGGCCGTAGAACGCAGAGGCAAATTTGGCTGCGTAGCTCATCAAGGGCATCTGCTGGAAGCCTTCGCCGTCGAGTCCTCGACGTAGAGCTCCAATCATCCCATCAAGCATACCACTCGGCGCAAGCATGTCGACGCCGGCCTCGGCATGCACGAGAGCCTGGCGCACGAGATTCTCAAGGGTTTCGTCGTTCTGAAGCTCGCCGTCCTTCATGATGCCACAGTGGCCGTGAGACGTGTATTCGCAGAAGCACAGATCGGTAATTACAACCATCTGCGGAGCGGCCTTCTTGATAGACTTGATTGCTTGCGGGATTACTCCGTGCGGATGCCAAGCCGATGAGCCCACTTCGTCTTTGAAGTCGGGGATGGCGAACAGGAGAACTGCACGGATACCGAGATCTGCAAGGTGGCAGACGTGCTCCACAGCGCTGTCGACACTCTGTTGAAACTGTCCCGGCATCGAGGGGATCTCTCGGCGCACCTTCTCGCCGGGCACGATGAAGAGAGGCGCGATCAGATTTTCTACACTCACATGCGTTTCGCGCACCATATCGCGCAGGAAGCTGGTACGGCGTAGGCGGCGGAGTCTTGTACTCGGATAGCTCATAGCAAAATAACTTCCATATCGTTTGAGGGAAGCCTACTGATAAAACTAGCCGTAGTAAAGCTAAGCGCGTGAAATTGCTGGTCTGAATCGCCGGTTCTCCCGAAAAGGCGGGGCCTTGCAAAACCTAAACACGCGGAAAACTTCCGGCTTTGTAGACTCTCCAGACCGGGGGCAGCTAGGCCGGTCGACAGTTGTTTGGGGGAGTCGGCGGTGCTCAAACGTGCTATTTCAGACGGGCGCGTATAGTGAGGTGGGTGGTTTGACGAGAAATTTCCGCTGCCCCCGTCCGACCACGAAACTTTTTGAGCATTCTGCCGAATACCTTTTCTGAATTCTGTGGGGAGCAGGGACATGCCTAAGACGAAGGGTAAGGGTACGAAGCGTGTTCGAGCGGGTGGTGGGCCCTCTCAAAGGACGACATCGAGCTCGCTCGTCGAGCAGCATGCGCTCGTACACGAGTATCAGAAATACGTCGATCTGGTGGTCGGTCACTTGATGCGCTCCATGGCGTTACCCGTGACGCTGAAGGAAGATTTCATGTCCGCCGGCTTTCTCGGATTGGTCGAAGCGGCAGAGCGCTTCGACGCCAAGCGCGGATACGAGTTCAAGGCATATGCCTTTCTGCGCATTCGTGGGGCGATCATCGATCATATTCGAAACTCGTGCGAGGTTTCTCGCCATGCGTACCGCACGTTGAAGTCGCTCGAGGGGGCGCAGGATCTGCGCCAGTCGGAGATGGAGCGCCTCGATCCTGGCGAGAAGCGCAGGGAGGCAAAGCGAGCAGCAGCACTCGCGTACCTCACGAAGAGTGCCACTGCATTCAAGATCGCGAGCGCAGCGGTCGAACAGGAGCAAGAGGTCCCGGAATCCCCTGATAATCCGGAAGCAATTCTCAATTTCAAACGTGAGTCGAAAAAAATTCGCGGTTTGGTAGCAACTTTACCGGAAAAAGAGCGAACTATCATCGAGCAGTATTATTTCAAAGACCAGAATTTTACCGAGATAGCCAGGTCGCACGCGGGGCTGTCGAAATCATGGGTGTCGAGGCTGCATGATAGGGCATTGGAACTATTACGAGAGAGGATCGTCGAAGAGAACGCCGTCGTGTCGGCGATGTAAAGGTGCAATCGGCGCGGCGCTGTCACGCAGTGCGCTGAGAGTCCTCGCGGCTTTGAGTATCTTTTTTCTGAGTGCGTGCGAGGAACAGATTCTCCACGACCTTTCCGAGAGCGAAGCGAATCGGGTAATCAGTCGCTTCAGCGGCACAGACATCATACCAACGAAGGTATCGCAGTCAGATGGACGTTGGGCTATCGCCGTTCCGCGGGGGAACTCCGTTTCGGCGCTTTCTTTTCTCGACTCACATCGCGTTCTCTCCTCTCGCGGAGCGGTGGGCTCGAAAGGGGCCAAGGGAGGATTGGTGCCGAGCCGAGAGGAGCAGTGGTTTTCGTACCAACGGGCGGTAGCACAATCCATCGAGGATACCCTGAATTCGTTGGGAGGTGTCTTGGAAGCACACGTGCACGTGAATCTTCCAGAGCACGATCCCCTCTTAGGTCGAAAACGGGATGTGGGAGGCACCGGATCGGTGCTGCTGGTAATCGACGACCGATTCTCGGCAAAGGACGAGGATGTCAGCGCATTGGTCTCTGGTGCCGCGGGTCTTCCAGCTGGGAGCGTGACGGTCTTGAGGAGCGTTGCGGCGCGTAATTCCACCCCCGTGCCGGAACCTGCAGTGCCTCCCATGGCTCAACCCGTCGTCTCGACAGAGACACGGCTCTCTGGGCTGCCGCAGTGGTTGTCACCGGAGATCGCCTGTGCGGCCATGGGATCATTCGTGTGCGGAACCATCGGGGTAGTCGCACTGCGTCGGCGCACTCGTAGAAAACACACGCGATTCTCGCTTCCAGTGGAGCCTCATCATGAGTAGTGACGCTCAGGCGAAGATGTTCGAGGAGATGACGAGCGCCAGTCGAACGTGGATCGAGATGATCGCCTCCGCGTGCTTTGCGGAGGAGTTGGATCTGGAATTGCTACCTCTTTCAGAGCGTATCAAAAGTGACGTGCGCGCGATTCTCGAGGAGTTGGCACGGCTCTCGCCGCTCGAGGCGCTGTCCCGATGCATTTCGATTCACAGTGAATCTTTGTCGAGAGGGTCATGAGTCGCTTACCTGTCTCGAATATCGAAGTGTTGCGAAAGGAGGCAGAGCTCGCAGCGCTAGCGAGAGATATCGCTCGCTCTGTGATTCCGCAGACTCCGGAAAAACCTATCGTATGTGCGGATTCGGAACCAGCACCGCAAGCGGGATGGAGTGTGCTGCGAGACGGAGATGGAAACGGAGTTGCTGTTCATGTCCGAGAGGTTGTCGCAAGCGATACCCCCTTGGCTGGTGTCGTGGCACGGCTTCGGAGCGCGCAGGCGGTATCGCGTTTCCTCGGGCACGACGAGCCTTCCGATGTCCTAATGGTAGAGGGGGATGTCCTTTCTTCGGAGTGGAGTTTGCGAGGTGTTCGAATTGGAGACGCGACCGTATGGGTCGGTGTCTTCGGTGACTGGCAGGTATTCTCCAGAGCTGATGAAACGTCACATGGCTCGCGCATGGTGAGGACTGCGTTGTTTGCTTGGCTTGCCGACCCCCCGGAGGTGCTGCCAGGAATTGAATTGGAGTGTTCTGAAATCCGCTTCGAATTAGCCGAACGCGGGGTGACTGCAACTATTGTGGATGTCCGAGGAGGGAAAATGAAGATGCGTGTGGAGGATGAATCGGATGAGGAGCTGGCCTGGTCGCCGGGGGTCAGGCTTGATTTGGGCGAAATAGAGATGGCATTCGACGATCTCCTCAGGCTGCAGCCAGGAAGCGAACTCGAGGTAGAGGTTGCGCGCCCAATTCGCACCTACCTTCGAATCGGAAATTCGCAGTTGGCAGTAGGAGAACTCGACGTCCGCGAGAGTGGGATGGTGGTAAAGATCGTAGAGATTTTGTGAGCACGCAACTTTCGGAGCGATTTGCCGATTGTCTTCACAGAAAACCATCGCACGTATTCGTCACGAGCGAAACGTAGAGCGGTGGCACGTCAAGGAGAGATATTATGTCAACGATTTTGGATACCTCGTCTGTTCTCGGCGGTTCGACCGCTGTGATGCTGCAAGGCTCGAACGCCCTGCGATTCGCACCCCAGCCTCGTAACAGCCTGGACTTTGCAGGGAATGTAGGAAAAGCGTTCTCCGCCGTCGCTTCCACTGCCGCAGGGGTTGTGGGGTTGGGAGGTATGACGGACATCCCTGGATTGCTCAACAAGCAGATGGAGATCCAGGTGATCATGCAGCTCGTTTCTATGGAGTCGAACATTTCGCGGTCGAAGCACGAGACCGAGATGGCTCCGATTCGAAACATGCGAGTCGGCTAATAGCGGATATCGCGAGAGTGGCGCGTCGCGCGCCACTCTCATCACGACAAGTATTCGCACGTGGCGTGTATACCAAGGGATACATGGAATGAAGACCATCAACGTGAGTGCCAAGGAGTTGGTCGTACCGCTCGGCTTCATCGGTACTGTGGGATGCATGCTACTTCCTCTGCCGCCCATGGCACTCGATGTGCTTCAGTGCACGAATCTTCTCTTTGCGTTACTCCTGGTAATCGGGGCGCTGCACATCAAGGATCCGCTTCGCATAGCGGCGCTGCCGTCTCTGCTCCTCATGGCGACCCTGTTCAGGCTCTCTCTCAATCTGGCCACCACTCGAGCAGTGCTGGGAACCGGTCATGCCGGGAAGGCTGTCGAGGCTTTTGGGTCTGTTGTGATTCAGGGAAATATCGTCGTTGGGTTCGTACTTTTTCTGCTCATCACGTTGATACAGTTTATCGTGGTTGCGAAGGGGGCCGAACGGGTCGCCGAGGTGGCAGCGCGCTTCACACTCGATGCTATGCCGGGTAAGCAGATGGCGATAGATGCCGAGATCCGAAGCGGAATACTCGACCCAGAGGCGGCACGCCGCAAGAGAAACGACGTGCAGAGCGAATCGCGATTCTACGGCGCCTTGGATGGAGCGATGAAGTTCGTAAAAGGAGACGCAGTTGCAGGTCTTGTCGTTACCTTCGTGAACATCTGTGGTGGTTTGTTGATCGGCTTGCTCGTTCATGATCTTGATCTGGATGTTGCCGCCCGCCGTTACACCGTGCTCACCATAGGGGATGGGTTGCTGTCGCAAATTCCGTCTCTCTTGAACTCGGTTGCGGCCGGGCTCGTCGTCACTCGTGTTCAAGTCGACGACGTTTCGAGCCTCTCGAGTGATCTTCTCTCGCAGATCGGGCAGTTCACGGTTGCTCGCGCATTCGTTGGATGTGCTGCTCTGGTGTTGGGCTGTCTGCCTGGAATGCCGCACCTGGCGCTCTTCGTGGTGGGAGTTTCTCTGCTGGTGTCTCTCTTAATGACGCGCAAGGATCAGGAGACATCTACGGGCGATGAAGCTGCTCAGAGCTTTGAGCCGAGTCTTCCGCAAGCACTGCACATCGAGATCTCCAAAGAGGCTGCATCAAGAATTCCTGTACTCGCTGACGTCGTGAAGGGATTGGAGGGGTTTCGCGAGTATGCTTTTACCAGGTGGGGGCTCGTCATTCAGAGGCCTGCAATGAGCCTGTGGCACGACGCGGAGTGCGGATATCGCATTATGGTTCGCGGAATGGAGGTGTTCAGGGAGCAGAACGCGGTGCCGGAACAGGTGTGGGAGGGGCTAGGAATACGTGTGCGCCGTGCGATCGACGAGTATCGAGTCGATCTGATCGACGATGGTGCTTCTCGACGGGCTCTGGATTACGTCGAGCGACAGGTTCCCGAGCTCGTTTCGGGAGTCATACCGACGGTTTTGTCACTGACACAGGTGACGGGTCTTTTGCGGCACCTCTTGCGAGAGGGGGTTACCACACGCCATATCGATATCGTACTTCAAACCGTTGCAGAGCGCGGTAAGGGATTGAGTGAGAGGGCTCTGCTGGCCGAAGTGCGTAGTGCGCTGGCTCCGGTCGTGAGCGCTAGTGTCTCCTCGCAGGGAACTATTCGAGCGGTCGCTCTGGGGCCACTCCTCGATCTCACGCTAGCTCGCGCCGAAGAGACCTCGTCGCTGGTCTCGGGAGATGTGGTCGATATGATTTACGATCGGGCTACGCAGGCAGTATCGAGTGGTGCGGTTATGGTGTGCTCCAAGCGATCGCGAGCCTATCTGCGCGACATCCTTTGGATCAGAGGGGCGCGGATTCCGGTACTTGCACACGAAGAGATAGCTCCACATATCGAGCTGTCGGTCGAGGGCGAAATTGATGTTCAGGGTGAAGCAGAAAGATCTGCCTTACTGGAAGGATTAGCGTTATGAGTATGGTAGCTGAACAGAGCGGAAGCCGGTGTGGTCGGGGAGCTGTCTGTCGGAGGGGGCTCATGATGCTCATGGGTGTGCTACTCATAGCAGGCTGTGCGATTAAAGCACCGATTCCTGAGGAGCGGTACCAGAAGGCGCTCGAGCTGGTTGATCAAGGGACTCTCTTGCTCCGAGATAGACGTTTGGACGAGGCGGAGGCATCGTTTTCGTTGGCGTACGATATAGCGCCCGTGGCGGCAGCGCTGGACGGACGAGGGTGTGTGGCATTCTTACGAGGAGACTGGGATCGCGCCGAGCGCTTTTTCAGGGAGGCGTATATGGCGGACGAGGGGTATGATGAGGCAGCGGCCAATCTCGCCTTGGTTCTCGATGCGCAGGGAAAACCTGAGCAAGCCCGAGAGTGGTATACGTGGTACCTCTCTCGACACCCGGAAGACGCCGCTACACGCAACAATATGGCTGCGCTGGAGGTCGATCAGGGGAGCGATAAGGAGTTGATTTTACAAGAGTTGTTGCGCGCGGCGGCGATTTCACGTCACAGCATCATCATGGACAACATAACACGCCTAGGGAACTCCTGAGGGGCATCATGGTAAAGCGTTCATTAAAAGTCACTCCGACAACCAAAGGCCGGGAAAAACGGGAGGTAGTCGATGCATCGCGGGACGCAAAGAAAGCGGCTCCCACCGAGGAATTGTTGGACCCGTCGTTGGCCAAGCAGAGTTTCTCCTCGGAACAGCAGGCGCTTCAGTTTTTCACGGAATCGATCGCCTCCAAAGTCGAGGGCGATCCGGCGCAACGAGCTGATATGCAACAGTTTCTCCAGTTGCTTCTGGAGACCGACCCGATCCTGCGAGAAGAACTCCTGGGTGGATTGAACGTAAAAAAATAATCCCTTTGGCACCATTCGGTAATCCTAATCGGTAACGCATCGGTGTGTTTATCCGCCCATGCTTTCATTCGATGGTGTCATGGAACAGGAACGACGAATTCTCATTGCGGACGACGACCCGGATACTCGCATTATAGTCGCGAGTGTAATTTCGATACTCGGCCATCAGCCGATAGTCGTGGCAGATGGACAAGAAGCTATCGAGGAGTGTGAACGGGAGCTCCCTGACCTGGTAATCGCCGATTACATGATGCCCGCACTCACGGGGGTCGAGGTGTGTCATCGATTGAAGCACGAGCTCGGAGGAGATTACGTTCCTGTACTCATGTTGACGGCACGAGATACGATCCGCGACAAGGTCATGGCACTCGAAGAGGGGGTCGATGACTACATCACCAAACCGTTCAACTATCAGGAGCTCCAGGCGCGGGTAAAGGCGCTGCTTCGAATGCGTGATCTGAATGTGGCGTTGCGTCAGAAGAATGAAGAGCTAAAGCTGATGCAGGAGCGACTCGTCGCTCAAGAGCGGCAATTGGCGGTGGGACAGCTCGCTGGTACTGCAGCTCATCAATTGGGGCAACCGCTATCAGCGATCTTGCTCAACTGCTATCTCCTGGAGCAGTTACCGAAGGACGATGCAAAATTTGTCGGTGCTCTCACGGCCATCAAGAGCGATGCTAAGCGTATGGCCGATATGATTGAGCGACTTCGTGCCGTGAATGCTTCGGAGCGAGAGGAATATTACGGAGATACGGAGATTCTCAAACTCGAGAGTTAGGGAGCGAGGCAAAGCCTGTCACTCTGCCACGTGAACGTGCTCGTGCACCTGAACGTAAACGTACCCGGAACAACAACACCAAGATGTTCGGGTACGTGCACGTTTACGAGCACGTGCACGCTTACGTGCTAAGTTCAAAGGTGAGACCACAGGTAAGTTTCGCCTGGTTTCACTAGAGTGTGACCAAGAGTCATCCCGCCAGGGAAGATGAAGAGATCGACTTTGCCACGTTGAATCCATCGCTCTCCCTAATCGTCATGTCTCGGACCTGCGAACGGAGTGTGGCTAACAGGAATGCTCCCGGTATTCCGACAACAGCGTACTGGATGACGTGTTGCGTCAATACCATACTGAGAGCCAACTCGCCGCTTGCTACGCCAACAGATAGAAGAACCTTCTTCGCGACCAGTTCGATTACGCCGAAACCTCCAGGTGCTGCAGGAATGAGAGAGCTGAAATTCACCGCGACCAAGAAAAGCACGGTAGCTGAAAGGGGCAATGAAACCCCAAATGCTATGGAGACTGAGTAGAATACCCCGAGCTCCACTGTCCAAATGACGGTAGACCACACGGCGATGACTAGAGCACGTCGAGGTGAGCACAGAGGGCTCAATCCCTCCACGAAGGTCCGCATCTTTCCGAGGGCATAGGTTGATGCCCTGTTGTCGAGTCGACGGGTCAGCACATCCGCAAAAATAAAGAGACGTGCCCTCATCCACAGTACCGCTACTACTGCAACTGCTACCAACCCGAAGAGATAGGCCACGTACAGAAGATTACGAGCGTATTGGGGATCCAGATGTCCTGTGCCGAAAAGGAGAATTATCGCCGCGAACATCACGCTGATAGTCAAGCCGTCAGCAAGGCGCTCTGAGGCGATGGTTGCCAGGACCAGGGTACGGGATTCTCCAGAAACTTTGCCTCCGATGTGAGCGCGCACCAACTCTCCAGCCCGAGCAGGTAGGATGTTGTTCATGAAGAAACCGAGGATGAGAACGCGCCAGGACGAAAGAACGGAGATCTTCGGCTCTGGAAAGAGGTGCGGCCAACGAGCGGATCGGAGCACATACGAGAGCGTCGTCAGGACGAAAGCCACAACGAGGGCCTCGATGTTCACACCTTTGAGATGGGCAATCAGAAGCTCCCACTCAACGCCCCTGAATGCGAGGTACAGAGCCCCAACGGTGATGAGCCAAGGGAGCAATATTTTAAACAGAAATCGCGTCATACAGGAAACTTTTCAATGCTCCTCGCGGCATGTACCGGTCAACTATAGTGCTTCCTTTAAGGATAAGTCCGGCATATTCTCGATTCCAGCACACTCTCCGCGGCGAGCGGTTCGCCGTACGTTACGCGAGCCGTATTCAGCGTGCCGACAGAGGTTAGCAAGTCCCGAAGCGCGCGCCAAGGGAAGCGAAGCAAAAGCTGCGGGTTATACATAGACAAGGGTCTGCAGGGAGATTTTGATGTACGTTGAGCCTTCATACGATTTCGAGTGGGTACGCACACTTGACGAGCTGACTCGTGCAGCTGCAGAGCTTCAAGACGAACCGGTGCTGGCGGTAGATACCGAAACAAGTGGTTGGCAGACCGGTAACGAACAGTTGTGTCTCATTCAGATCGGCATACCGTCAAAACGACGGGTCGTGCTTGTCGACGTTTTGGCAACGGGAGCGCCGATTCCGCTTGCGCCGGTCATGAACGCAGCTACTCCTTTGATCGTGGCCCACAACGCTTCGTTCGAGGAGCGACAGTTCGCGCGCTTCGATATCAAAATGAAGGGGGTCAGGGACACCCTTTCTATGTCGCGCGATTTACGGCCAGACCTACCGAATCACACCTTGCGAACCTGCTGCAAGCTCCTCCTCGGAATGGAGCTTAGCAAGGAGCAACAGGTGAGCGATTGGTCGCTGCGTCCGTTGAGTGACGAGCAGATCAAATACGCGCGACTAGATGCAGAGGTATCGGTGTACCTCTACGACTACCTCGCGCAGCTCGAAGAACGGGTTAAGAGTGAGCTTACGGCGGATCTTCCGATCCTGATGCAGGAGTATGCCAGCGTATGTGGGCAGCGATATCAACTCACAGCGTCAATAGCTCACGAATTGGCTTTTTTTACGGCGCGGGAACAGAAGCTCAGAGAAGCGATCCGCCAGAAGTTGATCGATGGATCTCCGTCCTACGACGGACCGTACGGGACCTGTGCAGTTAGTAAGGTCAAACGGACCGAGGTCAATGTGCAGAAGGTGCGGGAGCTTTACCCAGAGTTCGCCGACGAAGTGATTGCAGAGTACGTGGAGAGGAAGCGCTTCGACATGCTTGCCCGGGAGCGTGGGTTACCGAAGAACGCCATCGAGTCGGTGCTCGAGACAGTTGGATACACCGAACGGCTACAACTCATTCTCAAAGACGAGTCGGGTTCGTCTGAGTGAGGGCGTCGGGCAGTCTTTTAACCAGAACCGAGCCCCAACTGCCTAGCATAACGGCATAGAGCAAGCCCCACTTCCAATGCTCTCCTGAATTGGTTGGGTGGTTTCGAATAGGTCGAGTCGCCAACGCTCGGTCGCCCTCCGACGGTCGATTCGCCTACTCCCTTGAGGCTTCCCATTCGTACGTGAGAGGAACACCTCCCTTGGTCGCGCCGGTCGTCGTCGTTCCTCGCATTGTCTTGCCGTCATCGGACACTGTCACCTTGCTGATCGCAAGGACCTTGTCATCGTCCAGTACAGAGAAGGTAAGATCAAGCTGGCCATCTTTGAATTCCAACGATCCGGAGATCGGCGAGTGGGCGAGTAGGCGTCGTGGTTGATCGGCTGACCCGCCCTCGAGAGGAAGCTCGATCATCGACATACCTGTCACCTCGGGATCCCCTTCATTCGTAATGAGCATCAGGGTTCCACCTGCGCTTATGCCGGCTGTGGCCGCAGACGCATCTTTAATCGTCCACTTCCATGCGCCAGCAAATTTGTCTTGGCCGACGAGTGAAGCGTACGGCGCAGGAGCCTGTTGTTCGAGCAGCTCTTCGAGGTAGCTACCGGTCGCCAAGTTGGATACGTTGTCCATCTGTTGCCTCAGAGCGAGCTCCACCTTCGACTTCGCTTCCTGAGCGAACCAGTCGACAGAGGCGCCCGTGACAACCTTCCCAGCTACAATGCGCTCGAACCCGACGGTCGCCCACAGTTCGTGTTCCCGAGGCTGGTGCGAATCGATCGTGTAGAAGAGAGCAGTCACGTCCTGACTTACTAGAGAAACGACCTCTCCTGGCTGCGAGATACCGTCGTGGTTCCTGTCGAACCACAGCGCCAGCGGGTCGAGCTCCGAACTGTCCACCTTTCCGTTACGGTCAGCATCAAGCTGAGAGAGAGCTTCGAATCCGTGCGCCCAAGCTCCATCAGTGGTTGGTTCTGAAGCGAGGTTGGCTTGACGCTTACCGCCCCACGTCCAGTTTCCGAACAGTTGAGCGCCGGAAGAAACCACTCCGGTATGTTCCGGATCGAACACGAGGAGCGGCATCTCTGGACTAGCTTCCCAGGTGTAATACATTTTCGCCTGATGAGGATTGATCGGGAAGCTCACGAGATGCTTGGTTCGTTGTGCTCCTTCGTTCCATACGAGTGAGATCGGAGACCATGCAGTGACGGCCGCGTAGTTACCGCAGATCTGCGATGCCGGTGCGTTGGGGACATAGTTGCAATCCTTGTCGATTACTACGAAGCTCGAGGATTTCTTTGCCCTACAATTACTCGATAGTGGGTTGTCATCGTGGCAGCCGAACGTATTCCCTTTTCTTTTTCTACACCGCTGCTTGGCTTTGAGCGTGTTCCAATGTTTGTCCTCGAACTTACCGCACGAGCCGGGCTGGCGTAGATCCGCGAGCTTTATAGCTACACACTCGTCGGAGAGAAATTCAAGGCCGGCAGCAGCTGGTGCGAAGCTATTGGGGTTCGTGGGATCGAAGTTCTTGGAGTATCCACCGGCATAATACTGAGTTCCAGGCACACAATTCCCCGCAGCATCACGACCGATAATATAACAGTCACACAGGATCTTCTGAATGCAGCTCAACCCGAGAAGTTTTGCTTCACTCGAGTTCTTATCCAGAGCCCGGAAAAGTCTCCCTTCGTCAGTGTCCGCCCAGCGCTCGAAATTGATTGTGTATTTGCATAGGTCGCCCGGTGCGGTGGGTGTTGCGGTTCTCGTCGCCGTTGGAGTTGAAGTCGGGGTCGATGTTCGCGTCGGCGTCAGTGTCGATGTCGGCGTCCGCGTCGGTGTCAGTGTCGGTGTCGCTGTACGTGTTGGCGTTCGCGTCGGTGTCCGCGTTCGCGTGGGTGTGGGTGTGTACGTGGGTGTGGGGGTAGAGCTGAAACTAATGGGAGGATTGGGGCTGACATGCGAAGGAGCTTCAGGGCTGCCTCCGGCAGGCTTGATTTGAGCGAAAGCCGTAAACAGAACGAAAACGATTGATAAGGTGCTGGTCGCTATGACGCCAAGTCCTATATAGCCGAATTTATTGAGCATGATGGACTCTCTCTTGATCGCCACACAAAATCAAATATGGTATCGGTCGATTCACAGAAAGACTTTAGAAAAATATTGCTCTGAACGAGAGATTTTCGATGAAAAGGCGTAACTCAAGGCGCCAACCCGCGGCTGCCGCCCCGTTTCATCGAGAGCTATTGATATAAGTCATCCTCCAAGAATGATTCGAGTAATCGAAAACCTGGTGTATTGGATATCTTTTCGAATGCTTATACCTCGATTTGACCCAGTTTTTCGACTCATCGATACGACTAATCTCAGATTGCCCAATGTTAGCCCGTGCCTTGCCTGGGAAACCTCATCGGACAACTTTTTCAGAGTATCGCAGCGACGTGCAAGCGACGTCGGATCTTCCCCCAACACCCTGATGGTTGCTTCGATGTGATCGTGTGGTACTTCGTGAGCTACCTGTGAGCTGCTCCCGTATGTATGCTCATAATTCAGGAAAGAGGCTACCGACTTCGACTGCCGAATGGTTTTTGTGAACCGAACCATTCGCTTGAGATGCCACCCGGAGATTCCGGGATAGAAATAGCCATGTAAGCGGACATTTGCGGGCTACAAACGCTCTTGTCGTCAGTAGTGGTAAGTCCCGTCGACGGGGGCGTATTGTATTAGGAAAAACCGAAATTGTAGCCGAGACCCGAATGAGCCCGCCGGGAGGGATTGATGGGACATCTTGTTTAGTGACTTTCAATGGTAGACAGACAAAATAGCTCCTCAACTAATCGAGCACCTGTCGGGCGTCATACCCCTCAAAAAAGCGCGTAAGTTCAGCCGCGCGATGATTGCCCTGTGGCCTCTGGTGCTCTATCGATTGTTCATTCCCGTGGAGAAGAGGCAGGAGGTGGAATCGTGACCAAGAGAGCCGGGAAAGCTGTTGAGCTCGTTCCGGATTCTGGTATTCCGAAGTTGCTACCTGTTCAGTGGATGGACGAGATCTCGGATGGTGTCTACATCCTCGATAGCGAGTGGCGCTTCACGTACCTCAATCGTCGAGCCCTGGAGTTTTTTGGCCGAGAGTCGTCTGAGCTTCTTGGTCAGATCTTGTGGGAGATATTCCCCACAAAAATCGGTTCTCGGTTCGAAGAGGAGTACCGTCGGGCAATTCGAGAGGCAGTATCGGTTAACGTCACCGTCCAATCGGTCGCGAGACCGGGGAGGTGGGTGGAATTGCGGGCCCATCCTATCGACGGCGGGCTCGTCGTCTTGTTCCTTGACGTCACGGAGCGGGAGCTTGCTCTCTCCGCACTGCACAAGAGCGAAGGTCAACTCAGGATCATCGTCGACGGAGCACCGACGTTGATATCGTACATCGATCGCAATTACCGCTACCAACTCGCAAACAAGACCTATGAACAGTGGTTCGGGCGTCCCCAAAAAGAGATAGTCGGTTCGACCGTCAGAGAGGTTGTCGGTGAAAGGGTGTGGCAGATAATCGGCCCGAAGCTTGCGCGTGCTGAGCAAGGAGAGACGGTCTCGTTCGAGGCTGAAGCTCTCTACCCTGCCGGACCAGGGTGGATCCACGCCACCTATACACCCCACGTCGATTCGACCGGAGTTGTCATAGGGGTAATGATACTTGTAGCCGACATCTCGGCACAAAAGAGGATTGAACAAGAGCTACGTGACGGTGAGGCGTATCACCGTCTGCTGTTCGACGCCGTAGGAGTGGGAAATTCCGAGCTAGATGCCGACACTGGAAGATTTCTCAGGGTGAATCGTCGATATTGCGAGATGTTCGGCTATTCCGAACAGGAGTTCTTAAACGGCCTGACCGTTTTCGACATCACACACCCCGAGGATCGAGATAAGACAGACAGGGCATTGAAGTCGATCGTCAACGGAGAAACGGAGCAGTATCAGCTCGAAAAGCGCTGCGTCCGCAAGGATGGCTCGCCAATGTGGGGCTGTCTGACAGTCACCTGTCTCAAAGGTACTGATGGTCGCATCGCTCACCTCATAGGAGTGGTACAGGACATTACAGAGCGTAAGGTGGCAGAGGAAGAACTGCGAAAAACCGCTGAGGAATTGATTCAGATCAACGAAGTTGCACCTGTGGCGCTGTGGGTATCACGCGATCCGATGTGTGCTGTGATTACGGGAAATTCCATGGCCCAGCGGCTCTACGAGTCGGAACCAGGCGAGAATATGTCTAGCGGGCCAGCTCGGAGCATAGGCGATGAACGCGCCAAAAATAGCAATCAACGGCGCTTCTTTGATGGTTCCGGTCGCGCGATGTCAACATCAGAGCTTCCGATGCAGCAGGCCGTTCTTCGCAACGCGGAAGTGCGGGACCAGCTCGTAACCTTTCAGCAGCCGAGCGGTCATATTCTGACGATGTTCGGTTCGGCGGTTCCACTGCGAAACCAGGATGGTGGCGTACGAGGGTGCGTAGCAGCCTTTATGGATGTGACCGCACGTGTCGAAGCTGAGCGAGCTCTACGTGAGAGTGAGGAGCGGCTGAGACTCGCGGTAACTGCGGCTGGAGTAGGGTATTGGTCGTGGAATGTCGAGTCGGATAGCTATGTCATGGACGAGACGTGTGCGCGCATGTTCCGTGTGGAGGAGGCTGGCTCTCTCGAGAAGATCCGAAGCGCTGTGTGCGCCGAGGACCTCTCCCAAGTTGAACATGCGATCGATGTAGCGCGCACGTCGAGCCAGCCCTTTCGGGCCGAATTTCGTGTTTCCGATGGTGCAGGCAGCTGGCGTTGGCTCGCGTGTCTCGGCGATGTGAGGTGGGACGACACTGGACGTCCGGAGCGTATGTTCGGTGTGACCGTCGATACCACAGAACGGAAGCAAGCCGAGCAGATGCTGAAGGACGCTGATCGGCGAAAGGATGAATTCCTCGCCACGTTGGCCCACGAGCTGCGCAATCCGCTCGCCCCGATCAGCAATTCGCTGGAGATTTGGCCGCGATTCGAGAAGGATCCGGTGCAGGCAGCTCGAATTCGGGAGATGATGGGGCGCCAGGTCAAGCAGCTCAAGCGATTAATCGACGACCTGCTCGATGTGTCGCGGATATCTCGCGGTAAAATTCAGCTTAGAACGGAGAAGACGGAGCTTTCTACTATCCTTACGGGAGCTATCGAAGCAATTCGTCCCATCGTGGATACCTATCGGCATCGGCTCGAAGTCGAGTTCCCCAACTATCCCGTGATCATAGACGGCGATATCGGACGTTTGACGCAGGTGTTCGGGAACCTGATTCACAATGCGGCCAAATACACCGAGCCGGGAGGGCTGATTCGCATCTCGGCAGATGCGCATGACGGCCGCGCGTTCGTTCGAGTCAGGGACAACGGCTCAGGTATTCCCCAAGAGATGCTCGAGAGTATCTTCGACGCATTTACGCAGGTGAACGTGAGCCTCGATAGAGCGCAAGGCGGATTAGGAATAGGTCTTACGCTCGTGAAAAATCTCGTCGAAATGCACGGAGGTACTGTGTTTGCAACGAGCGAAGGTCCTGGTCTCGGTAGTGAATTCGTTGTTACGCTTCCTCTTGTAACCGAGCAGAGAAAGGATGCGCCTCGAGAACTAGGGCAGAAGGATAAGCAGTTTCACGGTGTGCGAAATCTAGCCCGTCGTCGGGTACTGGTTGTCGATGATGTGAAGCCATCTGCTGATACTCTCGCTATGATGTTGGAAGAGCTCGGTCAGGAAGCGCGAGTTGCCTATGACGGGCGGTCTGCCCTTTGCTTGGCGGATGAATTCGAGCCGGATGTGGTGTTCTCGGATATCGCGATGCCCGGGATGGACGGATACGGGTTGGCAAGGCAGCTACGAACAAAAACGGGGAAGAGCCCACTACTTGTTGCGCTCACAGGATACGGTCAGGAGCGCGACCGCTTGCGCGCGTACGAGGCGGGATTCAGCCATCACTTGGTAAAGCCGACCGATCTCGAAGCGCTGCGCGAGTTGCTGACACGGGCCTAACGGCAATAAGCAGGTTCCAACACGTGGGAGTACGACCGTGTCGGTCGCCGTGCGCTGGAACACACGAGCTGCGTTATCTTGGTAACGATTGCGTGACAGGCAACAGTCCCGTCGACGCTTGTGTTCTCCAAAGGATGGTAACGATGCCTTGTTTGGTGAGCACTCAAGTTCTTCCGTGTTCGAATATTTTGGTTAAGTAACGCGGAGGCGCGAAAAACGCGGAGACCGCAGGAGGGGCATTGCTACGATACACATGGGAGCTCGTGCACGAGAACAGCCGAGTTGAGGAGCCGATCGATACTCGTAACATTCGGCTGCGCCCTCCGCGTCTTCCGCGCCTCCGCGTTACTTAACCAAAAAGCTCGGCTGCCGATCGACGTTCGCTGAAGCGGAGAACATGAGGACCTCGGTCCATAGAAGACGTATGTCGATAATTCGAATGAACGGCGACCGACACGATCGCCCTCCCAATGCGATGCATGGTGCTATGGAAGCTTCTCACCGCTTCGCGCCAAGATCCCCCAATAGTATCGGTACGAAGCACGATCGTGGAGCCGTCCGTTGTGTTCTATCGGTCCCCACTGCTTCGCCTTTGCCGCAGCCAAGATCTCGCGAGCCTCGGTTATTTCCACCGAGCTTGGCGACATAGCGTGGATGATCCGTTCGATCTGGTCAGGATGAATGCTCCACATGCGCAGAAACGCGAACTCCGTGCGAGCCCTATGTGCATCCTGGTAGGCTTGGTCGGGCCGCCGTACGTCTACCGTCACGTTGTGCGATGGCACCTTGTTGGCAGCAAGCGCGGCTAGTGCGATCTCTTCCTTTACCTTCCGTAACAAGCTGTGATCGAATTGCTCGGGGCTTCGCATGCAGTGCGATGGTATCGCACCGCCGAGGTGAGAGATGAAGTCCATCAGCCCAAAGTCGAGGGTTTGTACCTCGTCGATAGCCGCTAATTCGTGAAGGCACGAGAGCGACTCGGGTGTCTCAATCAGCAGGTGGAGCGGTATCTTTCTCGATATCCCCTGTTTTCGAAGGTGATACTGAATGACCCCCAGCGTCCAGCGAACTTCGCGCGCGCTGCGTACCTTGGGGATCGTGATGTAGGCCACCTCGTTTCCGGCGCCCTCGAGGATGACCTCCAGGTCTCGTGCAAAATCCGCGGACTCTGGCGGGTGAATTCGAACCCCGGCTTGTCGCAGCCCGTTCTCGGGAGATTTGAGGAGTGATACGAAGAGCTGTCGAGCGGCCTCCTCTCCACCAACTGGCGCACCGTCCTCCAGGTCGAGGGTGATGTCCATGAGGGACGTACCGGTCGGTGTCAGGTGAGTCGCTTGGATCGCGAATGCTTTACGAATAAACTTTTCGTTGCCTGCAATGTGCTCGCACGGTGCGATGTGTGGAAGCTCGTAGGTCAGCTCCAGTGGTGGTTTCTCCATGCAGAACAGATAGTGCATCGGAGGCAAAAAGGGAAGGCTCCTCGCCTCAGGCGGCTAGGGTGGAGCTTGTGGGTTTCTCGGGAACGGTGATTGAGTTGATGCGAGCCTCGGTCGTGTGACGCTCAAGCTGCTCAACTTCACGACGCTCCGCATCGCGGGCCAAACTTATCGCTTGTTCAATCGAGATTGCAAAGGGACCGCTGAGTTTGTTGATAATTGATTGAGTCTCTCCGTTCGAAGCGCCGCTCAGATTGTCGATCGCTCGGACCGCTTCAGCCGCTTTCCGGGCTTCTTGATCCTCGAGCGCCTGGCGCTCGTGTTCGGCGCGTTTCTCCCTTTCGTCCTCCTGCAGAGCGGCCTCTCCGAGCTCGTGCGCAGCCTTGATAATCGAGGCGTGGAGCTTCTTGGAGGCTTCGAGGGAATCCAAGGCAGACGTATGGTCGAGGAGATCAAAGGCATGTCCCAAGGTCGTCTGTATACCCGTAGCGCCGTCACGGTATTGGTCAGTGAGCGTGACCATTTCTGCCTTGACCGCTACATCACCGCGATGCACACCACGTGGTGGGCTGAATACCGAGACAACGTATTCGATAGCACTCTGCGCGAGAGAGATGCAGGCATCGATGCCCGGGATCTCTCGCAAGCTCGTACCCAGCCGCATCAGAAATTCGCGTCCACGGCTCGCGATACCCTGAAGTGGTGCGCCTAGTTCGTCGGGCCGGACTTGATCGGTTGAACGGTAGGGGCTCTCCGCCTGGCTAAGATTTGCACCCGATTGGTTAGGATCCGAGATCGGGTCTGTGCCAAGCGCTTGCGCCGGGCGCTCTTGTGCCCGCAGCTCAGATTCGGCTGCATCGTTCGGAGCGAGATCTCGAGTTCCCTCCGTTATCTGTTTAAGGATCGCCTGGCGTTCTGTATCTTTGTCGATCGTAGGCGAAGCCCCTTCAGGAAATGGGTTCGGACGGCTTGCAGAAGGGTTGAACTCCGCAGTTCCAGCGGATTGAGAAGGATGATTGAATTCTTGGTTGGCCATGCAGTGAGCCCACGGACGCACTCGTTCATAGGGGGTATGAGGTCTCGGTGCTCCGATGTGACATAAGAAAGGTGCCTGTCATTAAGTACCTGATTCCTCATTGCCCTTTGAGATGGGGTGCAGTAGAAGCGCTCGGTGTGGGAGCGTGCGGAGCACGTTTCTGGGTAAGCGAGGCAAAACTGACTTTGATCTGACTTTTGAACTTAGCACGTGAAGGTGCTCGTGCTCGTAAACGTGCACGTACCCGAACATCTTGATGTTTTTGTTTTGGGTACGTTTACGTTCAGGTGCACGAGCACGTTCACGTGGTAGAGTGGTGGGTTTTGCCTCGATTCCCGTGGATTGTTAAATACAGGCGATCAGGAGGTGCACATGGCCAGCATCAAGGAAGGAGATAAGGCTCCAACATTCACATTGAGCGACAAAGATGGAACATCCCACAGGGTAGGCGGGAAGGGGAGCGAATACACCGTGTTGTACTTTTATCCCAAAGACGACACCCCAGGGTGTACGATCGAGGCCAAGGAGTTCTCTGCGCACCTCAAAGCATTTCAGGCGCGCAACTCCCGCGTTTTCGGGATCTCTGGTGGTACAGATGCAACCAAGGCGAAGTTTTGCAAGAAGCATGGACTCTCGGTTCCGTTGCTGTCGGACGAGGAGTTCACGGTAGCGCAGTCCTATGGAGCATACGGCGACAAGAAATTCATGGGACGCAGCTTCAAGGGGATCTTCCGCAAGACCTTTGTTATCGACGGTACCGGGAAGGTGGTTCGAGTATTTGATTCAGTCAAACCGGAAGGTCATGCCGAGGAGGTCTTGGCGGTGTTGGATGAGTTGCGAGGTGGTCGAAAGAGCGGCGTGGAGAAACCGTCAGCAGCGAAGCGCACGACGAAGAAGGTCGGGTCTGCTAGGAAAACAGCGCCCAAGAGGTCTGCGACGAAGAAGGCCGCCACGAAGAAGGTAGGCGGTGCGAAGCGCTCGGCGGTTAAGAAGGGGTCTCGCAGCCGGTAAATGCGTTGCGAATAGTGTCGTATTTCCCTCCTCTGCGCCTACACGTTCGCTAACCAAATGCATAACTCAGAAGGGAAGAGCGGCGAAAATTACCAGAGGGCTCACTTTTGAGCTTGGCACGTGAACGTGCGCGTGCTCGTAAACGTGCACGTGCACGAACATCTTGATGTTTTTGTTCCGGGCACGTTTACGTTTAGGTGCACGAGCACGTTCCCGTGGTAGAGTGCTTCGCTTCCTAAAGACTACTTTGGGACAGGAGAACTGCTTGCTTACGGAGCAATCGCTCGACTTCGTCCACCCCAGTTGAACCCGATTCCTAGCGCCACAACGTTATTCGCGGTCTGAGAGTTGTCTGAGTTGCTGAGCGATTCGAAGAACCACTCGTAGCGGTACGAAACGAGTAGGAAGGTAGATTCGCGGGCGTACCAGCGTAGACCGACCTCAGGTCCGGTGGTTCCGGTAATGTCGCTGTCGTTCCACACAGCGCCGAGTAAGCCACCGATGAACGGAACGAATTCGTCGCGCCTCGGAATGCCGAAGATGCTGTCCGTAAGAATATTGTAGCGCACGAGAGGGGCGGTCACTGCATTCCACACATCGGAGTTCTCCTCGCTGAAGGAGTAGGTGAAGCTTTGTCGGACGCCGAGCTCCCAGGCTGGGTTGCCGAAGTGGTAGCTGTAGACGCCGTCTGCATTGAACGAGCCCGACCCCGAATTAACGGGTCGAAACAGGGAGGCCGAGAGGAGGATCTCGTTGTCATTGCTCTTTGGTTGCGCGTTAGTGCTGGCGATCGAACCGACGGCGAGTGCCACGGTGAGTAAGATATGGCGTAGTAAAGGCGAAGGCATATGGCGTTCTCGACTATTATCTAGTCGAGAGCACTATAGAAGAAGATCGGTTGTGTCCGCCAGAGTGCTTGGCGAACTGGGTGACAGGGAGCAGGGCGCGAGCCGTGCTCGTCAGTCGACCTCAGGATCGTGTAGCATATCGTACGCGATGCATTGCGCCGATTCTTCCAAGAGTGGGGTGGTGTGGAGAAGGTCTGGTCTACGATCGGTCAGGCCGATGGAGCTGCTCACCTCCAACATGTCTGGGCGTTGGGTGTATACCGTAGAGGTGCCGTACCAGAGGGTGACGCCAGCTTCAACCTCGATAACCTTGGTGTGAATGATCCAGGTATCCAGACGATGGATGGGTTCGACGTAGCCCACCATAACGAGATCGTACTTGGCATCGCGGGCGGCCGTTATGGCTCCGAAGTTGCCGGTAAAGAACTCCTCTTTCTTGCCTGGCCAGTCCTGTCGGTTGAGTACCTCGACGATCGGAAATACTTCGCTAGCCAGTAGTTCACGGTGTACGGCCCAGGCCAGATTGTTACCGAGGCCGGGAAGCTCGTTGCTGTATGCGGAAATGTTTGCCTGCGTCACGAAGGGGATAATGCCCATGCGTACAGGGCTGGCGAGGTTAAACCTCTGATTTATGAAGGCTTCGAAGTCGGTCCTCACGTAAGCACGAGTCTTGCAATACTCGCCTACGTGGCGTTCCAGGAAGGCGCACCCTGCAAGTAAGGTGGTTAGTGTCAAAAGGATGACACGCTTGAAGGTGCTCATTCGGAATCCTACGCTCCGGAGAAAAGCTATCTGCATGAGGTTATTATGGTTACTCCATCTTGTCTGAGTGTTACCGCGGTAAAGATCAAAACACTCGTCTCGAGAGTACTGAGAGTTCAAGGAGTATGCCACCCGCTATCGCTGGCAGGCACCCTGATTCTTGTCGCTGCGCTCGGGTGCAGCCCACGGTACGACGATATGCCCGCTTATTGGCCGGTTCCTACCAAGGAATACGACAATTACGGCCCCGGGCGCTTCAAGACGGCGCTCCTGGCGGACCAGATCGACCGCTACTACCGCGGCTCGGCCCCAGGTCCAATCGGGGTGACCACCTTCGTCAACATCGATGACCTCTACTCCAGCTCCACCTTCGGCCGCATGGTAGGAGAGCAGCTCATGAGCGAGCTTGCCATGAAAGGGTTCGACGTCATCGAATTGCGCCACACGGACGCGCTGCAGTTTCTCGATACCTCCGGCGAGTTCGCGCTCTCACGTGATGTTCGCGCGGTACGTCCCGAGCGGAACCTCGCAGCCGTGGTCGTAGGCACCTATGTGAGTTCACCGGAGCGGGTGTACCTGAATGCGCGCTTGATCGACCCATCCTCGTCGTTGGTACTCTCTGCCGGGAGCGTCGAGATGAGCAAGACCAGAGAGCTTACCAAGCTCTTGCGCGGAGGTACGTTGCCTGGAGCGCTCGAGCGCATCCCAGTTCGGCATCTGGGCTACTCCACCGTTCCGACCAACCTGCACGACGCGCAGCGCAAACGCTGGGAGATGGAGGAGTCGGAGTGGACGATGCCGAGTCGAGGCGTAGTGCCATCTTCTCCTTCGGCCGCCTTGCCGGAACTTCAGGTAGAGAGTCCTACCGCCAAGAGCTCCAAGAAGGATGCGGTAACGAGGGCGCCGGAGGTTGCAGGTCCCTCTACTGACAAGAGCTCGCCTGTCATTACTTCTGGTCCGGAGATTCAGATCGTTCCGTAGAGAAGCGGGGTAAAATCCCTCCCTGCTGCGAAAGCGGATCGTGGGCGTAATGGACGGCGGGGACGCCGTCCCTCCTGGGTCATGAATAGGAGGGGCGGCGTCCCCGCCGTCCGGTAAATTGCCCTCCTTCCCCACCCCTTTCAGGGGTGTAAAACAGAGGTTTTTCTGCTACGTTCCATTTTGGATTCCGTTATTTATCTTATGGGTCCGGAGTGTCTAGCGTAGGAGAGCGAGCCTCAATGAGCGCTTCTGATGTCACGAGCCATTTTTGGATAGCAGGGGAGCCCTTTTTCTCAACTACCCTGCTGGTCGCCCCGGGTGATGGTCTTGGGCAAGGGGGGCGCTCGGCTTCAACCCTCGATATCTACGATGTCGACGGCGTGCGCGTGAACTCGGTCGAGGTGGAATTCCCGGTTGATCAGGTCGGTGTCATCGAGCTCGAGCCGTTCATGGGGCCTCTCAAGATGCAGGGTGGGGTTCGGCATGGACACGTAGCGATCACGTCTCCGGCACACACACGACACGTCTGTCGCCATGCGTTGCAGCAGCACGTGTCGATGTCGCGCGCTCCGACCGTAGTGCGTTCTCGTGAGAGTTGCTTTATTCCCTTAATCGTCGGTGGCCAGAGAGAGCACCTCGTCGCGCTGGTAAATGCGGGGCTCGAGACTGCACAGGTCACGCTGCGTATGTTCTACGGCAACCGCTCACCGGAGTGGAATCTCACTATCGCCCCTAACGGATGCAAGCTGCTGGCTCTCGAAGGTGAGCTCCTCGCAGATGCCGATGACAAAGCCTGGGAGAAGGGGCCGCTGCAGTCGTACATCCGGTTGAGCGCGCGCCATCAGACGGTGTTTACGTGTCAGCTGTTCGAGCGTATCCCAGGGGAAGCCCCGGAGCACGACATCTTTCGTTGTGTGACATCGTGGTAGGGAGGGTGTGATGGATCGTGCGTCGTCAAATAGTGTGAAAGCCCTCGCGTTTTGCTTCTCTACAGCAGCTATAAAGTCTCGCGTTCATTTCTTCCCTTCTGCCGGGGTCACCAGTGGGCCTTACTCGATCTCGTGCATGTTGACCCTCTTTGGTAAGGGGATAGAGCGGCGCTCAGTCATGCTCGATGGTGGTCGCTTAGGTCAGCCCGATGGTGTGCGGCTGGAGGATGCATTCCCCTCTTTGCGCGGAGAGGCGTCAGGGCTGTTCGGTCTGGAGATCCAGCTCTCGTGCTCGCAAGGTAGGGTCAACCTGCGTGCTTCTCAAGCGGCTGTCGAGCTCGTGTCGCCGCAGTTCTCGACGCTGTACTCGGTGGCCGCTTTCCGGCATTCAGACGAGGAGCCGCAAACTTCGGAGAGCGAAGAGGATCAGAGCCTCTCGCACGGTCCCTCGGCTGCTGTCGGGATAGCGGTACAGGAGTCGGATGTTGCGTCGTCGCTCGTCATGATTAACGCAGGTACGGAGACGGTGAAGCCGGATCTCTTCCGGATAGCGCTTGGCCGTGAGGTCCCCCTCCATGTCGGTACCCTCGCTCCAGAATCCTCGATCGAGGTTCCCCTGGACGAAGCGCTGTTCAAGGAGTCCTCGCCGCACGAATGCATCTTCGGTCTACTGAGAGCGGAGAGCCTCTGTCTGGGTGCTCGCGCTCGTCGCAGCGATACCGAGTACTACCTCGTGTATCGTAATCCCGAAACGAAACGGCCTATCTCGGTGGTTGCTCTATGAAGCTTGCGCTCTTTTCTCCCTACGGTCTCGTCCACAGTGAAGGTGGGGTGCTGTACCTGATAGCAAACTATCTACTCAAGAATGGCGCAGACGTTGTGCAGCTTCGATGTGACGGAGCATTTTCTGCGTGTGGCCGTGACTCGAGGGTCGCAGGGGGACGAAACGTGATGAGCTGCGCTCGTTGTATTGGAGAGCAGCGAGCCTTGGCGCAATGGGCCTCTTCAAAGAGCAGAGAGATGTCGTCGTTTCTCGTCTCCGATGATGTCCTGCAAAGCGCCAAGTGGCTCTCGTCGGTCAGAACAGCCGATCTCGTACGAGCTGAATTTAGAGGTATGAATCTGTGGAGTGCCTGTGCGGACGAGTTTACGGCGCGCTATCCCGAGAGTGTAATCGCCGAGCTCGCTCCGCGCGAAGAGGAGGTGCTGCGCCAGCTTTTCATAGGCTATATACACGCAACGGTTGCATCTGAGCGATTTATCTCTGGAGTCGTCCCAGATCTGCATTTCGTTGCTGGCTCAGTGGATCCCCTGTCTAGGGCTTACATGAAGCAGGCGCACGCAAGTGGCGGA
>JBILEW010000125.1:0-9133 GCA_044351885.1 Bdellovibrionota bacterium
CCCGGCAGAGGAGGCGATCGTCGTCGAAGCTGCCCGCACCGGTGCGCGCTACGCCACCAAGCTGCTGTTGAACGGTATAACCTCGATGCGCAACGATCCGCGTACGTGGGCTCCTGAGGTAACGGCGGTCGTGCACGAGATACTGACGTTCTTGGGCTTTGCGCCGGATCGGGTCAGTTAAGATTGCTGGGGAAGCGAGGCAAAACGTTTCAATCGGCAAAAGTGAACGTGGTAGGGAGCCGGTCGCGACTGGACCGCGGACTTTCTAGTCCGCCTTCTGCGTGGGTTGTGATGCTACTCGCTAGCGGAGCGGAAGCTCCGCGGTCCGACTTTTCGTCGTCTCTGTCGCAGAGATCGTCAGTAGTTAGGTTTTGCTTCGCTTCCCTAAAGCTCGTATAACGTCCACGCCCCCGTCAAACGATGGACGGTAGACTCCGACGTCTACCGTTTGTCGTCCGACGTCAACGTAATTCGTCAGCGTCAGCCATCAAATCACCACTAATCCCCAGCAAAACACAGAGACTTTTTCAGAGGTTCCTTACTGTGAAGCTACTGAAAGACGGTATAAGGCCCTTATTCCCTTCCTCCTCTCTGTCCTCTTTGTAAAATTATCCATGGGAAGAGAGAATAGTAATTATCAGACCCCCATGCATCGAAGCAGTGTGCGAGCACCGCTGCGCGACAAAACTACACGCCCACGTGGTTTTGCCTCGCTTCCCTAGGGAAGCCTCTCCTCAACACGCAGTCGATTGTCGATCGCGTCGACGCCCGGTATCGCTGAAACTACCTCGACTATCCGCAGGTTCTCCGAGTGTGAGTGCACATCTCCAGCGAGGACTACGATTCCTGGACGTACAACAGTGACGCGGATAGAGCGAGCGTCGATACGATCGTGGTGTTCGAGTCTTTCTCGGATCAGGTTCTCTAAGTATTCGTCAGGAATGGTCTGGTGATGCTCCTCACGAGCGGCGCGTTCGAACCCTTCTACGCCGTGGGTAGCTTCCTCACTGAATTCGGATATGCCGAGGGCCTCGACATTTATCCCCTCCAGCGGATGGGTGTCCTGCTCCTCATATTCTTTGCTGTGTAGGTCGTTTTCCGAGGCGATCTCTCCCTCTATCCCATACTCCTGGCGCCCACGCGCGCCTCCCATTCGACTTCCCGAATCGGGCTGAGAGCTGTAATCATCGACGGGTGGCTCGAGTTCGAAGCCAAGCTTCTTGATCTCTTCGGCCTCCTTTCCCTCCCTGCGGTCCTTAGTGCTCATATGCAGCTCCGGTTTGAAGACAAATTAGACGCTTCAGGAAATCGAGTGGGTAGTTTGGCCTGGCGCCCCAGCGACCTACCCGAGGAGGATGTTCACAAAGAGAGCGGCGAGAGCAACGAGGGGGAGAAGGATAAGCAAAACGGATGTTATATTCCCTCGCTGACCTCACTGTCCTCTTTGTTCACTTCACGCTTGAGCCTGCGATCAATATCCGTGCAAGGCCCTATCCTTCTTGTGTAACCCCCTGTTTCTTAGCTGCTCTAAACTCTGAAGGTCCATAAATTAAATACCCTGCCTTATCTCGGATATGTTTCCGAACACCGCGCATTTTACAGCCACTCTCAGCATGAGATCCTTGACCCATAACGTAGTTTGAGGAAATGTTATGATCGTGGTCAGGGTGCAGGGAGAGTCAGTGCTGGCTAAGGCTTCCCGCTGGTAGCGAGAGGCGACAGTATAAGCTCGAGCTTGATCAGTGGATCACGTTAATAGGTAGGTCGCGTGTCTGTGAATGATGTCGTACTCGGTGTCTCATGCACTTAAAAGCGTGCAGTGAACGTCTCTATCGCACTCTTTTGAGAACCGTGAGACCGAATATCTCCGTGCGGGTAGCATTCAGAGGTGCGTTGCTGCTGAGTTCCGTTATGTTCGGCGTGCGGATACTCGCCGGCCATCTGATCCTTCCGGGTAGCCCACTCCTATTCTTTCTCCCCGCCGTTGCGGTCGCATCGTTGTTGTGGGGATGGGTATCGGGGTTTCTCTCCTCGGGCTTGGGACTCATATTCGGATATTACTTTTCGGCGGATGAGCATTTTACTGCGCAGGCTGTCGTCGAAGCTTCGGCACTCTTCGTGGCTGCAGCCCTGTACGCGGCGATGCTCCGTGGCGCACTGCTCAGCGCCGAGCGGAGCTTTAAGATGTACCGGGAGAGTGAGGAGCGTCTCGACTTTTCCCAGCGCAGTGCTGGCGTCGGTTCTTGGGATGTTGATCTCAAAACCGGACGACGTTTCTGGTCAGCCTCCTTTCGTGAGGTGCTGCACATGCCGCTCGATGCTCGAGCGACGTACGAAAACTTTCTCGCAGCAATACACCCCGAGGATGTGGAATCCGTTCGTCGCCGACATGAGCTTGCGGCAAAAACGGGCAAGTATCGGGCTGAATTCAGACTGCATCCTAGTAAAGGGATGAGGTGGATACTTTCCCTAGGACGTGTACTTCCGGATGATCACGGGGAAGGAACGCGCTTCAGTGGCGTGCTCATGGACATCACCAACCTCAAGCTGACGGGGCAGGCCTTGCGTGAATCGCGAGGTACGTTCGAGGCACTCGCAGAGGTCGCTCCTCTCGGTATCTTGGTCACCAACGCGATAGGCCATATTCGCTATGGGAATCGTCATGTTCGGGAGCTCACGGGGCTCGCACGGGCAGTCCTGCGGGGAAATGTCTGGCATGGGATATTCCAGCCAGAGCAATCGGAGGATCTCGCCGCAGCTTGGGAAACTGCGTCCCATGAACTCGCCCCGATCAACGAAGAGTTTCGTGCACCCGTTCAACCCCACGGGGACTTGCGTTGGTTCCACGTCCAAGGCGTTCCGATCAAACTCGGGAACGGTAGCCGAACTCAATGGCTTTTCGTAATTGCGGATATTCACGAGCGCCGAACGCTCTCGGAAAAGATCCGGATGCTCGGAGATAATCTTCCCAACGGAGCGATCTACCAATCGGTAGATGCGCCCGATGGGCGTTCGTCCCTGTTGTATGTGAGTGCCGGTATCGAGGAGCTGATCGGATACAGTGCACAGTCGTTGATGGCCTCGCCGTGCTCTTTTTACGACAGAATACTCGAAGACGACCGTGAGTTGCTCTTTCGAGCAGAGCAGCAATCGCGCCGTACAGGAAAAATTCTCGAGGTGCAATTTCGAATTCGCACAGTTACTGGCGAAGTGCGCTGGCTGCTCTGCCGAGCAGCCCCCGAACTTCACGCCAGAGAGAGCTGCGTAACGTGGGACGGAGTTCTGATTGACATTACGGCGCGGCGAGTAGCCGAGCTGGCGTTGCAGGCGAGCGAGACGAAGTTTCGTAGCTTGGCAGACACGGTACCTCAACTGGTGTGGAGCGCTCTGCCGGATGGCCGAGGAGAGTATTTCAACAAAGGTTGGCTGGAATACACGGGGACGAATGTACGCGAAAGTCTTCACTACGGATGGACTTATTTCGTGCATCCCTCGGATCGAGAAGAGGTAGTACGCAGGTGGCAGGAGAGCCTCACGAGTGGTGAGCCCTTCCAACACGAGTGCCGTTTGCGTTACCGGAGAGGCGGTGTTTATCGCTGGTTCATCACAAGAGCAATTCCGACCCGAGATTCGCGAGGAACGATCCATCGCTGGGTCGGCTCGTGCACTGACGTACACGACCAGAGGTGCTTCTTGGAGGAACGAGAAGCCTTACTTGAGAGCGAGCGTATCGCAAGAAGTGAAGCCGAGAAAGCCAATGGCTCCAAAGATCAGTTCGTAGCGGTTCTCTCCCACGAGCTACGCGCGCCCCTGCATGCGATCCTCGGATGGGTGCAGATGCTCAAGAAGGGGAATCTTGATCCCAAAAGCGTGCGACAGGCGCTCGATGTCATCGACAAGAACGCCCGTTTACAGGCGCAGCTCATCTCGGACTTGCTTGACATAAATAGAATAAACTCGGGCAAGGTCAAGTTGGATATGCATCCGCTCAATCTGCAAGAGGTCATTCAAGGTGCTGTAAATAGCATGACGCTGATTGCTCAGGAGAAGGGAGTAATGTTGTCGTCCGAAGTCGGAGAGAAAATGGTCGTCAACGGCGACCCAGCCCGACTGCAGCAAGTTTTCGGGAATCTTATCAGCAACGCGGTGAAGTTCACACCTTCCGGGGGAAGGGTCGTAGTCAGCTCGGTGGTCGAAGGTCCGACGGTCAATGTTTCGGTATCCGATACCGGCGAGGGGATCGATGCTCATTTCATGGCTCGCATATTCGAGCGCTACAGTCAGGGTGATCCGAGCTCGATCAGAAAACACGGTGGACTCGGATTAGGATTGTCGATCGTCAAGCACCTGATCGAGCTGCATGGAGGCGAGGTCAAGGTCTTCAGTGATGGCAAGGGAAAGGGATCTCGCTTCAGTATTTCTCTGCCCTGCTGCGCAAATGATCACACGACCGCATTCGAGGCTCTTCCACGCCAGATCGGTGATGGATGCCTCGAGGGCATAAGGGTTCTCGTCGTGGACGACGAGGCGGACTCACGAGAGCTTCTCAGTAGAATCCTCGAAGACCACAAAGCGTCCGTAGCGGTCGCATCAGGCGCGGAAGAGGCTCTCCGACATTTGAAAGGTTTCAAGCCTGACGTGCTCGTAAGTGATATCAGTATGCCAGGTAAGGACGGCTACTCGCTATTGAAGGACATCAACGGCAGAGCGAGCGAATGCGGACCTCTGCCGGCGATAGCGGTTACTGCATTTGCGCGCGAGGAGGACCGCGCGAGGGTGCTGCAAGCCGGGTTCAAACGACATCTGGCGAAACCTGTCGATGCGGTGGAGCTGGTAACAGCGGTCAGGGGACTGTTACCGGTGAGTCCGGGTTAACGCACGTGAATGGTGCGATCCTTTGATGAGCATCTTTGCTGCTCGTGCTATCGGGTACAGTTTTGCGATGTTATTGTTCCGGTGCGCGACGGAGCTCCAAGGTGAAGGTGGTTCCGACCCCTTCGGTGCTTTCGACCGATAGAGAGCCCCCGACCTTCTCGACCAAGCGTTTGACGCACGCCAGTCCGACCCCCGTGCCCTGTATCGCCTCCTCGCCAGCCCGATTGAAGGGTTTGAAGATGAGATCCAGCTTGTCATGTGGAATGCCTCTCCCTGTATCGGTCACGGTGAGCCTGACTTTTCTGCGCGAGGGCGCGCTGCGAGAGCCAATCGACACTATGAGCGGGCGTTCTGCTGACCTGTACTTGAGGGCGTTACCGACGAGGTTGCTGAATATCTGATAGAGTTGTGTGCGATTTCCGAGCGTCGGGGGTAGATCGGAAGCTATGTCGAGTAGTGCTCCAGTATCATCGAACTGCCGTCTGTAATCGTCTGCAACATCGGTAAGCACGGCGTTGGTGTCTACGCGGTCGAGAGAACGCTCGCTGGACGAAATCTTTGCCAGCTCCAAAACACCCTCCACCAATTGCTCAAGGCGGATAGTAGCTTTGGATATGTAGTCGATCGGTTCCTTGCATTCGGGGGCGTGAGTTTCCAAGCGCTCCTCTTCGAGAATCCCCAGCATACCCTTTATCGTGGAGATCGGAGCCTTGAGATCGTGGGAGATCATGTACGTGAATTCATGCAGATCGCGGTTGCGTTCCTCGATCTGCATCTGATTGATGACGCTCGCCGTTACGTCGAGTGTAATCGAGAGGGCAGCGTACTGGCTCGATTCAGAGTCGAAGATCGGAACGGTTCGGGTCTCCAACCACAGCGTCATCCCTGATTTGTGGTAAAAACGGTAGCGACACTGGAAGGGTTCGCCGGTCGATACGATAGCGAGTGCTCGTTCTATGAGACCCTTGTCGTCCTCGTGCGCATTGGCCCTCAGGAACGAAACTCGGTCCTTGTATATGGCAGAAAGCGGAAAGCCGGTCAGTACCTCTGTAAAGGGGCTACACCAATTGATCGTTCCATCGGCTTCGTGGAGCATGACCGCTGCTGCAGCGTTGTCTGTCAGGATCTTGTAGCGGGTGCGGTGGTCATCTTCGGATTGTATCAGGGCATCGAGCTCGCGCAGGATCTCCTCGGTGAGCCGGCCGACGACAGGCGTCTTCGCCGCGGCTGAATCGAGTAGGGTGCGAGGTCGAGACGGATGAGGGCTTCTCAGTCGTTGCTTGATCCTCTGGAGGGCCCTGATGTTCGCGCCGATGACAACCACGAGCAGTGCGATGATGCACAGCAACAGATCCGTCACCCGTTGCCCCACGAGACGAAGAGCTCGAACTCATTCTCGAAGCACCTGCGCGCTTCCTCTATGAGAGATTTTTGCATGGATGCTGAAACGCGCAGGAAGTCCCATGCTTCGGGAAGAAGCGGCTCGTAAATACGGCGCATCGATGGAGATTCACCGGCGCCAGTCAATCCCAAGGCGTGCGTCAGGATGTTGCTTGCTTTCACGATCGCCGTTAGGGATTGCTGCGGGACATCATTCCAAAGTTGGTGATGATTTCTGATGACGGTAATGAGCTCAGCCGAAAAGTTCCAACGCTCTCCGATCAGGTGTCCCACCTCGGTGTGATCGAAGGGATATTCGAGCGCCTCAGCTTTGGTCGATTCGATACCATCGGCTAATCCCCGTTTCACGAGTTTGTCATAATTGTCGGTGTGCCGCTGAAGCAGGAGGAGTTTCCCGATGTCGTGCATGAGGCCCGCCAAGAATGCCTGGTCAGTACACGAGGGAAGTAAATTGCGACTCAAGAGTCGCGCCGTGATTGCGGTAGCGACGTCGTGCGCCCAGAATTGGCGGCGCATCGGATGACGCAAGGGAAACACGTTCGAGAGCGCCGTTGAATTGAGCAGCCCTTTGAGTTCGGAGATGCCGACGACGTTTACGGCATCGGCTATCGTCTTGCTTCCGCCACCACGATCGTAGAAGACGGAATTGGCTATCTTCAGTACTCGAGCCGAGAGCCCTTCATCGGCCTCGATCACTTCGATGTAGTCGTGTGCTTCGGCGTTGGGATTGGTAGCCAGTTGGAAAGCCTGCTGTGCAGCTTGAGGCATGATAGGGATAGAGTGGATCCCGAGCGAGCTCAATATCGTCTGTCGAACGCCATCAGCGAGACGCATAGGGGGCTCCGACGGGGGCTTTCTTGAACCGAATAATTTCCAGGCCATAACAACCTAATAAGATGAGTTTCAAACAGGTCGAGGTGCTAGAGCCGAAGACTCTGTACAGGGGTCGACAGATGGAGGGGAGAGCAGGAGGGATGGTACCATTAATCTCAGTACGGCGCCGCCGCCTGAGTGGCTGGTTAAATTGTTCTTTCGTTCCAGATAACTATGCGGAGAGAGGAGAAGCGTACGTACAGGGAAATACGAGCAAGACATCGTTTTGCGCTGCTCAGCTCGGTAAATCGTGTTCTTTCGCGGGTTTGCGTTTGAATGAGAGGGCAGGTACTATGTTCAGGAGCATAGACGAGCGGTCGACGATGTGATGTGGGGCGTTCGTGTGTGGCTGTCGAATCTTCAAACGGTGATTCACCAGGCGTTCTACCGTATGCACAACCTTGCAAACTCCCAAAACGATGTGAGCGAGCAGCTCGTATTAGTCATCGATGACGAAGCCAGTATCCGCCGTTCGCTTGAAGGTGTGTTGAAAGACGAGGGCTTCTCGGTCTTGCTCGCCGAGGATGGCGAGTCTGCCATCCGTATCGTGATGAATACCCGGCCTGCCCTTGTGCTGCTCGATATCTGGATGCCAGGTATGGACGGCCTGGAGACCCTGCGAAAGATCAAGGAGATTCACCCAGACCTTCCTGTAGTGATGATTAGCGGACACGCCACCATCTCGACGGCAGTAGCAGCAACTAGGCTGGGCGCTTCGGACTTCATCGAGAAGCCATTGGACCTTTCTGGAACTATTCAGGTGATTCGTCGATTGGTTTCCAACAGCGATATCGCCGAAGAGGTCGAGGGTCCGCGCTGGGAGGCGATCGAGCCGACCTCCGTCGGTCCGCTGCGCGAGTCGGTCACCATCAATCCGATAGTATTTGCCCGTCAAACGTTGCGTGGTCGGGCGATGCCGCAGAAGACGCTCGCGCATGCGGCTATTCTGTATGGGCAAGGTTTACATTCAGGGCGCAAAAGTGGCTTGATTCTGGAGCCATTGCCGCCTAACTCAGGTATTCATTTTGTTGGAGTTTCCGAGACTACCGTAGTTCCTGCGCATGTAGACTTCGTCGAGTCGACAGGTTATGCGACCACCGTGCGCCTCGGTCAAACCCAAGCCGGAACTATCGAGCACCTGATGTCCGCGCTGTGTGCGTACGGTATTTCGAACGTACTGGTGAAGTGCAACGGCGAGGTTCCAGTCATGGACGGCTCAGCTCGTGAGTTCTGTCGTCTCTTCGAGGAGGTGGGGCTCACTGAACAGGACGGCGAGTGGTACGAAATCGACATCCGTAAGCCCCTCGAAGTCGGAGACGACAAGGAGTGGATCCGTGTTGAACCAGCGGATGAGCTCACGATCGAATACACATTGAGGTATCCGGAGCCTGTGGGTGAGCAACACTTTTCGTTTACCCTTACCGATGGCGCGGCGTATCGCGATCAGATAGCACCTTCGCGCACTTTCAGCTTCGTCAAAGATGTAGGTCATCTGCAGCGTCAAGGATTGGCGTTGGGGGGACGCTTCGATAACTTCCTGCTTATCGGTGCGGAAGGGGCGATCAACGATGCATGGCGTTTCCCGAACGAGCCCGTGCGTCACAAGGTACTCGATGCGATCGGAGATCTCTACCTCCTCGGTCGTCGTCTGAAAGGTAAGGTCACCGCGATGATGACCGGTCATTCCGACAACATTGCGTTGCTGAAGAAGGTCCGAGAGGAGCTTCAGCGCGAGCGCTGATAGGCGCATAGGAAGGCGACCAACAGGCTTGTCCTCATAAATGCTTCGTACACCGTGTTGATTCCTTGCGAAGATTTGCGGACGGCGGGGACGCCGTCCCTCCTGTAGGCAGCCCTTACGCATAGGAAGGACGGCATCCCCGCCGTCCGTAACCCAACGATCGCCGTTGTGCATAGGAGGGACGGCGTCCCCGCCGTCCGTGCCCATGCGGCCTCAACACGATAGCCATCGCACACGCGGCCG
>JBILEW010000061.1:0-22734 GCA_044351885.1 Bdellovibrionota bacterium
TCATAATCCTGCACCGGCTTCCTGTTCATCCTCTTTGAAAATACCAGCGAGAAAAGAAAAAATGGTCGCTTAGCTCGGGGCCTCTTTTTCCCCATGGCTCGCGGCTCGACCTTCGGAATGCGCTGTCATCTGCAACAGTATCGGTATCGAAGATATGCCCACCAAAATAGCCGGACGAGAATGACGAAACCGATGCAGGTGCAGAATGATGAGGAATAGGAGGAGGAAGAGGCCTCAGCAGTGAGTTAATGCGACCTGTCCCAAAAGCAGAACATACGTCACCGGCACCTTCCTGTCCTTTCGATTCGCCCTAGGGTCAAGCGTTGACGACGTTTAGGAGTCTTCCTCTTTTGTTTCATGTGCTGGTCGCTGTGGCAGAGGCTTGGGCATCTGATTTGCGACAGCTTCCTTGGTAAGCCCTTGCCAATCGCATACCATGTTCACAATCTCACAGGCTCCGATAGGGATCTGTCGCTCGAGCTTGAGCAGCTTGAGTTTCTCCACATGGCCGCACTGCTGAGGCAGATTGCGAAGCACGCAGGAGGGAGCTGTCACCCGATGATCCCAACTGCCGTAGGCTGATAACCTGCTTCTTGAAATATCTCCAAAGGGTCGATACCTAGCCAGCGGATCGCTTCGCTGAAGATGTCACGAACGTCTACCCTTGGAAGCAGCGCATTGTATCCTTCATCTTGCAACTCTGCTGCGTTCGGCCCCTCTCCACACACACCAGCTACGACTGGACCTCCAAACACCAAGGTGTTGCTCGCATGGCCGTGGTCGGTGCCGCTCGAGCCGGATCCAGGCGTACCGTTCTCGAAATTGGTTCTTCCAAACTCCGAATATACGATCACTACGGTGTCGGCTAGTGCGCCAAAGCTATCGAGATCCCGGTAGAAAACAGCGAGATTATCCCCGAGCGACCGCAGTAAGGCCGGCAGGCCTCCTGCTGCAAGATCTGTCGTGAGTTGATCGCTGTGGGTATCGTAGCCTCCCTGAGCACACAGGATCAGGGTATCCTTCCCACTCATACCCGAATCAGGCGCGAGTTTCTTGGCGCGCAGAATCTTTGCAGCATCCCGTAGATTCAGTCCTATTCCTGAGTCCGTGTAGTCGCCCGCGAGATTGTTTCCAACTACCTGTTTGATGATATCTCGACGAACTCTGGATAACACCAGCTCCGTTGACTGCTGCACCGAGCGGTAGCGAGATTCGAGTGCGCTCTTCGGTGTACGAATCTCTATGAGCTGACGGCTCACATCCAGAGCTTGTTGCAGATCGCTCTCCGATTCCCATGCTATCGCACGGACCTCTAAATTCGATAGGTCGTTCACTACTATAGGCAGCTTCTTCCGCGTGTTCGTGTCCGACGGGTTCGTGGAGCCCAGAGCCCAGAACTGATAGGACTCCCAATCATGTTTATCCATGAGCCTCGCCATGAAGCCGGTCATGTCGGCTGCGTTGAGCTTGCTCGCGCCCAGGCTCATCAATATCTGACAGGTATCGTGGCTACGCTCGAGCTCTCCCGGTATTCCGTACCCCTTGACGATCTTGAGGTGCGCCCCTGCGTGTTGCGCCAGCTTGGCGAAGCTCGGATGAAGTCCTATCTTATGCGGGATTCCGTTCTGACCTGACACGGGGATGACGAGTTCAGTCGGTATCGCCAGCGAGGGTCGTAGCTTTTCGCGTATCAGCGAAGCGGCCACGCCATCGTAGTACGGGAACGCTGACAATCCGTCGAGGCCGCCGAGAAGATTCACCAAGATCAGGTTCTTCCCAGCACCCTGCTGTGGCGACTGTGCCAATAACAGGGATGGTTCGAGAAAAGGAGACAGCAGTGCCGATCCAAGAGCGCCCCCCGCCAGTTGAAGAAAGGCACGCCGTGAGAGGTGGTGATGCATAGAGATCTCCTCAGCGCAGATTATTGGTACTCAGGTCGGAGAGCATGCAGATAAGGCGTGAAACCTTACGCCAGACGTAGTAGTCCGCCCGCGGCTCAACCGAAATTTCAGTGACGTTCCCGTCAGGGCTCTGCTCAGTCTCGAGAAATCTAGCCAGTAGGTCGAGCTCCTGAGGAGAAAGTTCCATCGCGAATACACCCTCAGCTATCGTCCTAGCGAGGGCTCTCGCATCGGTGTGATCTGAGATGCCGAGTGAGCCAGCGAGGTCAAAATTGATCCATGCGAGCATCCCCATCAGATCGCCGCACGTGTGAGAGCGATTCAGCATGCGTTGCTCTGAAAGCCAGCCTTCGCCGCGAAATCTCGCTCCCGCTCTGTTGATGTTGCAAGCCCCCTTCCAACCAAAGACCGAAGGCGGCTCGAATATACTCTGACCAGCGTCTCGTGCCGTGTCACGTAGGGTCAGAAGAAGATAGAAGCTCTTCTCGATGTTCTCCGCATCTTGCGGTAGTGGTCGGAGGATAATTCTACGCGCGAGATCTACCGTGCGCTCAATCGGCGAGCTCACGCAGGTATTACGCGCCGATTCCGAAAACATCGCCTGCGAGGTGATAATCGTGCGCACGAATGGGCGTAATTCGAAATTATGGGACCGCAGCACCTGAGCAAGCTGCGAAACCATCGCCTCGTCGAGCGCTGGATACAACATCTGGCCACCCAGTCTTTCGGCTATGTAGCGGGACGAACCTGGGTGCCTTTTCAAAACGTGGTCGATTAGCTCAGACGCCCCGAGACCGCCGAACACCTCTGCTGAAGGAATGCCACGGAACAGCGTACGGGGGGTGTAGTCGTGAAGCTCCGGGTCTAAGGCCGCCCCTACGACATCCTTTCCACTCTCTGGATCGACCTGTGCACTCTCGCGATAGCCACTCACAAATCCCGTCGCAGCAACGACTGAGTCCTCCTCGTAATTCTTTTGCCCTGTAATCGGATCAATCGCCCCCAGGATAAAAAGCTCGAGGAGCTCCCGAGCGAAGTTTTGGTTCGGGCTATCTTTGTGATTATCGTGGTTATCGAGCCACTCGTTCATCGCAGGATCGTCCAGCATCGCTTTCGTCAAGGTCGCAAAATTTCCCAGTGCGTTGCTCTTGAGTAAGTTCCAATGCAGGAGGAGCCCATAGTGCTCGTACTTCAAGTACGAAAAACCTATCGTACTTAGATTCGTGGCGAAGTGCCCCGCCAGCATCAGCATCAGCCATTCGTGCATCGGATTGCGGGTGTACAGGAATCGGTAGAATTGTGCTGCGTGCAGGGCCTCCATGTTCCAGATCCTAACGCCACGGTACTCGGGATCTTCCTCATCAAAATAGAATCCGCGCCGAGCCCACACCATCGAATCCTGCTCGAGTTTGTCACGCTCTGCTGGCCCTCCGAGTCCCTCGACTAGTGCCTCTGCGAGAGCGCTCAAACCCTGCTCTACCCCGATTGCCTCGAGCTCAGGAGAACCTCCAAATGCAACTTTTTTGAGGAGATGTCGGACCTCGTTCCGCGAGAGTTTATCCTTATACGGGGCGAGGGATCTCGGATCACCTCGGAACTCAAGTACCGATCCTCCGGAGCACTTACCCTCTACGAGCAGCGCCTTACGAACGGATACTTTTAATGATTGCATGCGCCGCACTAACTCTCGATATACTCTCGAGCGACTTTTGTTTTTTAGGCGCTCGATACGGGCAGAAAGGGCGGCGATCTGAGCCTGGCTCTTCGACACGACGAACTCAGTCCAGAGGCTACCGTTTTTGAGCTTCTTCTTGTTGACCGTGCCGAGCTTCCATGGGCCCATCTCTGGCTTGTAGCAGACGAAGAATGGGCGGCTGCGCGAAACGAGGGTAAATTGAGTGCGATTCCGATCCGAAATCTTCTTGCGCAACTCTGCTAGCGAGGGACGACAATAGACGAGCGTCACCGCAAATACGACCAGGAACAACGCGCGTATATCACCGCTCACAAAGGTTCTCCCGCGTATCATTTCTCCCTTGCAAGCTCCGTTTGAGTTTAATGGTCGTTTACCGAAAGAGACACATAGTGTGACAGACGACAGCAGCAAGTGGCATGCCGCCTTGGCTACCTACCACTCACTACATCGAGAGTACAGACTAACTCTCTGTCAGAAAAGCGAAACGTATTCGATGCGGTTCGGGGCTGGCCCAGAAAACTCTTCCCGCGACTACCGTGCCTGAAACTATTTGCGGACCTCTGATAGCCAGGACTTCCTAAGAAATCATTCGGGCGGGTAGCGGTAATACAGGTATGGTCGATTGATACCTCATGCCCGACGTCTAAGCGACTCAACATCATCTATATGCCGTATGGGCGCCGAGCCCCTGGATCAACTCAATAGCAGCCGGAAATGCCAGCCGCCTTCTTGCTACCTGATGAGTTCTCTTCTCTTCTGGTTCTCTCCTGGTACTGGTTCTCTCCTGGTACGGGGTTACTTTAAGGCCATATTAAGCACATGATCTTATTGAGGCGCTGGCTACCCAGGAGCTTCTGACGAGTAACCCCTACCAGTAACGCATACCAGTAACGCAACACAGCAACCAGTTAAACCATCAGCGAGAGATAGTACCTCATAGGCTGGGGTCCCCTATCCAATCGTAGACGACTCCAGAGGCTCCGTCTCCCGCCTCGACGCAACTTCCGTTCGTCAGTGCGGAGGCACCGCTTCCACCGTCGCCTGCAGAGGCGCCACCACCCCCTCCTCCTGCACGATTCGTAGCTGTAATCGTGCCGGCACCGAGGGCGGGGCCACCCTGTCCACCATCAACTGCCTTTGTCCCACTGTTGCTGATGGATGGCGATGCAAGCACGATCAGTCCACCGCCGCCACCACCTCCCGAAGCGACTTGAGACCCTCCTGGTCGTCCGTCTGCTCCCCTGGCAGAGATGGTCCCCTGATTAGATATTGAGCCCCCTGCTGCCAAGATTATCACCCCTCCGGCTCCTCCGCCTGTTCCTGAATTAGAAGCAGACGAGCTCACCCCATCCGCAACGATACTTCCGCTCGATGATATCGTGATGCTTCCGCGTGCTACGAGAGAGATACTGCCGCCGCCCATGCCCCCAAGCTCCGAAACTTGCCCTCCGCCGCCACCACCCCCGCCGCGCATGAGGTTGGAGGTCAAGGTATAAACAGACCTACCGGCAGAGCGGCCGCCGAAGCCGCCAATTCGATCTTCAAAATTAGGCCCGAACTCCCCCGTTCCGGCAGGAGCAACCCCTATTCCCGTTGCCGCTACCCGGAAACTGGGAGCTCCACCCAGGCTACCGGGGAGATTCCCGCTGCTCGTCTGAACGGCGCCTCCGAAATTCGACCTAGTAACCCGAATTATTCCCTGAATAGTGACATCTCCAGTCGCTCGGAGGATGGTGCCGCTCGGAACTAGGAGTACATAGTTTGCAGGGACGAATATCGACGTAAATTGGGTGTTAAAATCGGTCGCAAAATCCGTAAATAAGATGCCGCCGCCGTTAGTTGTGGCGAGATTTAAGGGACCAGCAGAGCCGTTCCCGTACTACTGTAGATTTCTGTCTTGCCCCGCAGGGCTGAGCACCTCGCCAGCCTTGCACTTCTTTGCGCGCTTGACGATTGAGAGGAAGGGAGCTTTTTTGCCTTTGACATTCTTGGTTGACACCATGATACAGGTGACCTCAGCCTTAACTTCAAGGGCGAGCATCGGAGTGAGTGCCAGGCACGCCGCTGAGACCGGAAGGAGCCAACTTCGAGGATGAAGAGCGAACTCCATACCGTATACCTCTCTAATAGAGCCGTTAGTGCTGGAAAGTGTTGCACACAAGAGCATTGGCAAACAATCTGTTCTTAGCGCTTGGCAAGAGCGCTACTAGTACGGTGCTACTTTGACAAATCTTTCATGCACGCGGCCTTATTGAGGCGATTGCTGATTAGGACCAGCTCAAGAGCTACCCGTACCAGTAACACCTTCCAGTACTGCGTCTTATCGACTCAAGAAAAAGTGAGACTCGAACAAGGGCTGCGTCGATCAGCAGAGTCTTTGAAAGCAGTCTTCCTCCTTTTCCGATTTCTTGGCAGGCGGGCTATCGGCTCATATCCTGAGTACACTTTCACGTCAAACACCGATACGCCGTAACTCGTATCTAAAGGTTGAACAATTCAATACGGGTAGATGAGCAACTAACAAGGATCCCTGCATAAGGAATCCTTTGAAGCTCGTAGGTAACCGCCCCCTTGCTGCCTCAGAACCAGCTGTTTGCTTGCGCTCTGCAGTCGGCATCGGCTCGGGATACCTACAAGCTCGCTTCCTCACACACTTGGTTCGCCCTTTTTCTCGCACGTGTGTGCGAGAGGTGAAACCCAGAGTGTGCTGTGCAGTGTGGATGTGTGCACCTCTCCGGTGCGCGCTTCTTTCTGCACAATGAAGACACTAGTGACACGGTGTCACTTGAGTGTCTGTTCCGTGACCGCTTTCTCTTCCAAGAGCAAGAGTCACAATTTAAACACTCCATGATTAGAAAGGGATGTGTAACATGTCGAAGAAAAACGAATGCTTAAGAACCGATCCTGCTCAAGCGAAGGAGGTGTACTATGTGCACTATCTTCTCGACAGGTCGCTGAGTATGCATCCGTATCGGAGTATCATCTGCGATGCGTTGAAGGCCACTCTGAAGGTATTCATGGAGGCTGAACGCCGCTACGAGAGCTCAGATGAGGCTGCCGCAATTAGAGTCTCAATCAAGTGGCTCAATGGCCCTTGGTTGGTCAAAGACTCAAATGTGTCTGACCTTCCTCCTTTCAGCGAAGAGATGTACCACTGCTCTGGGAGTACTCCACTCTTCCGAGACAGCTTGGAGGTGCTTGAGGAACTGCGCTCGATAGTAGCTCAGAGTCGAGATCGGAACGAGAAGGCCCTCGGACGTCTTGTCTGGGTGTCGGATGGTTGTGCGACCGACGTACAGGAGAAGGCTCAACTTGAGCTCCTTTCCAGCACGATTGCAAGTCTTCTCAACCCCGTCTCTGCGACGGCTGAGAATACCACGCAGTTGATCGATTTCGTCGCGATTTCGCTCAGCACGGAAGCTAAAAGCTTCTATCAGCAGATCGGCATTCCGGACGATAAGATCTTCGGGCTCCTGTGATCTTGCTCATTATGAGTGAACATCGAGCCAAACTTTCCCAAAAGCCCTCCGCTCACGGGTGGCCGAAGGACAACTAGTTGCTCTCTACCTCGACAGGCGTTTTGTCAAAGGGATCTGAAGCGAACGGGCTGGCGCTTTTAAAAACAACCAGCCCCTCTTTTCTATATTTCGACTGACAATATCTACCTTTATCTGCTGGTACGGGGCTTTGGTGAGTCTTTTAAGCACATGTTATATCCCAAACGAATTAGTAGCAGGGCGTCTTGTTCCTCCTCTTAATCCTTCTCCTCCTCATCATCCTGCACCTGCATCGGTTTCCTGTTCATCCTCTTTGAAACTGCCAGTGGAAAACGAAAAAACGATCGCTGAGATCGGGAGCTCTTTTCCCCCATGGTTCGCGGCTAGAGCTTTGGAATGTGCTGTCATCTGCGACAATATCGGTATCATCGATATGCTCACCGAAATAGCCGAGCGAGAATGAGGAAACAAGTGCAGGCGCAGGATGATGAGAAGGATGAGGAATAGGAGGAGGACTTGCTACCGCTAGTAGCTAGTGAAGGACAGAACAAGAGCGTCGACGGGAATGTGACCTGTCACGCAATTGCTCCTATTGAGGCGATGACATAGCCAGGAGCTTCTGAAGAGTAACCCCGTACCAGTAAGGTAACGTAACGCGCGATGCCCGGCCTCTCTGTGGTTTCTCTGCACCAGTGGCTACCGACCCCAAACCGGTTCGGTAGCCACCAGAGCTTCAAGTCACCGACTATTCCAGCGCAGTGCTTCTGCAGCAGAATGCCTGAACGGTCGCCTGGAAGGGAGTTGCGCTATCAGCAACTCGCCTCAAACTGATCGAGACGCGCATCGGATATGCTCCTGCCCCGACTGCAACCGTACCGAATCCGATGTGAGTAGCTACCACATCCCCGCCTGCAGTCACGTCCCCGCCGCTTACACCCTCGGCTCGGAAGCCGTAGCCTGCGAGGAACGCGTCGTACGACACTAAGTCAGAGCAATCCACCTCAAGCCTATCCACGGCTTCGGCGGTTACTCCCGTCTCATTCGAGATCGGAAGGCTGACGGTCGAATCCTCGAGCACGATACACCTGTCCGGGAAACCTACCGGTCCGGTCGGGCCGGTCAGTCCTACGGAGCCTACTGGTCCGGTAGCACCCGTCGCACCGATCGCACCTGTTGGACCGCTTGGCCCTGTTGGCCCTGCAGTTGTGGAGGTTGGGCCTGTAGCACCTGTTGGACCTGTCGGACCTGTCGGACCAGTTTCACCAGTGTCACCAGTTGGACCCGTCACGGGAGAGGTCGGCCCTGTGAGACCGGTCGCCCCTGTCGGCCCAACCGGTCCGGTTGCTCCTGTCGCGCCGTCTGCACCTGTTGCGCCTGTTGGACCTGTTGCACCTGTGGAACCAGTTGCTCCAGTAGGCCCAACTGGCCCGGTACTACCCGTAGCTCCCGCCACGGTTCCCGTTGGTCCAGTCGCACCGGTCGCTCCAGTGGCACCTATTGGTCCGGTTACTCCTTGAGGACCAGTGTCACCAGTCACACCAGTAGGACCGGCAGGCCCGGTTGCACCTTTCGGTGAGACCCCAGTCAGACCCGTCGCGCCAGTTGCACCCACCGGACCTGCGGCACCTAGAACTCCTGCCGGACCAGTTGGTCCCGTCATACCTTGAAAGCCGGTTGGACCCGTTGCGCCGGTAACGCCTACAGCACCCTGCAGACCTGTCGGACCAGTAGCACCTACCGGTCCGGTTGCTCCGGTTGCACCCTGATCGCCTGTCGCTCCGGTAGCACCCACACTACCCTGTGGACCTGTGGCACCCGTTGGGCTCTCTCCATCTGCTCCAGTGGCACCGATCGCTCCCGTTGGGCCAGCTTCACCGGTTGCGCCGTCAGCACCTGGAACCCCCGAGGGACCAGCAATTCCGCTCGGCCCCGGAACACCCGATGGTCCAGCTACACCAGCAGCTCCCGTTGGGCCTGAAGCGCCCACCGCACCCGCAGCACCCGCGGCTCCAGTTGGACCCACGGCACCTGCGAGACCTGCCGGACCGCTAGCTCCCGCGGCCCCTACTGGACCCGCGTTCTCGTTAGGCCCCCTGACGACAACCCGAGTAGAGCCAACCGGACAAACTCCACTGGCAGTTTCTTTGGCAAATTTAATCTGCTTAGTTCGTGGATCAATCGCTACACACTTGGTGTGAGACTTCGGATCCTGCGCCTCTGCTGCGAACGGCGAGAACCCCGCGACTACCAGCGTGACGGCCAAAACCGCCAACGCTCGAGAAGGTACGCCTTGCGTTCTTCTCGGTAGAATAAGGGACCACCCAGGCGACCTCTTTGAAACTCTCATAACTGAATCTTTCACCATGACATTTTCCCAGTGCATCAAGCGAGGGGTGTGTGCGGGGCCTGAACTGAGGATGCACTCCTCAATCCAGGCCCTCTTCAACCTAGACTACCCCGGGCAGCAGAACAGCTGGATGTTCAGGTTGAACGCTCCAGTGCCTCCTACACGACGAACGGAAACAGTTACGCCGGTCGGGTAACTGCCCGGAGATCCAACTGTACCCGTCGTTGTGTACTGTGCCTGGGTGATACCGACCTGGCTCGCGGTCGCACCGTTGGAGACGTAGTAGCTCCAGCCCATCACCGTCTCACCACCTCCGCAGGACGCAGACCCAGATCCCGTCGTGGAGTTCACAGCCTGCGTCGAGGTAATCACCGAACATGCGCCGATGTTCACGATAGGACCAGTTGCTCCTGTAGCACCGGTGTTTCCGGTTGGACCGGTTTGACCCGTTGCACCTACCGGACCGGTCGCACCGACTGCGCCCGTTGGCCCCGTTGGACCCGCGTCGCCTGTCGGACCAGTGGCTCCCACAGGGCCAGTAGCGCCGGTATCACCCGTTGCTCCGATTGGGCCGGTCGGACCATCCGCACCAGTGGCTCCAGTCAATCCAGTAGCACCTGCAGGACCAGTTGCACCGGTAGGACCAGTCGGTCCGGTATCTCCCGTTGGGCCGGTATCACCTGTTGCACCAACTGCTCCAGTTGCTCCAGTCGAACCGGTGGCACCAGTTGGGCCGGTCGGACCCGCAGGACCGGTCGCTCCGGTATCTCCAGTTGCACCGGTAGGACCAGTGTCACCAGTTGCTCCAATAGGGCCGGTTTCACCCGTTGGGCCGGTAGGACCGGTATCACCAGTCGCTCCGGTCGCTCCCGTCGCTCCGGTAGCTCCCGCAGGACCTGTTGGTCCGACTGGGCCAGTTACTCCCGTCGGCCCTGTTGGGCCCGTAACTCCAGTAGGTCCGGCTAAACCTGCTGGACCAGTGGCTCCCGTAAGACCAGTAGCACCCACTGGACCGGTAGCTCCCGTGCCACCCGTTGGTCCGGTAGCTCCAGTTGCACCCACAGGCCCGGTAGCTCCGACATCACCCGCGGGACCGGTAGCTCCGGTTGCTCCCGTTGCTCCGGTTGGACCGGCCTCACCTTCAGGACCGGTAGCACCCGTTGGACCGGTAGGACCGGTGGCTCCAACAACACCCGAGGCGCCTTGTGCGCCCTGTACGCCCGCTGCGCCCGGTACCCCCTGAACGCCCGCTGGCCCGGTAGCTCCAACGGCTCCCGAAGGCCCAGTAGCACCCGTAGCGCCAACGGCACCGGGTTGACCAGCAGGACCGACCGGCCCCTCCGCTCCATCCGGCCCTGTCGGACCGGTTGGTCCTGGCCCTGAGCGGCGAAGCACTACTTTGTAACCCTTGGGACACTTGCCGCGCGCATTCAAGGGCACGTCGACGACCTTCCCGTTTACGTTTCCGATACAGATCTGCTGCTCCTGCGCTGCGACCTCACTGGCGCCGATGAAGAGCGACAAAACGATTGCAGCCGACGCGGTGGTCGCCGCGGAACTCGATAACTTCTTGCGGAACTCAGGAACCATGAGCTTTTCCTAATTCAACTAGACTAGATGGAACGGTCTAAAGATATTTCCCGACCAGCGTGATACGTGAGACAGGTGCTTTAGTCGCCCTTACCGGCGCTCGCGAAACTACAGGCGAACCGGCTGGTGCGAGACCTCTACGCGCACATCTATAAGGATGTATCAACAGCAGCCAAGCTGGTCAATATAACTTTGTCGATGTCTGCGTTAGAAGACTACGCGGCCCGATCCCCTCTCATCTTGGATGACCAATGAATGAGCAAAGGGAGCAGCAAACAAAGAAAAAAGAGCACCTCTCTAAATTTAAACGGCCGATATCGCAATTCCAACCGACGTTCTCCTCTTGCGAGCTTTGCTCCTACAAACCCCGGGGTTACAGGAAGGGTCTTGCGCCTCTCTCCATCCACCCACAACTCCCAACGTGGATGATATCCGATCTTGAATACCGCAAGAGCGTCTTCATCGAGTCTCACCCGAGCAACAACCGATTGCTGCGTCCAAGTCGCCTCGACCACCTCACCAGAAACCAGACCTGCGCTGTCATCGAGCGTAGGTAGCTGCGAGGAGCCAAAGAGCACCCCAAGTTTCGCGCCAGAGGGGCGCGGAACGATCTCTCCGTACACACCACGGCTAGCCATACCGAGGGCGATCCAACGCGCCATGAAGCGCGCTGTATCCGCTTTACTCCCCCACCCTTCGAATCCTAGTCGAGCAAGACCAACGGGGCTCGCTGCATTGTATTCGTAGAGATTGTAGCGCATGTAACTCTTGCGCAGCGCGAGAAACTCCGGCGGTTTCCACGAGAGAGGCGCGACGACATATCGAACGTTGAACAGGTCGTACCGATCACGCTTGAGCGGATCGAACTCAAACATCACGTCTCCCGCTAAACCGAAGGGATGGAACAGCATCCCAATTGCTGGCAGCCCCGCTACCATCACACGGTGATACATCGGGGTTGCATTGGCTACTTTGAGAGAACTCGCCCAATCCTTGGCCATCCCCGAATACACCCATCCGCGCGGCGAGCGCTCAAGTAGCGCAAGCAGGTCGTTCAGATCCTCTTCTTCTTGATCCGCGTAGCGGATCGAAGCGAGCCATGTGTGCCTCAACTGGAAAGCCTCCCTCCGCTCTAGCACCGCCGGATACAAGATAGCCCCACTTAGAACGGTGGCGACGAGATAGGAAGGTATCTGTCGAAAGATCTCGGCGAAAGCGCGTGCGGCGATGCAGATACCGAAGATGTGCGCCCCGACGATGAAGCGGTGCATCTGCATCGAACTCAAGCCCGGCACAGAACCGAAGAGCCACCCCCACACCTCGTAACCGGACAACAGCGAGAGCCAGACACCAAAGCACGCGATGATCAGCGCCGGGTAAAAACGCATTTCGCCTCGCTCGGAGCGGAAAAGATCGCGCACGAGCAGCCCGCCCCCCAACAGCATCATCAGCGAGAATACTGGCATCCGCCCCTGATCGAAGAGGGTACCGTCCAGGAGATGGCTGTAAGTCCACCTGATTCCGTGAGAGGTAAACTTCCAACTCGGCTCGAGCACACTTTGATGAATGATGGCGTTATCCGGGACGAGGGTCACGAGCTGATAAGAGATCACAGCTGCGCACCCGAGCGCAAAGAGCACGAGCCTCGCAAACACCTCTTTGCCCCCTGCCTGCGTGAGGAGTAAGACCACCGCAGCTGTTACCGCAGTGAACCCGATCAGGTGCACCGAAAGAAGGTGGGAGCCACACCCCAACAACACCAACATGAGCGCCTTGGGAAGCCCACGCCCACTTTTCAGGTACTCGATCGCGTAGCCGATGGCTGGTGCTACGAAGACCAGAGCCCACAGCTGGCTGATGATACCGTGGGTACCCCAACTGTAATTCTGCATCCCCATGCCGTATCCGCCAACCTCTGCAACGAGGACAGAAAGGATCCCGGCGAAGGCTGCATTCATGTAGTCGCATCCGAGCTTGCGAGCCATGACATAGAACGACCACGGGAGCAGCGCTGCGAGCACGATGGTGCACGAGGTCAGAATCGTGGGAAGCGGCACCGTTTCAAACAGCGCACGGTAGAGCCCATACATCACGAGGTGCGGAAGACTCTGATACGAGCGCACAAGGGCATATCCAAAAGGACTACCGTCGAATATGAAATCGAACGCGCTACCACCCGACCGCACCGAGTCGTGCATCTGCTGGAGGATAGCAAGGTGAAAGGATACGTCGCTGAATTGGGTGGGACCTGCGGCCAACTCCGGCGCAAACGCCCACAGGAGAGCGAAGCTAGTCAGCGTGAGCAACGCGAGCGCTACCCAGCGGGCCCGCTTACCTTCGTACTCCTGTGCTGTCATAGAGCACGTGCCTAGTTGTTGTTGCTCTGGGAACCCATTTTGCGAATGAGATCCTCCTGCCGCGCCCTAGCTTTCTCGTGTTGCGGGTCTACCCTAAGGAGAAGGCGCACCTGCTCGTAGGCTCCACGCAGATCCCCCTTCTCTTCGAGCACGAGGCTCTGATTGAAACGCGCGGCGTGCAGGAGATCCTGCAACTCGACTATAGAACCTGTGTAGAGTTCACTTGCTCGATCACGATTCCCGTCCAACTGCTCGACCCACCCGAGGCCGAAGAGCGCCACAGGGTCCTTTGCATCACCCTTCAAAGCTGTGTCGAAATCAGCGCGAGCCTCTGCTCGCTTTTGAGCGTCGTTGGCATTAGCGGACATGAGCGTGATACCGCGACGAGCCGGTGACACTGTCACCGAAGGGCTCACGAGTGCCTTGAGATTCTCCTGGAATCCCCAACACACAGCCAACACAGCAGCGAGAGTTATACCAACGACGTTCCTGAAGTTACCCCTGTTCGACATAGCCAACGAACCCTTTCGAAAATACAAGTGATCTGCAGAGCCAACATATAAGGCTAAAGCTCGAACTAGTGCAACAGGGGCGCGGCTACGGAACACGAGGAATCGTGGTCTTGATGCGAAACATACACGGCAGCCTAAAGTCGCAACTATCATATGCGGTGATTGGGAGCTATCAACCTAAAAAGGGATGAGGATGGGTATGGTTTCGAAGGATGTAGAGTACGGTCGTTTTACAGTTGTTTTTCACAACGCTGAACCCTCAGACGCTGTGCGTTCTCGCGCGCAGCACCTACTCGACAAATTATTGCACTATCAACCCAACATCATGCGCGGCACGCTCACGATCGAAGGACGGCACAGACACCATCATCAAGGCAATCTGTTCCACGTTTCTCTACATTTGCACCTCTCCGGTAAGGAGATCGTCGTAAGCCGCGATCCCGAGCGCAACCACTCACACGAGGATGTGTACGTTGCAATGCGCGACGCATGCGATGCCGCACGAAAGCAACTTGATGCTCTAGAACAGGGAAGCGGCAAGGGTGCTAGGCATGTTCGGCATCGACTCGAGGAGAACCCGCGCCAAGGGGAGCCGTTCTAGGTCAGGCTAAGGCCACGGAATAAAATACCCTTCTCACCTAGTCACACAATACGACGCCACTCGCATAACCCTTTGGTCATGCGCAATTCACCGGTACAAAGAGCTAGATTCGATCCCAGCTTGAACGGAAACAGGGTCGGGAACGTCGCTACGAAAGAGGCGCGTAGTCCCGGGGAGAGTTCTGCGCCCCTCTCGGACCTGAATGGTCCATCTCACTCTGAGCCACTTCACCAGCAGTTTCCCGGTAGAGCGATCCTCAATCGCGATCAAAAACACGAGCTGGTTCGACTCACGAAAGGACCAACACTCAATCCCGAATCCGCCGAATTCGGCCAACTCGCCAAGCTGCATGAGCACCTCGATTCAACTAGTACGAGACTCGGAAGCGCCGCTCTCTTACGAGACATCCTCCATCCGCCGAACACCCTCGCGGAGATCGATGCACGTCGCGCTGCTATCAAAGAGCTCCAAGAGAACTTCGCCCTGCGAACATCTCTCGCTACGGCTCTGAAATCCACACAGAAGACATTTCTGAGGGGAAAGAGCGTCGAAGAGACCGCTCTCCTCACTCTGGCACCTGACCTTGCAGACACCTCCAAGAAGAACCTTGGATTCTTTGGGACGATCGGGGAAAGGATCAGAACCTATCTGAACACACACAACGACATGCCACGGCGTGTATCTTCGCTAGGGAAGCGAGGCAAAACCTGACACTCTCTCACGTGAACGTGCTCGTGCACCTGAACGTAAACGTACCCGGAACAAAAACATCAAGATGTTCGGGCACGTGCACGTTTACGAGCACGTGCACGTTCACGTGGCATGTTCAAAAGTGAGACCACAGGTAAGCTTTGCCTCGCTTCCCTAGGCAAGCTCCTGCGAAGTCTCGACGAATGTCCACGTCCCGAATCGCCGATATTACAGCGCTCACTCGACGATGTACGAAACGCTCTCACGTCCCCCGATAGCGAGCTGCTCGACGGCAAGGCGGTGGTAGGATTGCGCTCTATCGAGGCAAGGCCTTCGACGCCTTGGTACAAGCCGACTTTTCGCCTCACTGGAAATCTGCTCAATATCGAGGAACATCCCCTTACCGCCTCATTGGCGATATCGATAGGAGCTAATCTACTCGCGACCTCCGTGCCGGGTGCTGCTGAGGTAGTGCGGACAGTCATTCAACCACTCATCTTGGCGTCAGGCATACTGTTCATGGCTCGTGGATTCATCATGACATCCAAGACCCAATTGAAACTCCAGGAGCGCGTGACCAAGATACCTGAAGTGCTCAAAGCAGTTGATGCGCTCGGCAAGCTCGATGCGCTCTTAGCCCTCGCCAGATTCGAGGAGCGCTTGGGGGCTCAGGGTTGTCACCCAGAGTTGCGCGAGGGTTCCCCATTTCGGGCGAGCTACACAGGCATGAGGAATCCCGTTGTTGCACTCGAGACGGGGTGTGTGCCTAACGACATAGAGGTGGGACGTGGTAAGGTGGTAATACTAACGGGCCCGAACAGCGGAGGAAAATCCACTATCGCCACAGGCTTGCTTCAGAACCAGGTGCTGGCTCAACTCGGCACCAAGGTCGTGGCAGACCAGGCATCACTGACCGTAGCGGATCAGATCCTCTATCAAGGCCCGATCTTCAAGGCGCTCGGCAAGCACGGGAAGTTCGGGACTGAGGTCGAGGCTACGCGGGATATCTTCCATCGCGCGAAGCCCACGAGCCTCGTAGTACTCGATGAGGTCGGAGATGGAACGAGCACCCGCGAAGGTGCTCGACAGTCCTTGGCTACCCTGTGGGGCTTCAATAAACTCCGGGTCGGAACAGTAGTGGTGACGCACAATCGAGAGCTCGCCAAACGACTCGCGAAGCGTGGTATCGGAGAACCTTTCCAAATGGGAACCGACGGAAAGGATCCAAACTACCAATTGCTCCCCGGCATCTCTCCGGAAAGCAACGCCGAGAGGGTGGCGAAGGCCTTGAGGTTTAGCCCTGAGGATATCCGCCAGTTCGTGCGCGAGCGTCGCTCGTTAGGCCAAGAAAGAAGCTAAAATCCTCTCTTTGAACACGTCCGACGACGACTGGACCGCGGACTTTCCAGTCCGCCTCCCGCTAGGAACGTAGCGCCAGTGGCGAGCGGAGCGGAAGCTCCGCGGTCCTAGGTTTTCGAGCTGCACGGGCTCAGGAGAGTGGTTGGCACGTATATCCGTTGGCACCTTGTGAGTCTCGGGAGTACGCATTGACGATGAGTGGGGTGCTCGTGTCGGTTCGCACGAGCGCAAATCCGATGCTCACGTGACTGGTACGGGGTTACTCTTCAGAAGTTGCCGGTCAGCAAGTATCTCAATTCGACCATGTACTTCAGCGAGGGCAAAAGCAACCTTGTACCCGTAGTAGCCCGTAGTAGCGTTTAAAGCAGGCGCCTCATCTGCTCTGCCCGGAATAGTTCGTTTCAGAAGTACGCTGCACTAACGGAACGGGCACTAACGGAACGGCCTTTGCGATTCAGCCCTGAGGATATCCGCCAATTCGTGCGCGAGCGTTGCTCTCTACACTAGTATCGCCCCTCTAGGATCGCCTGAAACGAATCCAAAACGGGAAACCCGTGACCTTCGAGCCTTCGCCTACTTTCAGCCCCACGACACACGAGCAAACACCTAGACCCTAACGCACGAGCGACCTCGGCGTCGTGCGAGGAATCTCCTATGATGGTGATCTCCGCGCTATCGACACCGAGGCGCTCCACGAGCAACTTACCGACATCGACCTTTCCCCGCGCATGGTGATCGGAGAGCCCCCGCACCTCTTCAAAAAAGTGATCGACCCCATGCACTCGCACGACATCTTGAAGAAGAGCTTCGGGGAGCGCAGACAAAACCATCTGCCGGGAGCCGCGCTGCGACAGGTTCGTCAGAGTCGGAACAACATCGTCGTGCAGAGAGACGCTCGACATCCGCTCTCGATACAGATCGTGCCACTTGAGGGCTACTTCGTCGAAGGAGTGTCGTGCGAGATCGAATCCAACATCTTCGTACATCTCTTGCACAGGATGCCGGTAGATCTCCTGGTAGCGCTCGAACGTCACTGTGTCATGTCCGTACGTGAGCATGAGTTCGTTGAAGATCCCCCACAAGATAGGGGCGTCGTTCAAGAGAGTTCCGTTCCAATCCCACAACACAAGCTTCATGCAGCAGGTGTACTATAATTCAGGGAAGCCACGCAAAAGCTCATTCGGGCGGATGCGATGGCGGCTCGCCCTGTTCGAGATCGCGAACCAATTCAGGTGAGCGTTGGGAGGGCGCTGTTATGTGTTGCACTGTCGGTTGGGGATGTGGCGCTGGCCCTTGGTAAATATGCTTCAACCCGGTACTATTCATCGCGTGTCCCATACTCCTGGATATTATGAACACGACTACCGACAGACTGATCCTCATCGGCTTCATGGGAACCGGCAAGAGCACGGTCGCCAACGCGTTGGCTCAACGGCTGGGCTTCTCGGTAAGGGAGCTCGATGCTCTGATCGTCGAGCGATCAGGCCGGGTCTCGATACCCGATATCTTCGAACACGACGGTGAGACGCACTTTCGACACCTCGAAACCGAGGTGTGTGTCGCTCTCCGACAAGATCGCTCTGTAGTCATATCCACCGGTGGCGGAGTGATCGGCCGAGACACCAATATGGAGAACCTGACCGCTGAAGGGGGTATCGTGATCTTTTTAAGGACCTCATTCGAAGAGATCCTCACGCGCAGCGCGGATCTCCACGACCGCCCCCTATTCAAAAATGGGCACCAAGCTCGAGATCTCTACGAGCGCCGGGCGCCGGTGTACCTCAGATGGGCGAACCTCGTGGTCGACACAGACGGAAAGAGCGTCGAAGAGATTTGCTCGGAGATCCTTTCGTCGCTACAATCGCGACCATGACAGGTATAGACGTCACAGCTCGCTCATCGGTGTGTCTGATCATCGGTGATCCGGTGACTCATAGCCTCTCTCCTACCATGCACAATTCAGGATACAGTGCTTTGGGCCTTCCTTTCGTCATGGCGGGAGCACACGTACCCGCTGAGTCACTTCCAGCCGCTATAGCCGGATTCAAGGCGCTTGGATTCCGTGGCCTCGCTGTCACGATGCCCCACAAGGTATCGATTATCCCGCTCCTAGACGAGCTCGATTCGACGGCTAACGAGATCGGCGCAGTTAATACGGTCGTGCACTCCGATGGAAAGCTCACTGGATACAACACGGACTGGTTGGGGATCCTCAACCCCCTCGAGCGCTTGACCAACTTGAAGGACCGCCGTGTAGCCCTACTCGGTGCTGGCGGAGCTGCGCAAGCAGCCCTACATGCCTGCACCTCGCGCGGTGCGCACGTGACGATATTCAACCGCTCACTCGACAAGGCTCAAGCTCTCTCCACGCGCTGGCAATGTGCCGCGAGCACCCTCGATACCATCGAGGAGATCGCTTCGTGCGAGATACTCATCAATACTACCTCGGTAGGTATGGCTGAACTCATCTCTGAATCGCCGATCTCCTCTGAGTGTCTCAATTCGAATCAGATCGTCTTCGAAACGATCTATGCTCCTCGTTCGACGCGCTTAGTGCGCGAGGCAGAAGCTCGCGGGGCGCGGGTAATTCGGGGGATCGAGATGTTTCTCGAACAAGGGCTCGCTCAATTCCAACTGCATACCGGTGTCAAGCCCCCCGATGCTGTGATGCGCAAGGTTCTGGAAGTTGCGTCGAAGGCGTGACCTCTTCGAACGTTTCTGATATACTACCTTCTCCTTAAAATGATCAGAAAAGCCAGCGAACATGTGCGCCGCCCGAGTCGACAACAAATACTGCCTCCCGATTATCAAACGAAGATCGGCCGAGGTTCAGCAAATCATCGAAAGTAACATCGATCGCTTCCGCTACCTGGAGGTATGGCTCGATTACATCGAGGATCTCGATCCCGGTTTCGCTGCATCGCTAGTGGGGTTGTACCCTCACCGCCTCATCATGGTCTTTAGGCGTCAAAACCTAGAGCCGATGAAGATGGCGCCTGACCTGCGTTTCAAGATCCTGTCGACGCTCTCGCGCAAACAGGTGCTGGTCGACCTCGACGTGTCGGTCCAGGCCGAGGAGATCACTCGACTACAGGCCGAACGGGTCGCCTTGAAAACGATCCTCTCCTACCACAACTATTCACAGACCCCATCGGATACTGAGCTTCGCTCTATCGTTGCTCGTATGGAGAGCTGGGGGGCGCACATCGTCAAGGTGTCTACGCAATGCACCACACAAAGAGACGCCCTTCGACTCCTCTCGCTGCTGATCGATCTACGAGAGGCAGGCCAGAAGTGCATCGTACTCGGGATGGGAAAACACGGAGTTATCACGCGCGTATTCGGAACGGTGTGGGGGAACGAACTGACCTTCACACCTGTGGAGTTGAGTAGCCGCTCTGCTGCCGGCCAGCTAACTGTCGACAAGCTGGATTCAATTATGCAGGCCTTGGGTTAACTCCACTGCCCTGACTCGTGCAATCCGAGCGCATTCGCGGGAGATTTCTCAGCAAGGGGTTTTGCCTCGCTTCCCTACGGTGGTAGAGTGCTGCCGTGGCAGGAAACTCATTCGGCGAACTCTTCAGAATAACGACCTTCGGTGAATCCCACGGTGGCGCCGTAGGGGTGGTCATCGATGGCTGCCCTCCGGGCGTGTCGATCTCGGAAGGAGATGTTCAGAAACAACTCGACAGGCGCCGGACCGGCCAGAGCGACATCACTACCCCGCGCAAAGAAGAGGACACTATTCATATCCTAAGTGGTGTATTCGAGGGCAAGACGACCGGCACCCCGATACTGATGTTGGCTCACAACAAGGATGTGCGCTCTCAAGACTACAACACCCTCAAGGATCTCTTCCGCCCCTCACACGCCGACTACACCTACTTGAAGAAGTACGGAGCGCGTGATTGGCGTGGAAGTGGTCGAGCCTCGGCCCGAGAAACCTTAGGACGAGTTGCAGCCGGGGCTCTGGCGATGAAATACCTCCGGGAGCATCTCGGTATCGAGATCGTGAGCTACGTTGAGCAGGTCGGTGAGATCAAAGCCTCTGTAGATCACGACAAGGTTTCGATGCAGGAGATCGAGGCAACTATCGTTCGCTGTCCGGAGCCGAATGCAGCGCAGAAGATGATAGATCTCATCCGCGAGGTTCAAGCTGATGGCGATTCAATCGGCGGCATCATCCGCGGAGCGATTCGAGGTGTACCCGCTGGCCTCGGAGAGCCGGTATTCGACAAACTGCACGCCGACCTCGGCAAAGCGATGCTCAGCATCAACGCAACCAAGGGCTTCGAGATCGGCCTCGGATTCGATGCAGTGCATCTGCGCGGCAGTCAGCACAACGATCCGTTCGAGCCTGACGGCTCAGGCGGTATCCGGGCTCGCACGAACAACGCTGGCGGAGTTCTAGGGGGTATCTCGTCGGGAGAATCGATCACCTTCCGCGTAGCTTTCAAGCCTGTAGCCACGATCTCCAAGGAGCAGGACACAACAACGATTGCAGGAACTCCAACGAAGCTCGCCGCATCCGGACGGCACGACCCGTGTGTGCTGCCACGCGCAGTACCTATCGTCGACGCCATGGCTGCACTGGTGATCATGGATCACTACCTGCGCCACAAGGCGCAAAACGGCTGAGAACCTCGACTAGAGAGGAGTCGAGCCGTAAGCGGGATTCTGTTCAGAGTTCTTTCGAACCGTGTGGTCATTCATCTGGGCCCACCGTTGCCGTTGGGCTCGAGCGACGCTACCCGAAGGAACGACGCGGATCACGTCGTCCGTGTTGCCACGGAGCTCCTTCCTATTCGGTCTTGCTTCGATTGGGGTTTACCAAGCCACGGAGTTACCCCCGTGCTGGTGAGCTCTTACCTCACCGTTTCACTTTCGCCATCCGATGCCCGTTTCCGAACATCGAATTCGGCCCCTTCTTTTCTGTGGCACTTTCCGCCGATCACCCGGCGCCGTCGTTAACGGCCAATCTATCCTATGAAGTCCCGACTTTCCTCTCAGGGTTGCCCCCAAGCGACCACGCACTCAACTCCTCTCTACTGGAGATTCTCTTACGACGGCTCAGCGGGTAAGCTGAGTATCCGTCCGCAACCTGGACACTTTATCACATCTCCCCGCGCAATCTGAACAACCGCTTGCGGCCCCAACTTTATGTGACATCCCATGCAGGTATCTCGGTTCATGACCTCGACAATAGGGTTCTGGGGGAACCGTGACTGAATCCGGTTGTACACAGCCAAGGAAGGATTGGAGGCGATACTCGTTGCCAACTCTGCCCTGCGAGGGCGGTATTCGTTAAAGCGCTGCTCGAACCCGGCAAGTGTTTCTGCAGAATCCTTTTCCATGGCTGAAAGCTCTTGCTGCAGACCTGAAACAACATTATCGAACTCGGCCAGATCCTTCTCCAGCAGCTCCACCTCGCGCATCATTCCGAGGACCATCTCCTCACGCTTACCGATCTGCTTTGCGACGAAATCTATCTCCCGCTCTGCGGCCTGCTGCACCTTGTAATTGTTGAGTGTCCCGATCGAGCGCCTGCGTTCGTTTATTCTGTCACGCTCGTTCTTGACGCCTTTTTCCTCCTTGGCACACGCCGCTCGCTTCTCCTCTAACTGCTTGAAGCGCGCTGCACGTTTGCTCTCGTGCGTCGCGACCGCCTGCTTACGAGCCGCCAGCTCATCGAGGATCTTTTTCTTTTGTGCTTCGATTCCGAAGATGAGGACGTCTACTTTGCTAAGTTCGACGAGCGTTGGGAGTACGGAAGGGCTTTGTGTATCGGCCATGTATCCTCATGAAACAGATTGTTCAGGGATAGTACGGGGATACCATAAATATTTCAATTCCAGGGGTTCTCCCTGCCTCAACCGCAATTTTGCCGCAGCTTCGAACCAAACTTGCCACTGGCGGGGAGCAGACCGGCCCCCCCGCGGCCCCTGCCCCTGCTCACCCCGCTGGGGTTGCACTTACCCCGTTCAAAGAGGTAAAAGGGTCAACGATATGGCCCTATAGCTCAGTTGGTTAGAGCGGCCGGCTCATAACCGGTAGGTCCCTGGTTCAAGTCCAGGTGGGGCCATTCACTTGAGCGTCAGCTCGAGTGAATTGACCAGCCTGGACTTCAACCAGGGATGATCCTCTAAAAACGCGAGCTAGCGAGCGTTTTCGCGTGAGCGACGCG
>JBILEW010000062.1:0-22712 GCA_044351885.1 Bdellovibrionota bacterium
ACGCGAAGCATACAGATAAAGTACTGTTATACCGTCTCGCCGTCCGACAAGCTAGGGAAGCAGGGTAAAGCCCCTCCCGATGAAAGGACTGCGCGTGCATCGGACGGCGAGGACGCCATCCCTCCTCCAGGCGATACTTGCGCATAGGAGGGACGGCGTCCTCGCCGTCCGCTAGGGTAGGTGGGTTGAATCGACATTAATCACATTTTTCATCCGGCAGCTTGCTCAGAAGCTGCTTGAACTTGCTATCGCCGTGATCCCTTGTGTGTTTCTTCTGACCACATACGCCTTTTCGTTTGCAACATGCCTTGATTGCCATGCGTTGCGAGATCGTGTCGATTCGCACGAGGGACTTCACCTTTGTCGTGATCTCCGTTCGAAGTTCCGTTAGTGAAGTCTTTTTGCAAAATGATGTCTTACAAACCTTAATCGAGTCTTCAATGCCTTCGAGAAGGGAGCTGATCTCTCGTCGTAGAGAAAGAGTTTCGATCCTTCGTGCGGTCAAAGTACGACCTCCTTTCGAGCATTGTGATTCCTGAGTGATGCGTTTGAGGATAGCGCTCGTTAGTCGTTTCACCCCCCGACGAATTTTGCGTTTGACGGGCCTGTAGTTGATCTCTGCGCATAGCTCGGGGCAGCTTGTGCCATCGCCGCCACAGACACCGCAGCAATCGACCTCAGCTTTTCCACCCAGGACACCCGCACAGTCGTATGTCCGAATATCTGTAGCTGGCGTAGGTGTCATGAGAGCCGACACCGTAGGTGTTGGTATCGGCGTAGGCGGCGTAGGAGTCAGCTCGCTTGGAGGAGTTGTTGGCGTCGGTGTTACCGATGGCGTAGGCGGTTGCACGTGCGTTGGAGTGGGAGGAGTCGTGTCAGTAGGTATGGATGTACTGGTAGGAGTTGCTGTGTCGGTTGCGGTCGCCGTATTGGTTGGAGTTGCGGTATTGGTGGGGATGAGGGTCGCGGTTGGTATTACAACGGTATCAGTGGGAGGTATTGGGGCTGTGCTCGCTGACGTCGCCGTGTTTGTGGGTGTTTTAGTAGCTGTTGCAGTGGGAGTGCGCGTGGCGGTAGTGCAGGGCTTTGAACGAGCAGTAGCGGTAACGGAGTCCCCACTCAACGTCCATGTGACGCTAGTCGCGAACTGAACAACAAGTCTACTTTTCCCAGCAGCGAGGGAACCAGGTCCGAATAGATCTGCCTCAAATGGCCCGTTGTTTCTGAACTGAGTGCCTTGGCCGCAATCTTTACCGCTCGAAGTACAACCAATTCCTCCAATAAATTTATTGTTCGAGCCGATGCGAAGGTAATCCTCACCTCCCTCGAATCCAAAATACGCCCTATACCCGTTCTCGGCAGGTTCAACGCATTTGAGTACGGGATGGCAGGCCCATACGAGCGATGGAGTGAATAGAATTGCGCTAAGAAGCGTGAGTAGTGGTGCTTTCATCAAAACCCTGCAGAACCTGGTCTGCTGCTAAAACCGATCAAATTGAGATAAACCGTCGCTGAGCTCGCTCGCGCGACGCGTGAAAAGTAGCACGCTTCTTCTACTTTTCCATAGAGGCTTCTAAGAGATGCGGGCCTCTTTGTAATGATGTGCTTAGATGTTGCGCCTTAATTCCGGCCAACATGGAATGAATTGTGGTGAAGCCGCTAGTAACTTCTGAGGGGCTATCTCAGGAGGGACGGCGTCTCCGCCGTCCGCTGTGCATAGAGACCACGAGCGATTCGGTCATTACACCGCCGCCTTCACCCTTTCTGCAACCTTGGTAGCGACATCACTCTTGAAGATACCCGGAATGATGTACGTCTCTCGCAGTTCCTTCTCCGGCACCTCATTCGCGATCGCCTCTGCTGCTGCGAGCTTCATCGCGGTGGTGATCCTGCGAGCCCGGCACTCGAGTGCGCCTTTGAAGATACCAGGGAAGCAGAGTACGTTGTTTACCTGGTTCGCGTAGTCGGAACGGCCGGTAGCTATGATGCGCGCGATCCCTTGGATCTCCGTGGGCATAATTTCGGGGATCGGATTGGCAAGTGCGAACACGATCGGATCCTTCGCCATAGTTTTGACCATGGCTGGGGTTATGGCGCCCGGTTGCGATACTCCGACGAACAGGTCTGCCCCTCGTAGCGCGTCTGCTACGGTTCCTTTGACGTTCTCCAGATTTGTAATCTGGCTCAACTGAGTCTTTACTCCGTTCATATTTTCCGTGCGGCCACGGTAGACGGTGCCGGCGGTATCACAGGGAATTATGTTCTTCACGCCAGCATCGAGCATCAGTCGTGTGCATGCCACGCCACCCGCTCCGAAGCCGTTGACCACTACTGTGATCTGGTCCATGCGCTTGCCGACAAGCTTGAGCGCATTCATCAAACCGGCTACGACCACAACGGCTGTTCCGTGTTGATCGTCGTGAAAGACCGGGATGTCGAGCTCCTGGCTCAGACGCTCTTCGATCTCGAAGCAGCGCGGTGCTGAGATATCTTCGAGGTTAATCCCTCCGAACACAGGCGCGATGTTCTTGATCGTTGCGATGATCTCCTCGGTGTTTTGTGTATCGAGACAGATCGGAAATGCGTTTATTCCGGCGAACTGGCGGAAGAGAACCGCTTTTCCCTCCATAACAGGAAGGGCAGCGCGGGGACCGATGTTGCCGAGTCCTAGCACGGCACTTCCGTCGGATATCACCGCTACTGTGTTTGATTTGATGGTGTACGGGTAGGCATCTTCCGGATTCCGGTGGATAGCTGTGCAGACGCGCGCAACGCCAGGGGTATAGGCGCGGGACAGCTCGTCAGTTGTGCTCAGGATGTGTTTTGGCACGACATTAAGCTTGCCTCCAGCATGCATCGCAAAGGTATCGTCTTGCCAGCGCTCGATGACGACACCAGGGAGAGCCTCGATCTGCCGGAGTAAGTCGCGGCTGTGGTGTTCGTTACGACAATTGATAGTCACGTCCCTCACGTTGAAATCGAAGTCACTCGATATGAGAATAACCTCGGCCAACGAAGCGCGAGACTCTGCGCTCAACTGAGCGATCCGTGCGAAGCTCCCCGGCCGATTTTCGAGTTTCAACCGTACCGTGATAGAAAATCCAGCCGACGGTTTTTCCGTGCTTTCCGAAGATGAGGATCTAGTGTCCTGCATGAGAAATCCTAACAGATGTAAGCATGTGATATGACGCGCACGAGGACCCAACCAGAGAGTCTACGGAGCCGCCCGCGAACGACGGTATTCTACTCATTTTCAGGGGAAAGAGTAGGCGACGGCGCAATGTCGGTTTTTAGCCCTCGGCTCTTGAGATTACACCCGGGAAAATGGGACACTTCCACTCTATTCGTGGAGTAAGCTATGCAATCCGCCCGACCGGTTGACCTGGAATCAGCTAACAATCTGGAATCAAAGGTAGATGTTCCTCCCAAGGTACTAGCTATCCTCAAGAAAGGGGGGCTTTTCGCACTCGGGGAAGCCTACATGCGAGGAGAGTGGACAAGCGACAACCTCACAGGATTGATGTATCGCCTTGTGACAGAGGATCCGGAGTTGCCGGTGCAGTTCCGAAAGATTAGCCCCCGGGTTATCGCGTATATCCTCCAGGATATGGTTACCAACTCGCAGATCGGACGGGGGGCGTTCGAAGTAGGAGAGCGACACTACGATCTAGGGAACGATCTTTTCACGGCGATGCTCGATGCCACAACGATGACCTATACCTGTGGGTATTGGAACCAGGCTAAGAACCTCGATGAAGCTCAGGTCGCAAAGATAGACCTCATCTGCCGTAAGCTCAAACTTGAGCCTGGGATGCGTGTGCTCGATATCGGATGTGGATGGGGTAACTTCGCGGCTTATGCTGCTCAGAAGTATGGAGTCTCGGTGGTAGGTTTGACGATCTCGAAAGAGCAAGCGGCTCTCGCGCGCGAGCGCTGTAAGGGCCTCGATGTGGAGATCGTGTTGGAGGACTACCAGAAGTATACCGGCTCCTTTGATCGGGTCGTATCGATAGAGATGATAGAAGCTGTGGGGCGAAAGAATCTTCCCGTGTACTTTGGAATGATCAAGCGGTGCCTGCGTGACAAGGGTCTCTTTCTTCTACAAGCGATCACTGCCACAACCTTCACGAAAACCTCAGCGGTTCCGCTTGACCAGTACATCTTGTGGTTGCGGAAGAGGATCTTTCCAAATGGCTATCTGCCCAATCACGCCGAGATAGTTGCTCCGATCGAGCAGGGGTTGATCATCGAGGACCTTCACAACTTCTCGGCGGACTACGCCAAAACTCTCGAAGCATGGATGAGAAATTTCGATGCAAATTGGTCCACCCTAGAGCCCAAGTATGGCACCGAGTTTCGAAGGATGTGGGAGTACTACCTAAAAGGCTGCGAGGCCTTGTTCCGAGCACGCATGGTGCAACTGTATCAGGTCGTGTACTGCAAGGGGGGAGTCCCCGGCGGATATACGGCCGTGCGATGAAAGGACGTAGCTCTGCTCTCTAGCCCTCGATGAGGGACTCGTGGGAGTTTGTTTTGGGTCGTTTGAGAGCCTTCCGGACGTGTCATCTCCGGCTTTACCAAATCCCTGAAATGCTTGGGCTTCTATCAAGTTGCAAAATTTCAAGAGGCGCGAGATTAGCTCACAGCACCGTGATATTCTCGCTGGTCTACTGTGCCTAGAGTAGCGCTGTGGGTCGCGCATCGGGGTTTGGTCAATGAGAGCTAGAGGTGTTGATAACGGAAAGCCCGAGAGAGCCGGGTTGAGTAAGGGGGCGGAAAGGACTCCGTCCTGCACGGTACCCGAGTCCCTCGATATGCCGCGACTTCGCAAAATGCGTGAGGCTCTTGTATCGCGCGATGCAGGGAATGTGCGAGCAGATGGGGTGTCGGCTGGGACTGGAGCAGGGCAGGAAGACCAAGACCTTGACCAGGTCGGGCAATTTTTCGCAATGGCGGGAAGCTACCCACGGCTCACAGCAGAAGACGAAAAGCGAATCGGGCAGGCTATAGCCGAGCACCGTAAGGCATGGGAGAGAGCGCTCTTCAGCGGAGACGCCGTCGCCACATACACGGTTAACTTTCTGCAGAGATACATTGATACCAATAAGCGGATAGACCGCTTCTGCGTTCCGATACCTGGCAAGCAAAAGGATCTCAAGGCGCGCATGGAGGCGCGTCGGAGTATCATCAAATTCAATCTCAAGACCCTCCATCCCCTTTTGGCTAAAAACGCAGAGCTGTATAAAATCGCGCTATCGAAGAGGCTGCCTAGCACTGAGCGTGAAGCAGCATGGAAGCAGCTTGGTCGGAACAAAGAAAAGATCGCCACGCTTCTGGGCCAGTGTAAAATACGCTTTGAGATCCTGCTAAGGATCCACAAACGCTTCGCAGAATCGGCAGAAGAGATTATCGAACGGAGCGCTCAGAACAAGAAAAATGACGAGGGGGTAGCGCAGAGAACGGACCCGTTACTGCAAGCTGAAAGCAGAAGGGCATTGATTGGTGACTTGATACGGTGGCGTGAGTCACGGCGCAGCCTTGCCTCTCGACACGAGCGGTGCCTCGATGCGTTCAAAAGCATGAAGGCCTCGATGGATGAGTTGACGAACTCCAACTTTTTGCTGGTAGGGAGCATAGTGAAGGAATTCTACCACGCGCACCAAGGCGATGGTCACGCCTTCATGATCCTTGTCAGTGGTGGTAACGAAGGTCTTTTGAGGGCAGTCGAGAAATTCGATTGGAAGCGGAAATGCAAATTTTCCACGATAGCCACACCGTGGATAAAGCAGGGAGTGCGTCGCGAGATCCTCAAGAACCGGGCCCTTATTCACGTTCCGGCGCACATGGTGACGGCCCAGAACGCGCTTCGGAGAGACAATCCATCATCAACAGAGCTCAATTCCCTCGAGGTTGGAACGCCGCTTCAGCAGAATCTTAGGAAGGCCTACTGTGCCTCTGCTCCAATGCTATCACTCGACGAGTCAGCCACAAATGACGAGAGTGCCCCAGGTCTTGGAGCTCTCATACCTTCACGGGATGACGGGGTAGAGGTGTCAGTCGCGCGCCAAGAGGCCAAAGATCTGGTCCACCAGGTACTCAGAGAAGCCCCTCTGACACCTCGGGAACGAGATGTTATTGAGTGGCGATTTATCCAACACATGACCTTGGAAGAGTGCAAAAAGAGGCTCTGTGTCTCTCGTGAGCGTGTTCGTCAGATTGAAATTAATGGAAAAGGCAAATTCAAGGATTACGTCGAAAATGTTCTTGGATTGGGAGAAGGCGATATTTTCGATATTGGTACTTCGAGAGCCGGAAAGCGGGTTTAGTGCGCAGGTTTTATGCTGCACGACCATGATCCAGACCTAAGTGGTGCTCCCTGCACTCTCGCTCGCGCCCACGAATGATACGGCGACCTCGCAGGGCGCCGTACTGAGAGGTAATAGTCGTCCACTGGCCATTTCCGTCACGCTCGTCTCTGTAAACGACTACCCAGTCTCGGGTCACCCCCAGCTCATGTGCGCGCGCTGTATTGGAGAAGAGGGCCGTAAAGTGCTGATTGTCGCGCTCCGTATGCAGAATCGGTAGCCACGCCTCTCTGGTTGGGTTGAAACGCTTGGGAGTTATGCGTGGGAGTTCGTTTCTGCGCACGCGCTCCCTATACTCGCGATCGATATCCAGTAACACCGAAACGGGAGGCTCATTTGGAACTCTGAATGGGCGTGCAGGGGGTTCCCCGTCAGCACGTTCGGGAGTCTCCTCGCGATGTAACCTTCCCGAGAGGCTCTCTCGAATCATTTTGATTCGCTTCTCGCCGAAGCCGTGTAGCTTTGACAGTTTACCGCTCGAGAGTGCGCGGTCGAGTTCGGGTAAGGTAGCCACACCAAGCTCGTTCTTCAGACGGTGTGCAAGGACAGGGCCGATTCCACCGATCGTTGCCAACACGCTTTCAGGCGCGGCCTCTGCTCGTAACCGTTCGAGCAGAGCAAGTCGGCCTGTTTTAACGAGCTTGGTCACAGAGGAAGCCAGAGACTCGCCTATACCCGGTAGCTCCGTGAGAGCTTCTTGCTCGCCTCTATCGACAAGCACACTCAGCGGTATGGAGAGCCGCAACACAACATCTGCGGCGTTTCGATACGCTCGTACTCGGAATGGATTTGCACCTTGTTGCTCCAACAGATCGCCGGTCTCTTGCAGTATCTCTGCTACGGTCTGGTTGTCGAGCGGAAGTTCCACATTGCTCCTTTACGGAGAGCCCTTTCCGCTATGGTGCAGTGACGCGCATAGGTACACACTGTGCACCGTCACTACACACCTCTATTCGATGGCATAGGTCGCCCGTACCGAGACCTCGAGATCGACAGGCTTCGATTCGATAGCCGGGGTCGCCATCTCTGCATCGGAGGACGCCTCCATAGCGTACGCAACACGTGGCATATATGGCGAGACATTGCCCGCTTCAGGCTGTTCGGCGAGCGCCGTGAGCCGACCGAGCTTTACACCTGCGCCTCGAGCGAGTTTGAGAGCCTTTGCGGCTGCATCCTGACTAGCTACCTCGAGGCACGATTCACGTTCCGCCTTCAATCGGGTGGGCGATACAAACGTTTGCAGTTGGGACACCTCTTCTGACGAACTTTGCGCAGCTGCGCCGATCGCTTCGCCGATGCGAGCAATCTCCGAGGTTTCGAAGCGCGAGGCGTACGTTGCTCGAAAGCCGCGACAGTTGCGTCTATTGTTTTCGTAGCTGCATTCCTCGTTGATTGAATAGTTGATCGTCTCGGTTTGTGAATCCTGTAGCTTGAGGTTCGCAATCGCCGATCGGACACGCTCATGCGCCTTGGTTGCACGCTCCGAGGCGTCCTTTGGAGTGCTCGCCACGATAGAGGTGGTAACGACTATGGCGCCGCGATCCTGGGAGACCTTTTTCAAGCACTGTCCAGAGGCTTGAATACCAAGGCTTCCGTCCGTAAGTGGAGCGGCGTGAGCGGTAGTCATAACCACGATGAGCGCGCAGAGAAGGGTGACGATGTTTTTCATAAAGGCTCCTGCCAAACAGATCGAGGTCCATCATAGCCTCGGCCTTGCTGATACAAAAGGACCAGTGTTGCGTGACGAATTCGGGCGCATATACGTTTGCAACGTAGGGAGGATAGCGATTGCAAGGCGCGTCGGAGGTGCCGTCCGATCGATTGGCGTCACGGGTTCCCCAGGGGGGATGGCTTCCCCGTCGTCCGGGCGATTAGCGTCACGGGACCCACCAGGAGGGGCGGCGTCCCCGCCGTCCGGGTATGCAAATGAAAAGTGCGAGGATCTATACGTCGGAAGAGCCGGTTCTAATCGACGGTTACACGCCCCGCTTGGATCCTTAGCAGCCCTGGATCAGCGCCCGCCTCGAGGGATTGCAGGGAAGCGAAGGACTTCTTGCGATCTTGGTACGCTCGGATGTTGTAGAGCTGACCATCAGTCACGCCGTAACGCTCTACGAGCCCAAGCGAGCGAAGTACCTCCTCGGGTTGAGCCTCGCCCCGTAAGATACCGGCATATGCCTCGACCTTCGCTCGGAGGGTTTCGCTATCTTCGAAGAGCCCTTCGATGCGGAAATGATTGATGCCACGCTCTCGCAGGTCAGGGATAAGTTTTAGAGCAGACTGAGGAACGCCGTTGAACATCGTATTGCGGCACTCGGCATCAGCTTTGAGCGGATGGAGGGCCCCTTTGGGGTCTCGCAGCTCGACTCGGTGTTTTTCGCACGGACGGCCACAGTCGCGATAGCTCGATCCCTTGCTCAAGAAGGCTGCAAACACGCAGTGCTCCATATGAAAAGCAGGGATGTAGTGGTGTACCGTCACCTCAAAATCCTCACCACCAGCTGCCGAGATGAGCTCAAGAAGCTGCTCGCCGTTCAAGTCGTAGCTCGGGCATAATCGAGAGAGCCCCTTCGAGCGAAACCATTCGGCCGACACGGAGTTGGAGATATTGAGGCTAAAGTCGCCTACGAGTTTCAGCCCGCTGTTACGCAGATATTCCAGTGCGCCGAGGTTTCGAACCAGAACCTCGTCCGGCTGAATTCTTTCGATAACTTTGAGGTGCGCCAACTCTCCAGGTTTCAAGATCCTGGTGGTGGCGATGCCGACCTTGTAGCCCAATGCTCGTACTCGTTCTGATGCAAGGTGGTACTCCTTTCCGAATTCGAAATCGAGGTACACCGTGCCGAGTGGTAACGTCTCGAGCAGATCGAGCTGTTCGATGTTGCGGATTAGGAGGTTTAGCACCGCAGAGGTTCTCGCTGCAGGGGGTGTTGCGCGGTGACTCTTAATCCAGGAATCAACTTCCTCGTAATCCCTGATATCAATCGTCGGGCGACTGAGCCGGGCTGCCGTGAGTGCCTCACAGATCCCTCTTCTAACAGTCTTGAGCTCCCTGGTATGAATGAAGCACTCGCCATCGACGTCGAAGTCCATAGCCTCCAGGGTAAAAACAGTTCCACTTAGGGCCCCGAGCTCTGCCCTCGCAGAATCGACCGTCAGCGCAGCGCGACGAGCCTCCTCGAGAGTTGCATCAGAGTTCACGGCGACAACGTGTCCATCAGGATCACTGGCTGTCACTTGCAGCGAGTTTCCGACCGAGCCCGTGACGCGCAGCGATATTGGGATCCGCTTCAATGCGTTCTTGTCGTTGAAGCTCCGCCGATATTCGGCTTCGAGATGCGGGGACGAGTTGACGTAAATCTCACTTCCCAGCGTCAGTCCGGCAAGAGAGAAGTCGCGACTGAAGGATACCTGGCAGTATCCACCGCGCTGCTTGACCTGAAATATAGGAGCGCCGCACTCCGTTCCGTGCTCGGGGTCTCTGAAAACGAGTCCGTCGCCCGGAAGGAGCTGCTCGGTGGTCTCGATTACGACTGCGCCGTGTTCGATAGCATGCAGAGAGCCGATGAAGAGACCGTGGTGGCTGCTGATATGGGCCGGTACTAGACGCTGATGATTGACACCATCGAACCACCCGTTGAAAAAGCCGCGAGAGTATATGCGTGCGAGCACTTTCTCGTGTTCCACAGCGCTCGTAGCACTGGAGCGAGCTAGACTCCGCTCTTTGTAGGCACGAGTGGTACTGGCTACGTATTCAGGCGATTTGAGGCGTCCCTCTATCTTGAACGATTCGATACCGAGATCGACCAGAGAGGGAACATTCTCGAGTCCACACAGATCTTGAGGAGAAACGAGGTGACGCCTCGCGCCCATGTCCCTCTGCTCGCCATCGACCACGAGATCGTACCCAAGCCGACACGATTGAGCGCACTGGCCCCGATTAGCAGAGCGTCCACCGAGACTCTCGGAGGTCAGGCATTGCCCCGAATAAGAGACGCACAGCGCTCCGTGAACGAATACCTCAAGCTCCTTGGAGGTCTCTTTTCGGATGCGCTGCATCTCGGCGATCGAAACCTCGCGTCCGAGAACGTAGCGCGCCATGCCGAGATCCTCGGTGAGCGTGATGGCTTCGCTGTTGGTAACGGTCATCTGAGTCGAGGCATGCACCACCTGCTGTGGAGCCATGAAGCGGATCAGCTTTGCGAGCCCGATATCCTGCACGATAAAGGCATCGGGTCTTAAGGGGAGAACATCCTCGAGGGCGCGCACTACTTCAGTGAGCTCCCGTTCGAAGATCAGGATATTGAATGCCAGAAAAACCTTAACCCCGTACAGATGGGCATACTCGATCATGGCCCGCAGTTCGTCGAGCTCCAGGGTAGGTGCGCGTCCCCGTGCATTGAAGCCAGGCATGCCGAGGTATACGGCATCAGCGCCGTTGTGTACGGCAGCTCGGAGCATATTCCAATCCCCGACGGGGGCGAGGATCTCTGGGGTGTTCATGGGGACATTTTCGCGTGAACAAAGGAGTAAAGCAAACCCAACCCGCCTTTCCCATCGAGTCCGCACCATGGGTCAGGAGGGACGGCGTCCCCGCCGTCCATTGCATTGAGCCCACGCAACAATTCAGGAGGGACGGCGTCCCCGCCGTCCATTGAATTGAGCCCGCGCAACAATTCAGGAGGGACGGCGTCCCCGCCGTCCATTGCATCGAGCCCGCGCAACAATTCAGGAGGGACGGCGTCCCCGCCGTCCGCTACCCGAATCGCCCAAGCTACCAGCAGATTAGGAAGTTCGAATCTCAGAACCGTTGCGACCCGGCTGGTGCACGTGTTCCGGGATGGCGCCGTCGACTGATTGAGTCTCACCATTTGGGCTCGCCGCGACCTTGGCCGCCCCATTTGCGCGAGCGTGCTCCAATTTGCCTGCAGCGTGCGCAGGAATGCGCTCCTCGGGAGCCATGAGTACCTTGAGGGCCTCAGCATGGGCGCGGTGATAGTGCGCAGCCATGACGTCCCAGGTAAATCTCTCTGTCAAACGCTCAGCACGATTCCGGAGAGCGATACGCTCACGACGACTGAGCTCGCAGAATTTGAAGAGGAAGGCCGCGAGCTGATCGATGCACCCTTCGGAGGAGAGCTTCGATCTGTTGAGAACCAACGTTCCGTTCTGTAGTGCATCCGGAACATGCTTCTCGACGTAAGCGCCGAATCCACTGAGGTCTGTAGTTACGGTCGGGAGTCCCAGTGCCAAGCACTCGAGCGGGGTGTAGCCCCACGGCTCGTAGTAGCTCGGGAATATCCCCATGTGACACCCTCGAACGAACTGTTCGTAGTCCAAACTGAAGAGGCTTGTGAGGGTCACGAAGTCAGGGTGAAAAACAACCTTGACCGGATCTCCTGGGGCATTGATCAGATTTCTGTGGCGCAGGTGATTCAATACAGGGTCTGCAGCATCATCCCACATGTCGTGAGTGACTACAGGGGGCCACTGTCCAGATTTGCGGTTCAAAATCGCACGCTTGAGCCGCACCTGGAATTCATCGGTCAAAAGGTCTTCGTAGGCCGGCATGCGACCACGGGCCACTGCGTCGAGGATGCGTTGACTCAGGGTGCTCTCCATCTCGCGGCAGGTAGCTTTGAGATCCTCGAAGCGCAGATGGTTTTGAAGCGAGGTGACGTTGAGGTTCTTAGTGTTGCCACGAGTGACGATGAAGGCAACCACGGTAGGAGGTTTTGCCAGCGTCTTCAGGCGTTGATTGAGGGAATGAAGCGCTTCGATAAAGAGGTCCATTCCTTTGTTGAGGTACTCGTACCTACCACTCGTGAAGAAATACAGAGTGCGATCGAGATCGAACGAGTAGCTCGGGAAGAAGTGTCCCATCACGAACTCGTGAATCCGTTCCTTGTATTTGAGGTGCAGGTTTTGGAACTCGTGGAGTGCTGTGAAGCGATGTGCGTTCAGTCCGTTCGGGAGCACGAATTCCGGTTTTCGTCCCAACAGGTGCTCGGCTTCGCGAGCTGTTACTTCGCTTACAGTGGTGAAGATATGGGCAGAGTGGGCTGACGCACGTTCGATCGCGTACTTCGGCCAAATCATATAATGACGAGCTGCCTCATCAGCGTTGATCCAAGGCAGATTAGAATAGAAGTTCGGATCGTTCGAGGCGACGTAGCGACCCAAGAGGGTTGCGTGCGTCGTAAACACCGTGGCGATAGGGAGATTGAGGTGACGGATTCGGGGTAGGGGAATACCGGCCATCCACTCGTGGAAGTGAGCCACTATCCGACGCGAGGGCAAGGTCTTCGAGAGAGCTCGAAAGAGCTCCGTGACTGCGCATCCGAAAGCGACCACGGCGTCTACCTCTCCATCAGCTCCATCCAGAGAGATTCCATTGTCCTGCCACAGGAAATACTTGTCCTCCCCGAGGCGACTCATGCGTGCGCTATAATCGACGAGAATTACCTGAGGATGGCCCTCGATAAGCCAATGTCCGTAATGACACACCACGCCTGCAGCGGCTGCTAACTCGAGCGCCTCTCTGATCTCCGGGGGAGCCTCGCAGTGTTCGAACTCTAGAGCGCTGGTGTGGTGATTGTAGGGGCCGATGAGTATGTAGTTCTTGCCCCAACGGTCGACCATGGTTTGAGCCTTGGTCTTCATGACGGTGTAGATACCACCTATCTGGTTACACACCTCCCATGCTACTTCAAAAAGGATCGACAGATGGGAATCGCCGTTGGCCGCCATAAGGTGCCACAATACTCTATTTTTGGGTGAATTTACCATGTTCCAGTGGAGTATTAATGCTGTTTTATAATACGTTGGCCCGCTTCCGGCGCGCGTAGCGATCAGGTTCGGGTGGTCTCGAGGGCTCCAAATGACAAATTCAAACAGCGAACGAAAGAATGTGGGGGTGATCGGTGGTCGGGGTGCCTTCGGTCAGTGGTGTGTTCGGCTTTTCGAGCGGCATGGTCATGCCGTGATCGTTTCAGACAAAGATACAGATCTCTCCAATGTGGACCTGGTGCGAGCGAGCGCGATCGTCGTGGTTGCCGTACCGATCGGTGCTACGCAAGCTGTACTTGAAGAGGTGGCAGCAGCTGCTACTTCCGATCAGATCGTTATCGATCTCACGTCTGTTAAATCTCCATTCGTCGAAACGCTGCGCGCTATCCCGAGTGAGGTTTTGTCTCTTCACCCGATGTTCTCCCCGATAGTAAGCAGCCATAAGGGTCAGAGCTGTGTGGTGTGTCGATTGAGAGGAGGGGAGCTATCAGCGTACGTGGAGGAAGTGCTCAAAAGCGAGGATTTGAAGCTTGTCGAGATGGAGTTCGAGGATCACGATCGAATGATGGCGGTAATTCAGGGACTGACCCATTTCCAGGCGATAGCGGCCGCACACTGCATGCGGTCGCTGGGATTCAGTCCCGAAGCAAGCCTCCCGATAGCAAGTCCAGTCTATCGACTGCGTCTCGATATGATCGGTCGAATCATCGCACAGGATCCGCGACTCTATGCTGAAATCCAGATGTACAACCCGTATGTGGTAGAGGTTCTCGAAGAGTTAGCTAGATCGTCTGTGCTGCTCGGCTCTTTGATCAAGCAGCACGATACGCAGGGCTTCATTGCAGAGTTCGAGGCCATCAGAGAATCATTCGGTGCGTTTACCAAGACGGCGCTTGAAGAGAGTGATCGAGTGATTCGAGCCCTTGTTCAACCATAAAACACCTCCAAGTCCACAAGTGATGCTAATCATGTTCAGAGAGATAGGGGCGTGCGACGGTGCGTGCACTTTTATCCGCATCTCTCCAGGAGGCCGTAGACATGATGATGTGCAAATCGTTCCTGAGATTGGGCGTCTTCCTAATTGTGCTCGCTGTGCCTCCGTTGGCTGTTGGGCAGAGTAATGGAGCTAGTGCTGGGAACGAAATCACACCCCCACCCTGCGGTACGGTGACTAAAAGCATCAAATTGAACGGTGATTGCCTTGCGCCGTTGCGAATCGGTGCCAACAACATCAAGGTGAACCTCAACGGCTATTCGGTTCTTCAGCAGCCCGACGAAGCCGGAGCTGAGGTAATTGGTCGGCGCGGGGTCACGATTACGAACGGAAAGATTCGTGGTGTAACTGTCGGATTGCTTGTCAGAAACGGTGGTCATCACACCCTCAGTAATTTGCAGATCTTCTCGGAGGGTGAGCAGACCTCAAACGTCGAGGTCGTAAATGTCGACCGTGTAAAAATCAATAGAGTTTTCTGCATTGATCCGCGATTCGATGTGACTGCATTCAGGTTCTCGGGGAAATCGAGTAAGATTTCACACGTCTCATGCTTCGGCCTCAATAGTAGCGCCTTCATCGCAGGTGACCGACTGACCATCTCTGATAATATCTTCAGAGTCGCCGGAGGCTATGAAACACTCGGAGCACTCCGATATGCAGGACGGAAAAGTACTATCTCGAGAAATCTAATCGTAGGAGACTCAACCCGACCGAATCTTCCGTCTCTACAAATTGACGGCGATGCGAATATCGTGAAGTCCAATGTGGTTGTGGGATATGTATCTGGCATCGGGCTCAAGTCAGGATCCGAGCGTAACACGATCCGCAACAATATCGTGTCAATCGACGACAGAGCCCTCGATTCCGTGGGGATTGACGGTGGCGATTCCGCGTGCGCCAACACGTGGAGAGACAACGAATTCATCAGCGACTCTGAAGGTGATGGACCGTCAGAGGGATGTATCCGTTAGTACCCATTTCGGAATGTGAGGGCCGATGTCCCTTAATTTTATCGGGTCTTCGCGGAATCGAGTGGGTAGCACTCGGTGGTATGCCGACGTTTAGGTGCACGATCACGTTCACGTGCAAAGGCGCGATTCGTAGGTTAAAACAAGAGCTTGCGTTGTCACCCACTCGATGACGCGATGAGCCATTTTATCATTTGACCCGTCTTGCGATGCGGGATAGGTTCGCTCCCCTTTGTCAGGGTGAGGTTCTCACCGTTGTTGGTGCGCACCAGCGGGGTATTTCATCGTTGAAGAGGGGGTTCGACTCCATAGCGGTTAGAAGTGGTCGGATCTCAGGGGATTGCGCTTGGTTATCCACAAGGCGTTTGTACACCTTCTCTGCAAGATGAAGGAATGCCTCACTCTCCAGATACGTATTCTCTTTTTGAGTGGCGAGCCTCTCGGAATCTGTCTCCTTGATGAGCATGTCGACCCGTCTTCGCGACTTAACGTATGCCGCCGCTACTGTCCAAGCCGTGGCGATGCCGAGAGAATGCGCGAACACTTCGTTTAATTGGGGCACTAAGGTGCTGTTAGAGACGGCTTCGATGAGAAACGCAACGGGCGCGGCGAGCAGTGCTCGTCGCAGTACCATCGATGGGCGTATGTTTTCGAACAGCTCCTGAAATGTTGCTTTAGCAACACCTCTTAGTTGTCGCCCGATCGACGGGTCCGATTTAAGCTGCCTGTCGACCAACTCTTGCAAAACGACCTTAGACTCGCTTTGGTGAGCGCGACACAGAACTGCCACGAGGTGGTCGAAGGAGGAGAATTCATTACTCTCGACGCGGCTTTGGATCGCGGCGGCACAGGCTCGAAATACATTGCCGTCGCCCTTTTCGACAAAGAGCTTATCCCACGGAGCGAGACATTCTTCTCGTTCGATGTTGTGAGTTTCGTAGCTTGCGAACGCACCTGCTAGCTCCCTCATAACAGTACTGTCCAGCTCGACAGAAAGACAGCGCTCCCCGACTATCTTGTACAGCTCTTGATGCTTAGCCTCTACTGCTTGCTGAGATATCTTGACCAACGCCTGAATCGATCGGCTCTCCTCGGGAGACACAAAGGGAAGGATGGTTCGAGCGAACTCTAGTCGCTCCTGTGGTCGAAGGCCCTTGGGAATCCCGTGTCCGGCTACGAAGTCCCACACGATCTCTCGATTTTCGTGGATGGCCAGAAAACCCTCTAACTGCTTCGAGCACTCTATTCTCGTAGAGTTGCTGTTCGCACGTTGCAGCGAATCGACAATTGGTCCCAGCTTGGGCCAGAAGAGCTCCCTCTTTTCGAGTATAGGGGCGATAAGGGGGGAGAGAGATTGGCCCTCGTTAGGTGCACTCGCCGCAGCGGCGCCATTTGTTCTGGCGCCTGCGCTCCTCTGCTGCTGAGAGTCTCTGCCTGTGATTTCACCGGGTTCGGGGTGCATTCCCGAAAGGATACCTCAAATCAACCGCCTATCCAAATGGGGGGCTGGCTTCGGTATCCTAGGTGTAGAGTTCCTCAACATCAGCAGAGGGGTTTGGTTTACTTCCCTAACGTCTGCGACCCTGAATCGCGAAAAGGTATGTCGGCGCTTGTGGATCGTCACTTTGTAAGGTGACGAGTGCACGATGCAGTCCCCGCGAGCGTGATGAAAATGCAATCTTAAGACTCTGTGACTCGTTCGGAGCGAGTTCTCGTCGTAGACGGCTTCGGAGCTTGAAATGGCGGGAACCCTTTCCTGAGAGGAAGACAGGCCTAGTCTGAGAAAATCGAAGCAGCGAGGTACCAGAATTTGTCAGTGTAAAATTTCGAGTTATCGTACGCGAGCCGATCACGGATCCGAAATCGGTCATGTCGTCTCGACTGGCAGACCTCTTCTTGTTCCAGATCAGTGATCCATTCCCATAAACCTCCAAACGCTGGCGATCCTCGGGCTCCGTTCCGTCATCGAGATTATCATCATCGGGCAGCTCTTCGTCTGCTGATTTGATCGCCGAGTCCACTAAGTCCCATTCGTCCTTAGTCATCGCATTGATGCCACTCAGGTCGTCGCCGTCTCCAGTGCTCCGCTCAGCTCCCGATACGTAGACCCCTGCGAAGCCATACAGTGAATTGCCGGCATCCCACGCAAAGACAGGGCCGCCACTGTTGCCCCCACCTGCGCTCACTTCGTCACACAAGATGTACGAACTCCCCCGCTCTTCGCACTGGGCGGTCCACGGTCCGTTTTCGTGCATATAGTACTCATAGGGGGAAGGAGTTTTATAGAGTGCAGATGGATATCCAACCGTCTGCTTCCACGGTAATTGAAGTATCGCAGCGTGGCCGTCAGGGAAGTACGGGGCCGCTTCCTGCGCGAGTGGTGCGTATGAGTAAACTACGATGAAGTCCAGATTGAAGGCGGAGTCCGAGTTCATCGAGTTCTCGCGGACGGCATCAGCGTAGCTATTATAGTACCAGTAACCCCTGGTTGCTTTCCCTGTGCCGGCAGCGGGGTAGTTTGCGGAGGCATATTGTAAAAACCAGTTGGGGGAGCTGTCCCACGGGTTTGCGCGATCCTCTCGAAACACGCAGTGAGCTCCCGACAGCATGATACGAGTATCCTTCACTACTGAGCCGCTGCAGTGAAATTCACCCATATCAACCAGCCCTACATACTTGCGCGGCGCTTCCGTGTAATAGGCGGGATCGATAGGCTTTGAGGTATATTGTGCCAAAGCTACCGAGGGCCCTACGAGTAGAGCCAACACAATCCGCTGCCAAAGATAACGCGTATTCATAGGTATCCTCCCGCTGCTGCTGAGTCAGTTAAACGTACCAATCGTTCGTATATCTGTGAGAGTTCCCTGCGGCGCGGCTCAAGAGCTGAATCGCCCATCCACTCTTTGATTATCGAGAGCGCACGTGCATCTCTCTCGGCAAGTGTCGAGAACGGCTCTGGCTTAAAGGTAGTCGCGAGCGCAGGTCCTGCGAATTGCCCACCCTGGGGAAACGTGTCAGCAAAGAGTGCGAACTCCGCCGGATCGACCGTGTTCGAGAGAAGATAGCTGCGCACTATGCCAACATCCTGGGGGCGGGTAAAATTCGCCCGTGACATCGCATCAGCTCGCACTGGCGAGAAAGGCTCGACCGCTACTGCCTCGCTCACGCCCTGCAAGCCAGCCGTGGTGTTCTGAGCGAACAACCGAGCCAGGGCCAGGAATGCTGCTCGGCGCACATTGGCGGGCTGCTCAGGTTTGGTAAGTGTCATCAGAGGAGCTACGAGGGTAGGATCCTGTGTGAACGGCACGAAATCAAACGCTTCGAGAAATCCGCTTGTAGGCTGCGCTATCCATGCTTGATTCGTCAGAAGTTCGTAAGCCTTTTGTCGTAGAAATGGATCAAAGGCAGCGTTGTCCACACCCCAAGCGTAATTGCGCATAGCGATCGCCCACTCGTCGCTATCGGTGCTGTTTTCCAAGATAGTGCGGGAGTATTCTGCTGCCTGTGCGCTGTCGAGCTGCGCGAGGAGATCGAGCATGTATACTCGAGTAGTCGGGGCCAGTAAGAGTTCTCCGCCCACAGAAACCCGCAGTGAGGTACTTAGGACGTGATTCTCTCCGCTCGCCAAAGCTGCAACGAGGTCGCTCACGGCGCGAGCGCTATCTTGCTCATTGAGGATTTCTACCCGCGATGCTTGCCATGCGGACTTTGCCTCGGAGGTGGTTTTGGCTGATGATAACTTTGTGAGGTTTGTCAGAGTAGGTTGCGATTGGTGAGTAGGTGTGACAGAGGGAGTGGGGAGAAGAGAGCTTTCGTTGTTATGGAGAGCCTGCAACGATCTCAGTGCAAACTGATCTTCTCTTTCGGCTGCTCCTAACCAGGATAGCGTAACCACCACACCGGTCATCACGACTGCCAAATAAGGTATCCAGCGTCCAGGTAATTTCATCACCGCTACAGAGCCTTTATCGCTTCGACATTTCAGCGCATCTGACGAACCTTTCGGAGTGTCGACCTTACGAGTCGTGATACGCGCTCGCATGCACCGTCGCAAAGGTATGTGTTGTGGTGAGCCTAATCAACGGTTTTCTGGCCCATACAGACAACACCCAAGCAGTGAATTGGCAAATGAGCGCGATTTTAAGGATATCTGGGAAGGGGATCAGCAACTTAGTAGAAGTCACGTGCATTCCGAGAAAGATTCAGATGGCACGATGGAGTATCCCTCGAAGCAAACTGCACTTGTTTGTGGCCTCTCGAAGATATGCGAATGAGCAGTGCGATCACTCACACCAGGGAATCAACTCAGGCTGCGAAGGAGCGCTGAGGCGTGAGATCCTTTCGAGTAGCATCGTACACCGTTTCTTAGTCTGAGCTCGCTTAGCGGCGATAGAGAGAGCTCTCTTCGAGCCCACGATGATCAGGAGTTTCTTCGCCCGTGTAACTCCGGTGTATACGAGCTGGCGCTCGAGAAGGGTGAAGTGCGAATCGTCGAGAGCAAGCACTACGCACGGTACCTCCATGCCCTGCGAGCGATGCACCGTCACGGTATACGCAAGGGAGAGCTGTCCGACTTCGCTCCGGGAATACTCTACGAGTCTTCCGTCCCACAGCTCCACAGAGAGCGTCCGGCTCTCTGTGTTCACCTGCATGACCGTGCCCATGTCGCCGTTAAATACGCCGAGCTGATCGATCTTGTAGTTGTTGACGCGCTGACATACGCGGTCTCCCACGCGGAACTCTATCTCGCCGACCTCCAGTACATCGCCTTCGGAGTGAGAGGCTCGTGGGTTGAGTCGCTCTTGGATCCGTTTGTTGAGCTCGATTGTGCCGAGAGGCCCACGGTTGGAGGGGGTGAGGACTGCGATATCCACTCCAGAGAAGCCGAATTTCTTTGGGATCTGATCCGCGACTAAGTTTTCAATCAGACGACCTGCATCCTCCGCTTCGTCGCGTTGAATGAAGTATGCATCGGACTTGGTGATGCCATCCGGCGTCGGGATGGAGGGGACTTCACCGATATTGATCATGTAGGCGACGGTATTGATGGCTGATTCGGTTGCGCGCCTGAAGAGTTTCGAGAGGGCAACCACGCGGATGTCTTTGCACCCCACGAGGTCGCCGAAAACGCGACCAGGGCCGACAGATGGGAGTTGATCCTTGTCTCCTACGAGAATGACGGTGCACTTCTCTGGAATCGCGGCGAACAGGTCGCGTGCCAGTAAGATATCGACCATCGATGCTTCGTCGATGATGATCGCCTCGAAGGGGAGGGTGTTCTGAGCGTTGAACACGAAATGGCCCGACATCGGGTCGTACTTCAAGAGTCGGTGGATCGTACTCGCAGGGCAGCCACACACCTGAGACATCCTCTGCGCTGCTCGTCCGGTTGGGGCTGCGAGCGCAAAGGAGAATCCCGCACGCTGAAAGAGTAGGGTCAAGGCTTTGATGATCGTGGTTTTACCGCATCCAGGACCGCCCGTGATGATCGAGAGGGGGAAAGCAGCGGCAGACTCGACAGCGATGCGTTGTTCCGGTGAGAGTTTTACTCCGAGGGTGATCTCGGCCTCTGCAAGAGCGTCGATAATCGCTTCTCGCGATAACTTCACCTTGGGAAAGGGCGCGGTCCGTTCGGCGATAAATCGCGCCACAGCATCCTCGGCACGATCAAAGTGTCGTAGGAAGAGGCCGCCATCAAAGGCGACGAGCACGCCCTCTTGGAGCAGGTCGTCTATGTGTTCCCCGAGCTCCTCGGTGTTCTCGATCCCGAGGAGCGTGCGGGATCTTTCCAAGAGCGATTGGCGGGAGAGGTAGCAGTGTCCCTCGTCAGACGCTGCAGAGAGTGCGAAATAGATCCCTGCCTTGAGTCGCTGAGGGGATGCCGGTAGCACTCCTAAGTTCAAAGCGATCGTGTCGGCAGTGTGAAACCCGATTCCACGGATCTCGCGCGCCAAGATGTACGGATCGCTCTGAATGATCTCGACGGTCTTGTGTTTGAACCGTTCGTATATTTTGGCCGAGAGGGTAGGGGAGATGCGGTGTTCGACGAGGAATCGCAAGATCTGATCGAACTCAGATTGTTGATTGAGAGCTTGGTGCAACAGGTCGGCCTTCTTTTTCCCGACACCAGCGATTTTGGCTACTTTGTCAGGGTCGGTTTTGATCGCTTCCAAAGTAGCGGAGCCCAACTCCTTCACTAGGCGTTCGGCAGTCTTCTTGCCGATTCCGACGATCAGCCCACTCGAAAGGTAGCGTTCGATCCCCTCAGGACTCGAAGGGGGTGTTTCGGTGATGCTTTCGATGGAGAGTTGTTTGCCGAACTTGGGATGAACGATGAAGTGGCCCTTGATCATCACGTGCGAGCCCACAGCCGCATGTGGCGAGGTGCCGACGACCGTTATGCGATCATAGGACTCGTCCACTACTACCTGCATTACAGTGTAGCCGTTGTCAGGATTGCGGTACGTAATCCTATCGACGGTGCCCTGAACGGTAGCGTGCTCTGCTGGGTCGCTATTCATCCCTCGATCTTCTTCACGCCGTCCCACCACGCAGTCGGCGGCACATCACGCAGCGCTTCGAGCAATCTCTTGCCGCTCTCGGTTTTCACCCGTAGCGCGGCTGAATCGAACCACTCCGAGGCTGCTTTGTTCCCGAGAGCCATGTATTCGCATGCGCGTACCGCCATCTCGATCAGGTCGGCGTCCTTGGCGATGATTCCAGCTTGCGTGCTCTTCTCCTCTATCTGATGCCAGAGTGAGAAGATCTGGTCGCCTTCTGGCCCCAGACGCGAGAGTTGATCGCGTACCGCTTTGGTCTCGTCCGCTATCACGTAGCGGGCTGCGACCTTGTGCAGATCGCCTACACGACATTCGCTGATGTCGTGAAAGACCAGCATGGTCGCCACTTCGTTCGGATCTTTGTACCCTTCGAGCTTTGCTAAGACCCATCCGATCTGAGCCGCTCTGAGGGAGTGGTCAGCTACGCTCTCAGGGTGCTCAACCCCCAGTAATCGCCAGCCCTCGCGTTTGACGCGAGAGAGTTGGCCCATCTCGAAAAAAAACGTAACGATCTCCTTTAATTGCATGGGCTAACGGTAGCAGAACCTTAGCCTGAATACCAAGGCTTTATGCCGGGCTAGTTCAGCTCGGGAGGAGGTCCACAGTGTGGGCGAGGGGGCGCGGCTTCGCTCGTCTAGCTGGGAACGGTGAGGTCGCTAATAAAGCTGCTAAGCCAAATAACATACTCAACCTTTTCTCCGCCCCAAGAGCTTGATCTCGCGTAAAGTTTGGCGTAATAATCGCCACCGTTCCATTCCTGTGCGCTAGTAGCTCAGTTGGTAGAGCAGGAGACTCTTAATCTCTTGGTCGGGGGTTCGACTCCCTCCTGGCGCAGATTTGTTTCTATTCGAACTTGGCGGTCTTGTTTCTATTCGAACTTGGCGAGGCCAAGATTCGAATGACGACCAGGGCGTTCCCCCTGGACCCCCTAGCAGATTTGTTTCTATTCGAACTTGGCGAGGCCAAGATTCGAATGACGACCAGGGCGTTCCCCCTGGACCCCCTAGCAGATTTGTTTCTATTCGAACTTGGCGAG
>JBILEW010000014.1:0-62118 GCA_044351885.1 Bdellovibrionota bacterium
ACGCCGTCCCTCCTGGGTTTTATACGCATGCACTCTAATTTCTAACCACCTGCCACTTTAGGAGGGACGGCGTCCACGCCGTCCGCTGCTCTCTCTCCTAGCCCCCATCTCGTAGGCCACACAACTCAATCCGCACACGACCGATTATGTAGAGGACCACCAGACGATCGGCACACCGACGAGACCGTACAGGCAACGTTTCCAAGCCGCATCGACAGGCCTTCACCTACACCCAGTGAGTTGACTATCATGACATCTCGAATAACTATTTTGTGTACTCTCCTCGTTCTGGTCCTCGCTATTCGCGCAGCGTCCGTCGTGTTCGAGAAACCATCGCGCATCCCAGCAGAGTGGCTCAGCCCAAAGATAGATGCAGATGCCGAAACGCTCCTCGCATTCGGCGCCCAGATTCCTCTGGCCTGCGCAGATATGTCGGACCTCGAATTGATCCCAGGAGTATCGGACAATCTCGCGAAGGAGCTCCTCGATAAGCGCGACAAAATCATCGCGCATGCACGTGACTCCTCCCCTCACGAGGCTCTCCAACTCGCACGCGGCGTCGGAGAACGTAAAGCTGAGGTACTGTCCGCCCTGCTCTCACTAGAGGACGCGTGTTATCAGGGGGAGATCTACGCGCCTCTCGTATCGCAGCCGTCTTAATCCCTGACCCTGGAGGCAACCACAATTCGATATTGCCGAACTCCGGCGGGCCTCCTGCCGAGATAGGGATGGTCGACCCTGCGAGCTGTGGGCAGAGATTGATTCAGAGAGAAATTTACGTGGAGACCATCAGCTTCGATTTCGTACCGATGACCCCGAAGACCTACCACCTTAGGTACAGGTCATACTGAGGGAAACTGCAGCGCGTACTCGGAAGAGTACCAGTTAACTGTGCAGAGTACCCGGTCTCCTTACTGTTGTAGACGACCGACCCGCCGTCAGCAGATCGTCGGGTGACACGCTATTTATCTGCGATGACAAGGAGCTATGTTTATTGAGGTCGTTGGTGTGCACGACCATTATGCGGGACTAAAGAAGTTTTTCGAGCGGCAATTCACCCATGTTCTCTTTGATGCCCGCCCAGGAATTTCTACACAAGGTACTCGAAATAGACGGGGCCCTCGTGGCAATTCCTACGTCATACGACCCTACCATTGATCGTGTATTCGAGCTTCTCCAGTGCGGCGCGCGTGGTTTTCTCGTGAAGCCTTTCAATCAAGAGTCGCTTGAAGAGGCTGTAGTACTCGGAACTAAAGGGGATCCGATACCCAATGAGATACTCAACGCACCGAATAGAAATCAAGCGCTCGCGTCGCTTGCCTTAACCGCCTTAGACTATTTGGCGATAGTTATGCGTCAGGCGAGGGAGTACGAGACCGCACAGATGGAGCTCTCCCGCACCAAACAGCAATTTGAACGTGCGGTCCAGATGGGTAGGCTGTTCGCAGCACAGGGGGATGAGGAGCTCATGCTTGCATACGCTGAGCGGGCGCTGCTCGTCTCAGAGCAGTCAGCTTCGCGCCTAGGCAGAACCCGCCAACGACGACATAAGAAAGGAACACCCCAGTTCTTGAATGAGCCGCAGGCCCGTTAGTGACGCGGACCATACTCCTGATCTATCGGACGATCATGGGGCTTATTCACGGAGCTCGTCAAGTCGGGGCTTGGGCAGATTCCGGTCGTGTCGATCTTCTCGGTGCAAACCAATGCTGTGTTGACCTCAGAGGGGTTGACCCCAGGGGATGGGCTCATGCGACCGGGATTATATATTCATACCTAGATCGTAGGGAAGTCAGGCGAAACTTACCTGTGGGCTCACATTTGCTATTACCACGTGATCGTGCTCGTAAACGTGCACCAACCCGAAATCTTGATTTTTCTATTTTCCGGGTACGTTTACGTTGCGATGCACGAGCACGTTTACGTGGTAGGTTTTTCCTTGCTCCCCTTGCGAATACTGGGAGCTAGTAACTATTCCGTCTGTCGAGCACAAGCGGTGACGAGTTCGGCAAAGAACCCCACGAATTATCGGCTATACTACGAGTTATCCTGTCACAGCTCTGGGTCTTTCAAGTAATCGACACCGAAGAGATCTTCGTCAACGGTCTGCCCGCCATCCACTTGCGGCGCACAGAACAGCTGGGGCGCTGTCTCGGGTGTGAGATCTTGCGATAATGCTGTCAGCCAGTTTGCCACTCCGCGCTTAGATGCAGCGAAAACCCGACGCTGAATCTGGTCCATCCCTTCCTTTGCCAAATAGAAAGTTGGAGGTAGCGGAATACTAGGGTGCGACGTGGGGTCTATCATGTTCCGAATCCAAGCGTCGGCAGCATAGCAACTCCTCTCGAGTGGCTCAGAAGGAAGCCTCAGTGAGCAGGTGGTGAGTGCTCGCATGAGAGGCACTAGATGCATCGCGCTAAAACCAAACCTCTGGAGCATCAGCAAACCTATCTGGACCGAGCTACATCCCCAGGTCTCTTCCTCCACGTCTGGAGCAGGGACTACGGCTGATGATCTGTCCAACTCAGTAACATACAACTTGAATCCATCGCTGTCATGTCGGGCGACCGGAAGCAATCCTAGCCAACGAACACCTCCTACCAGCATGCCCACACCCGGTCCGACGGCTTTGAGCGCGTTACCAACAAACCACCCCAGGTTGAGACCTCTCTGAAGGCGTTTGGTAGCCTCCATCATGCAAACTGCGTCTGCGCCTCGTACTGCCGACCGATGCATAAACATTAATGACGAGATCGCTGCGTGCTCGAGACATGAGAAGGAATCGATGAAGTCCTGATCGATGAAGGGCTCGTCAGCAGGTCCGATCATCTCTGAACGAAATAGCTCTACTGCCTGGAAGTAGGGAGCTCTGAAGGCTGGGCTTTTCAGGAATCGACGTAAGACCTGGACCGAATCTCTGTTAGGCTCATCTGTATTGATATCGACCTGCTCGTCACCGAGAAGGTTTCGCACAAGTACCTGGATCGATGAAGGAGCCTCGCCCAAGGAATCGGCAAATGCCAGCGCTACCTCCCACGATTTCTCGCTGAAGGTACCAAGGGAAAAGCGCGGGCTCGGATCCTTATTCATATACTGCGGCCCCCCGACGAGGAAGAAAGGCCATCCTCCCCTCCTCCCAAATAATTCGGCACTAAGATTATATCACTGGAGCTTTAGGGCCTGATCGGCCCCGGGCGAATTCAATCGGCAGCCACTCTAGAGCTTTAGCGAGTTGAGCCAATGTTCAGAGGACCAGGTGGTTTTGCAATGAACTCATAGACCTATCCCCTCTTCCTGTACTGGGGCGGTCATGAGGCAGGGCATCTTTTCCCATTTCAGGGCGACCATTTTTCAGCGCCGAGACCACCATTTTCGTAAGAGCAACTGGGCCGATTGCAAAAAACGCTCCAATAAGAGGCCCGCCTAGAGTGCCCCCCAGGGCCTGAGCTCGGATCGAGGCCGAGCGAACAGGATGCCAGCTACCTCCGACGAGTCGTATTACATCGCGGCTCTCTGGATTCATGAGCCAGATCACTAGACCATCGCAGGAGAGAACAAGTACCCCAGGACCCGAACCATACCGAGCTGCAAGCAGTGGACACACCGCAACAATCGACCTGATCTGCCAATTGGGCAACGATCCGCATACATTTGAGATAAAGAAAAGAAGACTTACGGAAAGGGAGATCTCTGTCCTGCAGTGGATAGAGATGCGGGCAAATGTGACAGTACAAGAAATTGCCAAAGGTGTGCGCATCAAGGAGAAGTACGTGACTGGTACGGGGTTACTCTGCAGAAACTTCTCGCCAGCCATCGCCTTATTAAGATCACCTGCTTAAAATGGCCACCAAAGTAACCCCGTACCAGTAGAAATAGAAAAAGTGCCGGCTGGCCTCCTGCCGTGATAGGGATGGTCGAGACTACGAGCTGTGGGTAGAGATTGATGCAGAGAGAGGTTTAGCTGGTAGCCATCGGCTCCGATTTGCTGCTGAGAACCCTGAACTCCTACCGCCGCAGGTGCAGCTTATACTGAGCTAGTTCCGGGGCGTACTATCATAGGCTCGTCCCCCTATACCATCCTCAAAGGTGTCGGAAATAGATCGTATCAGACGCGCCTGCTTGGATCGTAAAAGATCGAGAACACGGATCGATCATTTCTTTGTCTTTGAACTCAACAATCAACTTGTTTCTCCGTACCACCTCCGTTAAAACCTGTATGGATCAATCGGTAGCTTTAAGTAAGTTGCAGCAATAAGCGGCGTACAATGAAGCCCTTTGGGCTTAAAGGGTGTCTAGCATGGGGAATATGTACAATGCGGGTGCACGGATAACGCGACGGCACATGCTGCAGCAGTGCCCTGCTCAGGATAAGAACCCCGTGGTTTCAAGCCCTGACCCAGGCGGCGTTGGCCACCACCATAAAGGGTCATTTGCTCGAAAGCCGATACCCTCCATATTCGAGGTAGCGAAGCTACCCATGTTTGGGCTCGCTGGGGCCGGGAGCGACCGTTTGTCGCTCTCTGTCACGGAGATGCTCCTGGCGACCAAGATTTCGGACGGGACCCCGGACCGCGCGGAACTTCGGCGCCAGATGCTGCAGATTTCCGATGTGACATTTCGCCCGGCCGATCTGGAAGAGCTGGTAACGCCCCCGCGCGACATCGAGCCTGCTGAGGATGTTTCGCACCTGACCCTCGCCCCGTACAAGAATCACATCCTCGATGCTCTTCGGAGTAACCCCGCGGTGGTAATCTCGGCTCCAACGAGCTCAGGGAAGACCACATGGCTTCCCCGTACCATTCAGGAGCACGCGCGGGAGCTCTTCGAATCGGGGGTGCTTCCCGAGGGCTGCCAACCCGTTGTGTACTGCTCGGTACCACGGGTGATTCAGACAATTAAGATCGCCCAGTACGTTTCGGGGCTGCTAGGCTCACCTCTCGGAGAGCAGTGCGGCTATCTCAATTCCCAGACAAGCCGCGTCAGCGACGGGATCACTAATGTAGTCTACCTGACACACGGATACCTCGAGCAACTGATGCTCCACCGTAAGATCCCTGATGGCTCGATCATCATGATCGATGAGGCTCACGAAAATCCGGCTTCGCTCTCTCCGATCCTGCTGGGCTTGCGTAGGATGATCTCCTCAGGGCGCGCTATCAAGGGCGTCGTCATGTCCGCAACGATTAATGCGGAGACCTTCAGCAACTATCTTGGCGAAGTGCCTGTGATTGACCCAACAGAGGCCGAGCAATCCGTACAGGGAGACTCGCTGAAGAAGAGCCTGGAGGAAGATATCGTCGATGCTGCCAATCGCGGCCGCAACAAGAAGATCGTACTCCTCGAAGCATTGGACACGCTTGAAGAAGATATCGTTGCTGCGGTCGACCGTGGAGAGACGCCGATAGTGTTTGTGGCCGGCAAGCCTGAGATAAAGGCGACCATCGATGCTGTTTTTGACTTGGATCCGACCATCACGTGCCTCCCATTCCATGCCAAGCTTCCCTTGCACGAACAACAGCGCATCTTCGAGCCTACGCCTGGGGAGCGAACGGCGATAATCGCCACCAACGTAGGTGGCACAGGGCTCACCTATCCCGCGCACGTCAACACTGTAATTATCACCGATGAGGTAAAGAGCCTCATACAGCTCGACGGCGTTGATACGCTTGCGTATCGCCCGATAACGAGAACCGAAGTTGTGCAACTGCTCGGCCGCATTGGCAGACTCGAGAAAGACGGAACTGCTATACTACGCCTGTCAAAGACTAAAGGCGCTGGGCCTCGCAAACTCCAGGACCAGATCCCGCCAGAGATACAGAACGCACCCCTCGCGACGATGATGCTTCGGCATCGCTCAGCCGACCGAGACCTCGCGCTTGATAACCGAAGCTTCATTTTTCGAGCCTCCTCTGAGCAGCTTCAGCAAGCGCGAGATACCTTGTTTTTGCTCGACCTAGTCGGCCCAGAGGGTGGCAAGGGCCTAACGCGCCTCGGGTTAGACGCGGCAAGCTACCCGGTAGATGCTCCCCTTGGAAAGCTTCTTGCGCGGGCCGAGCGGGTTCGGGAGGCGCACCCGAACGTGCTTCTGGGAGCGATCGACATAGCAGCGAGCGTCGAGGCAGAGGGTATCGTTCCAAGGAGCCGTCGCATGTGGCGAGAGCTTCGAGTGACCAAGGCGAATTCAGACATGCTCGCGCAGTTCGAGGTGCTTCAGAAGGCTGCCGGCATGACGCAGGTCGAGCTGGGAGAATACGGAATTCCGGAAGCTCAGATCTACAGGGCTTTTGACGTGCGTCGTTCGCTGCGTGCAGAATTCGGCCTTGAAGACGCGCCTGATTCAGTCACTCTCTCGCAAGAAGAGATTAAGATGCTGAGCGAGATCGTCAGCAGCTCCTACATCCCATGGCTCTACCGCAGAATAGGTGGGATCAAAGGCGGCGTGGTGCTCTACCAGGGCGTGCATAAGGGTGATATCCGTTTCCTCTCCAAGGGAAGCGTGGTTAAGAATGCCCAGTACGTAGTGGCGTATCCCTTCAACCTGGAACTCAAACACGTCTCTCGACGCCTCGAAGCGTTGCTCGAGCGTATGGGGGGCTACGAGAACACCCTGCCACTGCTCCTTCACGCCCATGCCGTAGACACGGAGTGGCTTGAGTCGAATCTTCCCCCGCAGTTCCGCGAGGCGCGCGAGGCGGTGAAGAAGGATCGCTCTCAGGGCAGTCGAAAGAAAAACCGGCATAACCACCGCCGCCCGTTCCGGCGCAGGGGAAACTAGGCGTCTGTATCGCCTCTTTAGTACCTCTCGCCCTAGTACATACAGAGGTAACTTGATGTAATGAACATGTGGCTATATCGGGAGCATGAAAGTCGCACGCCCAACTCAGATCACCTACCTACAAAAAAGCGACCGATTTGCCCGCAATCACCCCGCGCACGAGGCGGCCAAGCTTCCGTATCGGATAGACCCCCCGGAGGGGAAACATAACATACCGCAGCCCCTCCAAGGCAGTTCCAATCAACGTGGCTCGTGCGTGTAGGAACCCCGTGATAGTGAATCGATAATCGGCAAAATCATCGGTGAGGCACTCTACCGGTTCCACCTCGTGCTGCATGTCAGAGCGAAATACGACTAGTTTCCCGCTCTCAGGCACGATACGGCCGATCTCTTGCTCTCCATCATAGAAGACCAGATCTCCTCCCGAAAATTGGGGAGGCCTTCGGCACAGGTAGTACACCCACGATACTTTGCGGTCGCCCGTATAGCGCTGGAAATTATCTCGGTGCTTGCGAAAGAATGCGCCATGACCGAAGGCAACACACATCACCTGGTGTTTCCCCACCCTGAAGCGAGGAAGCCGGAGCTGCTGAACCAGATCGTCAAGATGCTCGTTTATTGTTTCCTTGAGCGCGTTACAATACGGTAGTAGGTCTTTATCGGGCTTGTACGACAAGGAATTGCGGGTGCTGTAATCTAACCGCTTCGAAAAACCCGGTCCTTGTCGAGCTTGCACGTGGCTGGGCTCGAATGACGCCTGCTTTGATATCAGAAGCTGCAGCAACAAGTCAGGGTCGACCCGCGAACACGAAACTTCAAGAACAACTTTCCGCGCAGTACACATGTAAACAAGACCGCTTCGTTACAGAGTAGTTTGTTTAAAAGCAGGGTGGATAACCTCTCAAGTATACACTCAGTATAGCTACTAGCAGCAAGAGAGCTTACTGTGCCTCGCATCCCGCTCCGGGCATGGGAGACGGGAGCAAGATTTCGGCACCACTATGGTTGATTAAGAAGACTGGTAGGGGAGCACGGCCGAGCACCACCTAGCAAGAGCCAACGCACCGTTCCTCGATAATCCCTCGCGCCTTCTCCCAGAACGGAAAGAATCCCTTCGTCGCCAGAGGATAGAGAAGCTCATCCCACTCCCGTACGAAGGCGCGCGTGTCTGGCCGCTGCTTCAAGACAGCAGTTAACCACGGAGTTTCAAAACCCACGGGTGGCGGTACCAAGGCCAGAGGGATCTTTCCTAGTGAGTCGATCCACGCCGTCAGTTCATATTCACTCTCAATTCGAACGACACATTGCGGTCCAAGCCACTCAGAGAGCCGCGCTTCTGCATCGCTCATAGCCGCCACCAGAAACTCATCGATACGGGGTTCTCTCCGCTCACCCGCAAACGGAGAAAGTAGAGCAACCGCCCTTGCACCGCTCAGGCGCTCTGACTCCTGCTCGATCGAGAGATCTTCCGCAGAGACAACGAGTGCGAGGCCATCACCTGAGGAGACCCGTGGTAGTATAGGAACGCCCTCGTTCCTCCCAGTCGCCGGAGAGTCGACGACCCGAATCGCCTCTTGAGCAAGCTCTTGCGGTCGCGGGTTCCAACGCCCCTCGGAATACTTTGAGATATTGTCAGCTCGCGCTAGGTAAACCTTCCCAGGCGTCTGCAATCCACCTACCCACCGCCACGAAAGGGTGTTCGAGGCTGGGTCTCCATCGAGAAGATTTCGGTACATAAAGTGAGCGCCGAGTTGCCACGGGAGCTTGAGGGTGAAGATCCACACGCTCGCAAACCACATGCGACTATGATTGTGCAGGTAGCCCGTCGAACGGAGCTCCTCAACCCAATCATTGAAACACGCGAGCTCCGTTTGAGCATTGAGCGCCTGTTCATATCGCTCCTTCCAAGGAGCGCCGTCGATCACACTCTGAAGACGCTCCACCTCTGCAAGGTATGAAAGCCACACCTGAGGTGAGCGCTCGAGCCAACCTTTCCAATAGGTGCGCCACGCGACCTCTTGGATGAACTTTTCGGCTACTGGGAATGAACAGTGTCGCAGGACCTCTCTTATGACCTCTTCCTCGGAGATGATCCGCCGTCGCAGATATGGAGAGAGCTGCGAAACCTCGCAGTGCCCTACCCTGTCGAAATTCCGCTCGCGCGCGTAGGCAGGAAGGCGGGGAAGGAACTCTTGGAGCGTGCGCAGGGCCTCAGCACGCGTCGCATGCCGCAAGTTATCTGTGGCCAGCGTCATATAGTTCTCTAGCCTCTACTCCCTAAATCGCAACTTCACCTCACGGGCGCATCCCAATTCGCGCAGCTTCCTTTATCGGTGCACTTATCGTTGGTACCGTCATCTGGAGATCCCCCGCCTCACCGAGCAACTCTTGTGCACCAGCACTCAATAGCAGGTGTCTAAGCATCTTGCCTACTAGCTTCTTGGCATGAAGATCGATCTCTGAGTCACGCCCACACCGCGGGTCCTTGAGCGCTTCCTCGACCTGCCTTTTGCGATCCAACGAGAGACCAAGGAAGACCGAGCCACTCCGGTCGTCTCTCCAGCGAGGTAGAGATTGATCCAGCATCTGCTCCGCGACCACCACTCCCGCCACAGATATAGCAAGATTGTTCCCGGAGCATCCGTCCAATTGTGATATATTAGGCTCTAGTCTCTGAAATATATCAGCCTGAAAATCGTGCTCCCTCAGTGAGCACGCACTCCCTAAGATCGATTGCACCTCAGATGTGAAGCTATCAAAACTCCGCTTGAACCAATACCCAGGGTTCTCAGGACGCTTCGATGGTTCAATCCCCAAGAGAACTCGAGTCGCAAACTCGGGAGTGTCCGGAGCCCGAATTATCGCCCTACGACCCTCCTCTATCGCCATGAGAATACGGGCTTGTACATACGGCGACGGGTCGGGAATGACGGTATAGCGCTGTCCACGAATTTCGGCGCCCTCAAATTAGGAACCGTGACCGGAAACATCTAACTTACATGGGTCACCAAAGGGACCGTGATTAGAAGATATTGAACTCATACTTACTCCTCAGGCAGGGTACGGTCGCACGGATACAGGAGCTATCATGCGTCAAAGGCGAACTCACGTCGCCGATAATCCCCTACTCTGCGGCACTACTCAAGCCTCCCTTCCCTCAAGGCTTTTGATCGACCCGTCATTTCCGCTTGCTGCAAGCCTTCTACAATTGGCACTGTATGAAGGCGCCTACCAGTTCTTCGTCTAGACAGAAATCCATATTCCGGAGCTGCTGTCCCTGGCACTGCTGTCCTATCGCCTGCATAGAGGGTATCGAGAAGTCCATCTGAAGGGTGACGTCGGCATCTTGCGAGCACGATGTATCCGAAAAGTCCGGTTCCACATCAGCCGATTCGTCATAAAAAGCATCCGTCGCGATATCGACTTTAGCCAACTCGTCCTTCAACGCAATCGCAGGAGCGCTCACATACATCGTATCACGGTACTCGATACCGGCTTCTTGACTGGAATCGAGCATTACGTTGTTTACCGCTGCAGCCCTAACCGCGAAGTCCGAGATCCCGCTTCCTGAAAACTCCGCCACGCTGTAGTACGAACGTCCGAAATTGTTAAAACTCTCCTTTACCTTTGAAGTGAGCGTATTGTTCGGTAGGAGCGTTATCAGCGATTTGAAATGAGCACCTTGAAACTCTCCCGTTGCGCGTGCCACTCGTTCTCTCGCTGTATCGAAACTGAGTCCACTATCCACCTTGACCAGAGCGGCAGCGATCTCGTTCTTGAACCGATTAGGGCCCTCGACGAATACATTGGAGTATCTGTACTCGCCCGTCAGCGAGACACTCGTTTCTTCGTAGTTGTTGGCGCTCTCTCGACCCTCATCGCAGAACCAAAGCTTGTGCGCATACTGCAGGCCCTTCCGATCCAGAACCGCCTGGCCATCGATCCTGATATAGCCGTATTTGTCCTGTCCTCCAAAGCCGCGGATTGTCACCTTGACCACCCGACCTTGCGAACCCGAAGGTACCGAGAAGAGCTTCGTAATATCGCCTCCGGGGAGGCTGCCATCTACGACTTCGACGCCACCCGATGCAAGGTTTTGCGCCGTTGGGACGTTCTTCATGAAGCACGCGCTGTTCCCACCCTCGAGGATCGACTGGAAAGCGAAGGCCACGCCCTGAATAGCGTAACAGCCGAGCATTCCCCCCGATTGTCCATCACTCGAGCCATGAAAAAACTCTCCACACTGCTGTTGAGTGGGCGGATTGCTCGTAGTCAGAGAGTCGATGAAACCAGGCGTCCAGAACACTTCCTTGACGCCGAGCGTCGGGATATCCTTCACGGCTGGCACATCCCCCGAAACTGCAAGGGCCGAGGACTGGGCTCGCGACTTGAGAAGCTCAGATGCACTGGGGATACTGGCAAGCCCCGACCTCTTTAGGGTTGCTGGCGTAAGAAGGGATGCGCAACGCTTCCCACCCCTCTTATCTATCACGAACGCCTTCTTCTTCTTTGTGACCGGCCTCCATTTGTTACCTATCAATCCGCACTGCTTGCCAGCCACTTTAGCGAGCTGGTTCTTTTTGAGCTTGTAAATTCGCTCTGCCATCAACGGCTCCGTGCAGGTGACGAGGACCGTGAGGGCGGTTATTACAAAAAGTGCGGTTTTCATAAGACCTTGACCAAACAGGTGATTCTCCATAGCCACTATTTTGCTCGGCTTCGCCGGCTAGCCCAACGACAGGAGCATCGACCCTTTCGTGTGGGGCCTTGAGAAATGGGCACATAATTTCTGGCTTCGCGGTCCCTCTTCGGAGCGCCCCTCCGCTTTCTGAGCTCCTGGCTGTGAACGACAAGCCAGAAAAAACGCCAGCATAAGCGCGGCTAGCTAATCCGCGCACGGCCGCCCGGCCCCGAGCCGTTCTAATTCAATCTGTCGACTCTCTCGAGCAAGAGAATTCTCTATTCCCACTCGTCCGGAATCCGTTGAAATGCGATCGCATTCGTCGATGTTGCCCGCGCCGAAAATGAATCCGCAACGAATACCGTCCCGTCACGGAATTTACCGTTTACGGCATCCAAGGTACTCATCAACGCCTCCCGTTTTCCGTCCTCAAAGAGGCTCATCTGGTGCTGCCGCTCAGGCACGAGCCCCGAAAGCGCTATCCCCACCCGCAGGATCGCTCTCCCTGGCACCTCACGCCACATCCTCTCGAGCTCCTCGATGAGGTGCAAACTATCGCGTGTCTCGAAGCATTTTGCTCGGCGATGCCACTTCCGTTTCGCGGAATCGCGATCGAGGAACTTCATCGAGAGCCAGAGGTCTTTTGCGTACAACCCCTCACTGCGCAAGCGCACACACGCCTTCGTCAGAAGTCGCACCGCTACTGGCCATGCAGCTTCGAGGCTTCGAGCATCCGGCGGAAGGACCTTGGAATGGCTGATAGAGCTCCGCTCGTGCTCATCCTCGGGGAGATCCTGGCCGCGTATGAGGTGAAAAAAGCGTTCGCCGACGACCCCTCCCCATATATTCGTCATCTCGCGCTCTGAGAGGGAAAAGAGGTGCTTGGCTGTAAAGCACCCACGCTCGTGGAAACGTGCTTCCATGCGCGGCCCTATCCCCGGAAAGTCGCGCGCCTCGAGCGCTGCCAGACGTGAAATGATCTCGTGTTGATGAAGGATAGTGAGCCCGTCAGGCTTCTGCATATCGCTCGCCACCTTCGCCAAGTAGCGATTCGGAGCAACACCTATGGAACAGGTGAGCGCCGGACTGATCTCCGCAAGCGCACCCTTCAATTCGAAAGCCTTTGCACGGACGAAGTGCTCCTCGCACTCCCGACCCATCAGCTCGCATGCCATCTCATCTATCGAAAGCACTTTCTTCACCGCAAGGTGCGCATCTACCGTGTCGACGATCCGTTTGTGATAACGCACGTACTTGCGGTGGTCCGCTTTGACGAAGACGATCCCTGGACACATGAGCCGCGCATCGCGGATCGAGGTGCCGGTTCGCACGCCACGACTCTTCGCCGGATAACTGGCTGCAAGGCAGCAGGTCGTATCCGCCATCATCGGAACCACTGCTACGGGACGCCCCTGTAACTCAGGTCGTTCGGCCTGCTCGACCGAGGCGAAGTATGAATTGAGGTCAAGATAAAGCCAGCGTAGCGACATAGGTGGATATTCAGTCGAACTTCGACATATTCACCATATAGAAGTATACTGGAAACACCAGCGGTGCAAGATGGATCGACGTTTATCGAGATGCTGTATAAACCATCGCCGACATTGGGACACGTACACCGACGGTTTTTCCCCCTCCGAAACGTTCTGCAGCCTCGCGAATGACGTGGGCACGAATGGCTTCCCTCTTATCCTCCGGCTGAGCACGGAGCATCCCACCTGTTCGAACCGCCCCGTAGAGGAAAGCGTCGAAAAGAGCCTCGGGCGAAGGTAACTCCCACACCAGCTCGACCTTGTGAGTGCGAAGCTGTGAGAAGCTGTGGGCTCTCAGGTGCTCCCCTGTGACAGCAGGATCGCTGAAGGTGAAGAATGGAGGTCCCGGGGGGATAGACGCCCTCGGGTCTCCATAGAGATCGATCGCCTCCAGGACTACAGCAAACCCCAACGACTCACTCGGTGGAGCCCAGACGGTGAAACCGAAACGACCACCCGGTCTCAGCACTCGTGCAGCTTCTGCTATCGCACGCTCAGGCGCTGCGAGGTGCAGCAACCCGAAGTTCATCGAAATCACATCGAACGATCGATCGACATACGTCAACCCTTCCGCATCCTGAACATCGAACGAGAGGCCCTGATGGAGCTTTCGAGCGAGAGCTATCATGTTGGGCGAAAAGTCGCCGCCGATCACAGAGCGACAACGGGAAGCGATCAGCGCAGTGATCGTTCCCGGACCGCAGGCGCTATCGAATACGTCGTCTTCCTTGCCCATCTCCAAGCGATCGACCAGGCACCTACCTGCTTGAAACGTGAGCGGCGCAAAGGAATTAGAGTAGGCGTCGACCGAACGATCCCATCCCGCAAGCTCGAATTCCTTGAATAACGCAACGCCATCCGTGTTGTGCATTCCTGCTACCCTATCATACATCTGTACTCCTTCGTAAATATCGCATGGCGAGCAGAGTCGCTATATTGTCCACAACGGGCTCGTAGCAGGCCCTCCTCCTAAGCAAACGTCGATCGGTTGCGTAACATTTTGGTTAATTAACGCGGAGGCGTGGAACACAACCAAAATATTCGGACACGGAAGAACTTAGTTGTCTACTAAGCGAGACAACGGTAGCATGCCCTAGATAATATCAGCGTCAGCCGGGCTATTTCCCGCCACGCAAGCAGTCTGTCTGAGTAGGAACAGATTCGCTAGGAACACGAAGCCTGCATGACTACCGAGACATTCGTCGATAAAACAGCCAACATACTTCATCGTTACGGCATCATCTTACTGGGGTTTGTAGCGGCCGCTTACTTTCTCGTTGATTCGTTCACTCCACGCCAGCTTTTCGACTCAGCCCAGGAACGTCAGGCGTTTTTTCGGAGCGTCGGTCAGCAGGAGACCCGCGTCCTTGTACTCGTGACTGAATGGTGCCCAGCTTGCAAAGGCCTCGAAGCAGATCTCACTGGAGAAGGGATTCCCTTCACTCGGATCGACGTCGAAAAGAACGAAGCCGGTGGACACCTTTTCGCCAAAGCGGCGCAGCGTACGAGCAGTCAAGCGGTGCCGAAGGTTGTGGTCGACGACTACATCATCCGCCCATCAGTGTCGGCCGTGCATGAGGCACTGAAACCTTCAGCTGAATGAGGTGCCGGAACATGCGCAAACGGCGGCTACCGATTCCGGTCGGCAGGAAAAATCACAAAGAGAGCGGTGAGAGCAACGAGGCAGATGTTCAGATGTGTCGCTCTTAGAGGTACGATGTACTAGGTGGGCGGGCGCGCATCTCAAGATCTAGCCCCCAGGATCTCGACACCCGAAGGGTATTAAACACTCGAAAAGTCCCCTCACAGACGCAATCGGACTATCGTTACGTTTTTGATATTGCTTAGTGGGTTGATGCAGGACGAGCAAATGGCGCTTATTGGGACTGGGTTGATCTCGATCCCTCCCGTAGGAGCACGAGATTTGGTAGGCTTGGATACGACTTGTTTAGATCACACTGTTATCCTTCTAACTACTATGCGAACCTATTTGATACTTTCAGCTTTATTCGTGTGTTCCTACTTTGTCTTGGGATGTGGAGGCGGAAGTAGCGGCGGCGATTCCATTTCGGGAAACTGGACAGGGCAACTCTTTCAATCCTCGGGGATCAGTTGTAGTGATGGGACCTTTTTGGGCGCCGGTGTGGGAACGCCGACGCGTACCATCACGTTGCTCGTTACTGGTGGTGAAGCAGTCGGGGACGCAGCGTCTGTGTCATTCGACGCATGCACACTTACAGGAACACGTGATTCTGCGGCGTCGATAGAGTTTTCATCGTCCTCGCAGAGTTGTCCTAAAAAGCTGCTTTTCAGCGAGATAGACGATGGTCTAGCCAAGTTATCTATCGACCCTGGCAGCCCTAGGACCAGTGCTGACGGAACAGTAGGTTGTGTGATCGCTGAATCAGGGGAAATAAGACAAGAAGGATAACAAATCTGGGCACCCTATTTGTGCCTGTCGGCCCAAAAGGGTGCCAGAAACGTTAGGCGTCGCTATGCGTTATCGTCTTTTGCTTACAGAGAACACAAAACCACCCACAATTCACCTATGAAAACCACATACAAACAAAATCTTCTCGCCGCTGCAATTGCTTGTGCTTGCGCGTTGACGTCCACCACACCCATCGCCCGCGCGGTCGAGCCGATCAGCGAGCAGGAAGCCTATGAAATCGGCATCGAGGCTTACACCTACCTCTACCCGCTCGTCCTGATGGACACGACGCGGCGGCAAGCGGTCAACTTAGAAGCAGGGAAGATCTTGGGACGCGGGCCAATGAACAGCTTCACGCACATCCTGACGTTCCCTCCAGCAGACTTTCGCGATGTCGTGCGGCCCAACTTCGACACCCTCTACTCCATTGCCTGGCTGGACCTCACCAAGGAACCGATGGTGGTCGCGGCTCCGGACACGCAGGGCCGCTTCTACATGCTCCCGATGCTTGACATGTGGTCGGACGTGTTTGCCTGCCCCGGCAAACGCACCACGGGCACCGGCGTCGGTCGCTTCGCTCTCGTGCCTCCCCGCTGGCAGGGCAAGCTACCCAAAGATGTCGAGCGCATCGATGCGCCAACTCCCTACGTCTGGATCATTGGACGCACGCAGACCAATGGTAAAGAGGACTACGAGGCTGTCCATCAAGTGCAGGCTGGCTACACGATCACTCCCCTCTCAAGGCTGGGCAAGGCGCCGCTGCCGCTCAAGCCCACAATCGATCCGACGGTGGACATGAAGACACCGCCGATGACCCAGGTGAACACTATGGCGGCCGATAAATACTTTACCTACGCCGCGGAACTCATGACGGTCAACCCGCCGCACATCACGGACCAGCCGATTGTGGCCCGGATGCGGCGGATCGGGATTGAACTCGGGAAACCCTTCGACTTTGGGAAAGCCGATGCCGCTGTCCGGCGCGCGTTGGAACGCGCCGCGCCCGACGCTCTCAAAGCCATGCAGGCGAAGCTTCCGACGCTCGCCCGCGTCGTGAACGGCTGGCAGATGAACACCGACACGATGGGCGTGTATGGAAACTACTACCTCAAGCGGGCCGTCGTCGCGCTGATAGGTCTCGGTGCCAACCTGCCGGAAGACGCAGTCTATCCGCTGAACATCGGCGACGCGGACGGCAAACCCCTGACCGGGGCGAACAAATACGTGCTGCATTTTGCCAAGAACGAGATTCCTCCCGCGAGAGCTTTTTGGTCGGTGACGCTGTATGACAAAGACGGGTTCCCGTCGCCGAACAAAATGAACCGGCATGCTATTGGGGGCCGTGATAACCTCAAGTTCAACGCGGATGGATCGCTCGATCTCTTCATTCAGCACGCATTGCCCGGCGCCGAGAAAGAGCCGAACTGGCTGCCGGCCCCGGCGGACGCTTTCAACCTCACGATGCGCTTGTATTCACCCAAGGCCGAGGTGCTCGACGGAAGCTGGGCACCGCCAGCGGTGAAGCGGACGGATTAGCAGGTGAGCCACGCCAAATCCGAAATGACCGCAACTGCTAACGAGCGACCTGAAGTGGACGCGGGGCGACCAGTCCTGATTGCATTTCAAGGGTCTTGGCCCCGCGCCACTGAGGCCGAGCATTAGGCCTCATGGACCGCTCCTCGATAACCCAGCACATCGTCGGCACATTTACTCACATTCGTCCTGTTTCCGCATGGGGAGAGACTTCGTTCTTCTACAACCCAGGCCGCAAGCTCCCGCGTGGCATCTACTTCGCCACCCTCAAGGATAAAGACGGTGACAATGACCGCGCGTCCAACTTGCAGCGTCCGGGTGTATTCCGCTTAAACATCGGCATCAGCAAGTCAACCTATCGCGCGCTGTTCGGGCCACAACCAGCACGGCCCGCCGCTGGTGGCGTCGTAGAAACAGGGCATGATTTCACCGTGCTGGATCAACTTCTCCCTCATCCGGTGTATGGCTGGATGTCATGGGTCTCTGTGCTCAATCCCAGCGCCGCTACCTTCGAGACGGTAAAACCATTGCTGGCGGAGGCGTATGATCTGGCCGTCGGTAAGTTTGCAAAGCGGGCGGCAGGCGGATGAGGCCTAACAATTCATTCAAGCCGAGTGTAATCCAGGAACGAATGATCGGTCATGTTCTTTTGCCTTGGGCAACGATTGGAGCGTAACTACACCGTGCCAAATGAAACAGAAGGAAGAGCGTCCGAACGAAATCATACTTTGGAACTGTTCGATTATAATCTAGATTCATTGAAAGATGACGAGTCTTGTCGAACGTCACAGGATAAGTTCAAGCGCACGGCTCCGATTCCGGAAGGAACCGATTGGTATTCTCCGAAAATGCCAGACGGCTATTCGATGATCGTGGCGCTGTTCGCGGATAGGACTCGCACGTCAGCACCATGGGTCATCTTCGCCGATGTGTACACTAAAAGTAACAGGGCAGTTGCGATCGGTTATGGAGATCTCGGCAAAGATGCCAAGGATATGGCACATATTATTGAAAATTTGCGACATGGGCTTTTAACAAATCAAGGGATCGCATCGCCTGTGGCGCGCGCTCCTTACGTCGTTAATTCTGCTGCTCTACGTCCTCTATGTTAAAAAAAAATGCCCGCATGGTTGATAGGGGCGCTCACTCTACCGCGCAATATCCTCGCGCAAATCAATGAACTCCTCGTGCAACACCCGCACCGCGACCTCTCCGTACTTACGCGGCACCAACACCGAGATCTTCACCTCTGAGGTGTTGATCATCGAGACATCGATCCGCTCGCGCGCGAGCGCCTGGAACATCCGCGCTGCCACGCCTGTGTGGTAGCGCATCCCTATTCCCACCACCGAGACCTTGGCGATGTTACGCTCGAGGGTCACCCCGTTCGCGCGCAAACTGGGAACGATCTCGCGGATCGTTTCCAGCGCTAACGAACTGTTCTCGTCGGGTACGGTGAGGCTGACTGTTATGAATCCTTCACCGACGTTCTCCTGCGATATCATGTCGATGTAGACACCGTGCTCACCGAGCACATCGAAGAGACGCGCCATCGTAGCGATATCTGCCGGCATGCGCTCGATAATCACCCGCGCTTCATCCAAACGGTGCGTTACTCCCGTAACAACTGGTTTCTCCATAAGCTCTCCCTCGGGTACTATCCACGTGCCGTTTCTCCCCGGCGCCATATCGCCTGCAAACGTAGAAAGCACTACGAGCGGAACCCCGTAGCGCATCGCAAAATATACTGACCTCGTATGCAACACCTTTGCTCCGAGACTCGCCATCTCGAGCATCTCTTCGTGCGAGATCCGCTCCAGTATGCGTGCGCTCGGGCACACACGCGGGTCAGTAGAGTACACACCGGCAACATCGGTGTAGATGTAGCAACTTTCAGCATTCAGCGCGGCAGCCAACGCAACTGCGGTAATGTCCGATCCTCCCCGGCCCAGGGTTGTCAGGTCACCGCTCTCATCGACCCCTTGAAACCCCGCGACTACGGGAACACCACCCTGCGCGAGTACTCGTCGCAGCGGCGAGGTATCGATCCCCTCGATATGCGCGTTGGTATGCCGCGAATCTGTCAGGATCTTTACCTGAGATGCCAGAAGACTCTTCGAGGGGAGTCCCAACTCCTTGAGCCGCATGGCGAGCAGCGCCACAGCGACCTGCTCTCCACTTGCGAGTAGGACGTCCAACTCGCGTGGATCGGGCTCTTCAACGCACCCCTTGGCGAGCGACACTAATCTGTTGGTTTCGCCAGCCATCGCCGAGACGACCGCAACGACACCGATGTCTGGATTCGTCTTGCGAAAGTGAGAGATGGTCTCTGCAACGTGCTTTATACGCCCGACATCGCCGACCGAAGTACCTCCGAACTTCATTACGACGATCGGCGAACGCTTGCTCTTCATGCGAGATCTCCACTCAAGCGCGCATGTAACTCGTCAGCAAGAGCCCCCTCCAAAGACACCCGACGCCCCGTTTCATCGACTACTTCGAAGTGCAGGTGAAGATCCAGATCTTGTCCCAGCTCCGGACACCGTTCCGGCCATTCGACTACGCGGATAGTGTTTCGTCCCGTCAGCTCATACAACTCGTCAGGCAACGTAGCAACCCGGTAGAGGTCCCAATGATCGAGCTGGAGCTCAGGCGAGATGCGGTATTCGTGCTCGAGGGTATAGGTCGGTGATGAAACATGACCCTGATCGCCACCGAGGGCGTGTACGAGGTAGCGCACTAGAGTGGTCTTACCGGCACCGAGACCGCCGCTCAACCCCACCACGTGTCCGCCCCGAAGCACTCGGGCGAGATGCCGAGCGAATGCTTCTGTGTCTTTTTCCGATGTGATACGCCACTCCTTCATCGTTCGAGCGCTCCCACCACAGGCGATACACACGCCGCCACTTCACTAGCGAGAACGGGCCCACCAGAAAGAGCGCTCGCCCTCTCGCCCGCGCACGCGTGAATGTAAGCGCCGAGGGTCGCTGCGTCCAGAGCGCTCGGAAAGCGGTGAAAACACGCCGCAACGATGCCACTCAAAACATCGCCACTCCCCGCAGTAGCGAGATATGGCGTACCACGAGGTACGAGTCGTCCCCTACCCTCGGCATACAGTAACGTGCCAGCTCCCTTGAGGAGCGAAACCACCCTGTAGCGCTCCCACAGCGCTCGCACGGCTGAGAAGCGATCGGCCTGAACGTCACCCTCACGCCCGCTGAGTAAACGGGTCGCCTCTCCAGGATGAGGAGTAATAATCGCTGGAATACCACGCAGATCAACCCCTGTCTGGGCTACGATGGTGAGCGCATCCGCATCGACCACCGTCTTGCGCTCGAGCGTCCGTAATCCGAAGAGCACACCCTGTACGAACTCCACGACATCAGGCGCCGTTCCGATTCCGGGGCCGAGCACAACGACATCGGCTCTTTCGCACGCCGACAGCACAGTCGGTATATCTCGTGTAGTGTAGTGAGGATGGGTTCCCTCCAGCACGACATTCATACACTCTGCCGGCACCTGTGGCCCGACCCACGACGAGCGTACGACGCGCGAAACCAAACCGGCTCCACACCGAAGGGCCCCGAGCACCGCTAACACCGGCGCTCCCGGCATACCAGCACTCCCTCCGATCACGAGTATGCGACCCTGCTCGCCTTTGTGCGTATCGGGTCTTCTGGGCGAAAGTTTGGGAATGTTGTCACCCTCGACTGCAACGAACTCGATAGTTTCGACATCTCCCGGTGACGATGCTATCCCGATGGGTGCAACCTTAATCTCACCACACACAGCGCGCGCGGGGAATTGAAGTAGCCCGCGCTTGGCGAATTCTATCGCAACGGTGAGATCAGCTTCGACACACGGATCGAATACAGCGCCCGTGTCTCCCGATACACCACTAGGAATGTCCACTGATACGACGAGTAAGGAGTCGCGCCGTCGTCGCTCGCTCCTGACGAGCCGCACGAGATCAGCGATCTCTCCCCGCGGCGCCGAGCGTTGTCCAGTACCGAGCAACGCATCGACTACGATTGAAGCCTCGGACGAGAGCCGTTCGAGCTCGTCATTCGAGACAGTACGTGCCGCAGGTGCAATTGCTCTTAGTGGTGACGAGAGTTCACCTTTCACGAGCACGGTAGGAAATCGCCGCAACTGTTCGAGGCACTCTGCTGAATACCGTTCGGCGCCGACAACGATGCACGTCACCGCCACACTGCGTTCGGTCAAGAGCCGTGCGACAACCAGTCCATCGCCGCCATTATTACCGGGGCCACACACAATCATTATGGATGTGTTTGGGAGTATACGCGAGAGGATCGTTTCGACTATCTGCGCACCCGCTCGCTCCATGAGCTCCAGCGACGGGATACCTGCTGAGATCGCGCGCTGATCAAGTGCTTCCATCTCAGCGGGAGAAGGCAGTGCCCATTCTATCCCTTTACGAGGGGCTACCGTAATCCTGCCGAAGCTGCCGAGCTCCCCATCTGTCACGCTGCGCCGATCTCCTTCTCGAGTATCTCGGCCAAATCCTGTGCATGGCGTTTACAGTGCTCTTCGTCTTCACACTCGACCATGACACGCGCCTTGTTCTCGGTTCCCGAGTAGCGCACGAGGATGCGCCCAGTGCTGCCGAGCTCACGTTCCTTCTGCTCGACCGCTTTGACGAGCGGAGCGATCGTTTCCAGAGGCGGCTTTTGAGCCACCTTCACATTGATCAGTTTTTGCGGGAAGCTGACGAAGATCGACGCCAACTCGGAGAGTGACTTCTGCTTCCGACACATGACCGACAACACCATCAACGCTGAGAGGATCCCATCTCCAGTGGTGGAATAATCGGCGAAGATCGTGTGCCCTGATTGCTCGCCGCCGATCTGGCAGCCTTGTTTGATCATCTCTTCGAGGACGGCGCGATCGCCGACTGCAGCTCGAATGACGGAGATCTCGTGTTCCTTGAGGAGCTTCTCCAATCCGAGATTCGACATGACCGTGGCTACAACAGCGTTGTTACGTAACAATCCGCGCTCCTTCAGATCGAGGGCACAGATGGCAAGAACCACGTCACCGTCGAGCACCCGCCCCTTTTCGTCGACTAAGATACAGCGATCTGCATCACCATCCAGCGCGATACCGAGGTCGAGATTCTGCTCGACGACGAGCTTCGCAACGACCTCGGGATAAAGGCTACCGAATCCTGCATTGATGTTCCTTCCACTCGGGCTGACGCCTCGCGAAGTAACGTCGGCACCGAGCTCCGAGAGTGTCTGTGGACCAACTACGTATGCCGCGCCGTTCGCTGCATCGATACCGATTTTGAGCCCTTCGAGTGTACACTCCCGCGGAAATGCTCCTTTGAGAAAAACTGTATATCGGCCCACTGCATCGTTGATACGCGTCGCTTTACCGATCTCGCTCGCTTCTGCGGTCTTTCCGTCCAAAATGCCGGGCTCGAGCAGCTGCTCGATCTCGAGTTCGAGCTCATCGGGAAGCTTGAAACCGTCCGAGCCGAATATCTTGATGCCGTTGTCTTCGAACGGATTGTGCGAAGCCGAGATGACGATTCCTGCGTCGGCGCGCATACTCTTAGTCAGGTACGCAACTCCAGGTGTCGGTAGAGGCCCAACCAACATGAGGTCCGCCCCCATGGCCGTTATCCCGGCAGCCAAGGAGCTCTCGATCATGTATCCCGAGAGACGAGTATCCTTCCCGATCAAGATTCGGTGCTTACGTTGGTCTTTCATGAAAACCTTCGCAACCGCTTTACCGAGCCGAACCATAGTCTCCGGATCGAGAGGAGGAGCACCGGCGACCCCCCGAATTCCATCAGTGCCGAAATACCTCCTCTCTCTCGTCATAAACAACGTGCTCCAACAGCTAACGACTCGCTAACGAGTCTTTTGTGACTTTCCCTTGACCGAAGCCTTGCCCGTGAGCTCCCTACGAAGCTTTACGGTTTTAGGCTCCACCTTGACCAGCCGAATACCTGACGGCAACTCTACCGACACCTCGGCGACCTCGCTTGTGGCGTCAGTCCCCGCTTTCAGTCTTACGTAAGGTATGACGGCTGCCGGAGAAAGCTTCGCAATTGCATCCCGATCCCCGGCGACCACGATTGATACCTCAGACGGCTCGAGCTTCATACTAGGAAGCTCAGGTGATGCACGGAGTTCGACCGGCCGGGCATCGAGCATGCGTTCGCGCGGCACCGCCTCCACGAAGATGGAGGCATTGACGGAAGAGACCGCCACGCTCACCTGACTACTCGGAGGGCGCACACGAACCGATAGCGATCTATTCCCCTCTATCTCTCCCAAATCGATAGGTTCGGTCTCCAAAGCTCGTAGCTGACGGAGCTCGGATCGAGGGCCTTTGACCATCACAGTCTTGGGATCTATCTCGATCCGCTCGAGCGTCAGATCCTTCGCAAGCTGGCCGACTCGGGGAACTTCCACCTTGATTGCTCGGCTCTCGACGGTCTCGAAGACGAATTCCATCTCCGGAGGCTCCACGCTCAGCACGTCGACTGTCGGCGGCAACGAGAGATCCGAACTCTTCAGATTGACCAGAAAGCGATCCTCGTCGAGTGCCGGAAGCTTCACTCTCAAGGTTGGTGGCGATGAAGCGATCGGTCCGACGAGAAACGAAGGACCCTTGATCGTCACTTGAGCCGCACGCTTCATCGGCCGCACCAGGATCTTGTCCTCTGGTGTATTCTGCACCTCAATCGGAACGACCAAGCTCACGACGCTCGAATTACTTGCGCTGTTGACCGCATACGCCAACAGCACGGCGATCAGAAGGGAAACAGCCTTGAGTGAAAGATTACTCGTCATGCATCCACTCTTCTGACATCGTTGACGTGCTGTGCGTGACCACCTGGTCCTGCCTTGCTGTGGTGCTCGAGCATCTCTCGAAGGGAGCTCGCGTCGAGGTTTCTGTGCAGCTTGCCATCCATTACTACCGAGATTCCACCGGTCTCCTCGGAGGTAACTACCACCACCGCATCCGATCGCTCCGTAATACCTAGCGCTGCTCTGTGTCGAGTGCCGAGATTGGGATCGAGGTCGGGGTTGAAGCTCAAGGGAAGCACACACCCGGCTGCCTTGATACGATCACCTTCCACAATCACCGCACCATCGTGCAGCGGTGACTCTTTGACGAACACGCTGTACAGAAGCTTACGGTTGACTCGTGCGTCTATCGCCACCCCCTCTTCGAGGAACTCGTCGAGCCCTACTTCTCGTTGGATTACGATCAAGCTGCCGAGCTTGGCCTTCGAGAGCTTGCTTGCGGCCAGGGCGATATCTTCGAAGGTCTTGTCCGACACCGAACGGCCGTTCTTGAAGAGGAACGGCTGGACGCCCACCTTGGTCAGCGCTCGCCGGATCTCGTCTTGGAAAATTACTACTATGACGAGGATGATCGAACCCAGAAAGTTGTCTATCAACCACGCCAAGGTCACCAGACCGAGAGGCTTTGCGAGGAAATAGACGACCGCTATCAGGGTTAGACCGAAAAGCATCGGAACCGCTCGGGTTCCGCGAATAACGAGGAGGGCGCGATATATGAGGTACGATACGATAAGTACGTCCAGCACCTGGATTATCGTACCGATCGAGATCTCGAAGTCTGCGACCCTCATCGTGAAAGCTACGCGGCTACCGAGACTCCACCGCCACTCTCCCCACCCTGAGGGCCCGAAGGTCCACCCTGTGGGCCAGGCGACAGCGTCTCGCCACGAATAATTCTTTCGATGTCATCCGCGTCGAGGGTCTCCTTCTCAAGTACAGCCTTGGCCAATGCGTGCAAGATGTCCATGTTCTCAGAGACGATCTTCTTGGCCTCTTCGTACCTCGAATCGAGGATACTCTTCACCTCTTGATCTATCTCTTCTTGGATCGCTTCGGAATGCTCCCGCGGCTTGCCGATCTCGCGACCGAGGAATACGTGCTCATCCTTGGTGTTGTAGTGAACGGGTCCGAGCTTGTCACTCATACCCCATTCGCACACCATACGACGCGCTATATCCGTGGCCCTCTGAATGTCGGAGCTTGCGCCGGTGTTCATCTCGTCGAACACGAGCTCTTCGGCTACACGACCGCCGAAGAACACCGCAAGCTGATCCATCCAGTAGGAGCGCGAATAGGTATGCTTGTCCGCCTCCGGGAGCTGCTGCATCAAACCGAGCGCCATCCCACGTGGAACGATCGTCAGCTTGTGCACCGGATCGGCGTTGCTGAGCTTCTTCGCCACCAACGCATGGCCTGACTCGTGATACGCCGTGGTGAGCTTTTCCTTCTCTGAGAGCAGCATGGAGCGCCTCTCGGCACCCATCATCACCTTGTCCTTGGCGTACTCGAAGTCCGTGCGATCGACGAGCGACTTGTTCTTGCGCGCTGCGTAGAGAGCCGCCTCGTTCACGAGGATCTCCAAGTCTGCACCCGAAAACCCCGGAGTTCCGCGCGCGACCACATTGAGGTCAACGTCTTGAGACAGCGGCACCTTCTTTGTGTGTACCTTGAGAATGCCGAGCCTGCCGTTCAGATCAGGACGCGGAACCACGACCCGCCTGTCGAAACGACCCGGTCGCAGCAACGCTGGATCGAGCACATCTGGCCGGTTAGTGGCAGCGATCAAGATAACGCCTTCGTTGCTCTCGAACCCATCCATCTCTACCAGGAGCTGATTGAGCGTCTGCTCGCGCTCGTCGTGTCCGCCTCCCATGCCGGCACCGCGGTGTCGACCTACGGCGTCGATCTCATCGATGAAGATGATACACGGTGCGTTCTTCTTTCCTTGAATGAAGAGGTCGCGCACGCGCGATGCACCGACTCCTACGAACATCTCGACGAAGTCTGATCCAGAGATGCTGAAGAACGGGACCCCTGCCTCGCCAGCGATCGCCTTGGCAAGCAAGGTCTTTCCCGTACCTGGCGAGCCGATCAACAGAACGCCCTTGGGAATACGGCCTCCGAGACGGGTGAACTTTTTCGGATCCTTCAGGAAGTCGATGATCTCTTCGAGCTCTCCTCGCGCTTCGTCGATACCAGCGACGTCCGCGAAGGTCACCTTCTGCTGACTCTCGGTGAGTAGCTTGGCTCGAGACTTACCGAAACTCATCCCCTTTCCGGCTCCCATCTGTACCTGTCGCCAAAAGACGAACCAGATGGCGAGCAGAAGCAGCATCGGTAGAGCATTGAAAAGGAAAAAGAGATACGAGGATTGGTCGGCTGGTTCGTTAACCGTGATGTCGACCCCCTTCTCTACGAGCTTCGGAATGAGCGCGTCATCTTTGGGAAGTGTGGTGTGGAACGGCTTGGCTTGCGAACGGTATTCACCGATCAGATTGCTGCCCTCTATCCGCACCTTGAGCACGTTCTGCTTGTCGACCTCCTGGAGGAACTCACTGTAGGTAAGCTCTTCATTCACCTCTCCCTTGTTCTTGACGACGCTGTAGACCGTCAACGAGAGGAGGATTATTCCCAACCAGAAAATTCCGTTTCGCGTAATCTGACCCAATCTTCACCTTTCCTGCGGAGCTTCCGCTCCGCTTAATCCTTTGAGAACTTCCGTGATGCGTAAGACCGTGAGGGGAGATACTCACCCCACAACCATATCGACGGAATTAATTCAGAAACTTAACTTATTTATTTACCTCAGACGGGGCTTACGGACAACCTTCACCACGATTCCATCTGCTACCGTAACCTGCTTTCCCCCTTCGAGGAGCGCCTCGACGACAGCAGATGCGACCCTCTCCCCAACCCGATGCCCAAGACGGGGCGCAAGGCTCTCCTCGACCATACGCCACCTCACCGCTGCAGGAGCATCCGCGAGCCCCTCCGAGAAGCGTGCTAGCCACTTCGTGCTCTGCTCTTGAAATGCCCCATACTGGGCAGCTTCCCGCTTAGCCCACTCCTTGAGCGCTTTGGCATCCGATGCCAAGCTCTGAGCCTGCTCGCTCAGCGTCCAGATCAGCGACTTATCAAACTGCTGTTCTAAAAATGGAATTATACGCCGTCGTATGCGGTTCCTGACGAGGGTGGTGTCGGCGTTCGAAGGGTCCTCGACAAAGGGGAGCGCGAACCGCTCCACGTACTCGTCGATCTGCTCACGTGAGATATCGAGGAGAGGTCGAAGGCATCCCCGCTCTGGGTCGCTCTCTTCGATCGAGGTGAGCTCCTTGTTCGCCACCAGACGGATGAGCAGGGTTTCAGCCACGTCGTTCGCCGTGTGTGCGGTCAAGAAGAGGTCCAGCTTGCGCTCACGCAGGATTCGCCTGAACACTGCATACCGTTGCTCGCGCGCCCAGGCCTCCATGTTTACTCGCGAAGGTTTGGGCCCCAGCACCTCGACGTGACACGGCACGTCATACGAAGCACATCTATCTGCGACAAACGCGGCATCCGCAGCGCTCCCCTCCCGTAATCGGTGATCGATGTGACACACCTCGAGATACAGCCCCTTGAGCCGCCGAACACGGGTCAAAGCATCGAGTAACACCATCGAATCGCGCCCACCGGAGACGCAAACAAGTAGTCGCGCCCCCTGTGGTAAGAGGCTCGTGAGAGCGGTGCGGATGGAGGGACGACGTCGGGACACGCGGGGACTATACCGGATCTTCAAAAATAAATCCCGCCCGAGCTGTCATATCGGTTTCGTCTCGGTAATCCGACTGAACAGCTTCTGGAAGATCTCCCCCTTGGTCTCCTGAAATTCCTCGACCTGTCGATGATGAGCTTCGAGCTCTCCACGGAGATCATCGATCTGTCGGCGCAGCACGGCGACATCGAGACATTTAAGCGTACCTTACTTTTGTCTACAGTAACCGTGCCTATCAAGTTTTACGTCGGCCGGATAGAAACCTTTTTCGGACTCGGCTGAGCCGATTCCTTGAACGGCAAGGTTATCGTTACCATCCCTTTGGACGACGTAGCCGTGACCTGGTCGTCATCGATAACGAGATCGGAGAGCGGCACGATACGTTCGAACGATCCGTAGGAAGACTCGACGTAGTTCCATCCCCCCTCGCCCTTCTCTTCGTGCGCCTGCTTGCGCTCGCCACGAATTGCGAGGCCGTCCTTGGTGAGCGACAACTCGATGTCTTTCTCGTCCATCCCTGGCACTTCGACCGTAACGATCAAGGCCGTCTCATTCTTCGACACGTTGACATTCGGTACGAAGGCGGTCCACCTCTCTCCGAGCTGCGTGAGCGGTTCGGAGAAAAATTCCGGCAGTATCGACGAGCCCGAGAGAAGATCGTTGAAAACTCGGTTCATCTGCCGCTGCAGTGCCGAGATCGACTGCTCGTCCTTTCCAACGGGCACCCGTTTCCTCTTCCACGTCCATGGAACGATATTCATCGACATATCCCCTCCTCCTTCACTCTAACCCTAGTGAGCACTACGTATCTCGATCCGTCGCGGCTGCGCCGCCACCACTCGAGGGAGATCCACCGTGAGAACACCTACCTCCAGGTGAGCGGAGATCTTGTCTACAGCGACATCTTCCGCCAGCCTGAACCTCCTTCGGTATGAGCGGAGTGGCGCCTCACAGAGCAGAAGATCGCCCTCGAGTTCGGCTTCCGGTGCCCTGGCAGATATCTCCAGCTCGCCCTCGTGCGTCCGAATCTCGATGCCTTGCTCGTCAATACCGGGCAGATCCACTACTATCCGATACGCGCCAGAGCTCTCGTCAAAAACGATATCCACTGCTGGTGAGAACTCCTTAGTCGGGGCTACGTCACTCTGCTGAGAACGACAATACGATTTCTCGCTCATACCTCACCCTCCTGCTTACGGGTTATCTGAATTTTCTTCTCTCCCTGCTTAGGAGCCACAAAGAGGTCAACGGTCAGAACTCCTCTACCGAACTGCGCCTGCACCTTTTCACCGTCCACTGCGAACGGAAGTTTCAAAATCCGACGGCGTTCACCAGACCATCGCTCACTGCGCAGCACCCGCCCTTCGTGCTTCACACTGCGTCGTGCGAAGATCTCCATGCGATCTCCATCCACCGTTACCGAGATATCCTCTATGGAAGCTCCGGGCACTTCGCATCTGATAGAAAGAGTATCTCCCCGACGAACTACGGTTACGGGTATCTGCTCGCTGCGCCTTACGCTCTGCATGGAAGGCGTCAGACGTGCTCTGTCCGTGACGCGCATCAAGGCCGCTGCCTGCGATCCAAGGGTCGAAAAGAACGGATCGCTGAAGAGTTCCGAGAATGCAAATCTTTGATAGTTCATACCCGTATGGTCCTCCATTTCGGTACAACCAATGCTCTGTTCTTTAAGTAATCATCCCAGAGCAGATTTCAAGGGGTGAGCTGCCATCAGCCCTGGAAATGCGTCAGATCCGCGGTGAAGGAAGAGGGCAAGAAATTCGTTCTACGCCGGCGCCGGGGTCTTGCGAAGATTGTCGAGGCTGTAAGCCCCAGGACCACTGAACATCAGGGACAATGCAGCTCCAGCCAGGATCACGTCCTTGCTAAAGATCTGAAACTCACCGGGGAAGAAACCGAAGGCGATCACGAAGGACAACAACATGAGCGCCGCCATCAACGCTGTAAGGGTCGTCCACAGCCCGAACATCAGGGCTCCGCCCACAAAGAGCTCCAGGTACGGTAGAAGCGTGGCATACAGGGTGGCGACGTTGTCGGGTGCCACTCCCATCGATTTGACCTGTCCGATGAAGGCGTGCAACAGCGGAAGCTTGCTGATCCCCGCCAGCACGAAGTACCCTCCTAACGTCAGGCGAATAAAGAGAGGCGCGTAGATCGAGTTGCCGATAGGTGCGTTTATTTTCATAGTTGACACTCCGTGTCCCGAAGTTTGCACGTCTGTGGTGACCGCGTACGAATCTTCGAGCACGACGCAGCTCCGTTAGGGGCTTGCGTCGTAATCTGTTAGACGTACGATCAGACGGTTACCGCCACTTCATGGCCCTGATGAATACGCGAACCGTGCACGACCGTCCAAGCAGGGCAACGGTCTCTACGATATGCCGAGTTTGACAGTGCGACAACTGACGAAGTGAGGGGTATAAGGTCGAAAGGGATGGATAACGTTATGCAGAATGGAACGCCGGGAGAGCTTTTTCGCCGCATCAAGAGCGAGATACATCACCAGATCGTGGGCCAAGACCACCTCTTGGACCGGCTACTCGTCGCCCTCCTAGCCGACGGTCATGTGCTCTTGGAGGGAGTTCCAGGTCTCGCCAAGACCAAGACCCTCACCTCTCTGACGCAGGTCCTCGATGCCTCGATGAGCCGCATCCAGTTTACGCCGGACATCTTACCCTCTGACGTGGTCGGCACCGAGGTGTACCGCCCGCAGACCGGGGACTTCGTCATTCGCAAAGGGCCCGTATTCACCAACTTGCTCTTGGCGGACGAGATCAACCGCGCGCCGGCAAAGGTTCAGTCCGCTCTACTCCAGGCGATGCAGGAGCGCGAGGTGACGATCGGAGAACAAACCTTCAAGCTCCCCTCTCCGTTCCTCGTTCTCGCTACGCAGAATCCGTTGGAGCAGGAGGGAACGTACCCGCTTCCGGAGGCACAGGTCGACCGCTTTTTGATGAAGGTCAAGGTAGGCTACCCCTCGTTCGACGACGAAGTTGCCATCGTGGGGCTCGCAGCACATACCGGACGCAACGGACCGAGCGTTTCGCGGGTGCTTCCGCTGGCTGAGCTCATCGCACTCCGTCAAAGCGCAGAGGAGCTCTACATCGATCCCAAGATAGATCGGTACATCGTGTCACTGGTACACGCCACCCGCAACGGAGAGGCGTACGGCCTCAAAGGGCTGATCGAGTGGGGAGCGTCACCACGCGCAAGTATCGCGCTCAAGATGTGTGCGCGAGCGCTCGCCTTCATTCGCGACAAGAAGTTCGTGACGCCTGACGATGTCAAGGAGATCGCGCCAGATGTACTGCGCCACCGTATACTTGTCACCTTCGAGGCCGAAGCGCGCGGGGTAGACAGCGACGAGATCATTCGCGTACTTCTCAACCAGGTAACGGTACCCTAATCACGACGTAGTAGACGCATGAGTATCGCCTCCGGTGACATCACGATCCCAAAGAGCTACGAACTCCGTAGGATCCAAATACGCTCGCGACGCCTAATCACCGGCGATCTCCTCGGTCAGTATCGCTCGGCCTTCCGAGGCACCGGCTTGGTCTACACCGACATCCGGGAATACCAACCTGGAGACGACGTCAAACACATTCACTGGAAGGCAACCGCTCGCACCGGGACCGTATTCGTCAAATCGTACGAAGAAGACCGCCAACTGCGGGTCATGTTGGCTGTGGACGCGAGCGCGTCGATGCGCGCCCCTTTCTCGCACCACGCCTTCTCGAAGGCGCTCGAATTCAGTTCACTGGTCGGAGCCCTCACGCAACGCGGCAACGACCTCTTGGGATTATCGGTGTTCGCGCAAAACAACCTCGGGTTCCTCCCGCCACGCTCTGGCCTCAAGCGATACAACCAGATCTTGGCGATGCTGCTATCGAACGCGGAGCATCCCGCAGGCAGCAACCTCGCTCGAGCGCTCGAGCACCTCTCGACTACGATTCGCAAACCGAGCATCATCTTCGTACTCTCGGATTTCTTTGTACCCCCGTTCGAGGACCAGCTCACACAGCTCGCTATTCGACACGACGTAGTACTCGTGCATATCCAACCGAATCTAGCGGCTCTCCCGAACGCAGGGCTGGTATCCTTCAGAGACGCCGAGACCGGTGAACTTGTCACCGTCGATTCGAGCAGCGCCAAGGTGCGCAGCCACTGGCAAAAGATCATCGACGCCCAGCGCGACGAACTCGCTGAGTTGGCACGCAGCTGCCGGGTCGATCACATCGTCGTGCGGGACAGCGCCTCGCAGCCGCTCGTGCAGCTGATGCGAAAGCGCGCTACGAAACGGAAAGGGTGACGCATGCTGCCCATACCTCTCCCGACACCGTACGACATCACCGATATTCCTTACGTTCCGTGGAGTCCCAGCAGCCATGAGTGGCTACTGCTTCTATGTGCTACGTGCATGGCCCTCGTGCTCGTCTCCGCCTGGCACTTTCTCAGACGGGGACGCAAACTGAGTCGGGTCGTAAATCGACTCCTCGAGGAGATCGAACGCAGCTCGTATCAAACCTCCATTGCGAGCACCGAGCGGATCTCTCGCGCTGCACGCCGAGTAATCGAACACACCACACGGCACGATCTGGGGGGGCTTTCGCCCGATGAACTTGCAGCCTACGCGGCCCGCTGCTCCGATCCCGAAGAAGCACAGGCGTTGCGCCTCATCGCCGATCTCGAATCACACCTCTATGCCCCTCCTTCGCAAGAGGAGAAGGATCGCATCCGCGAGATCGCCCGCACTCTTCTCCCGGCGCTGACGAACCTTGTTGAACTCAGGAGGCGCAGATGACCTTCGCGTATCCATGGCTCCTCGGTGCTCCGCTGCTCTATCTTCTTCTGCGCCTTGCGTCGAGGAAGCGCCCTCGCGCAGCTACCTTTTCGAGCGCGATACTCCTGCGCCAGCTCCCCTCGAGTCTGCGGTTGAAGCTGCGCGAACCGGTCTTGTGGGCCCTGATGCTCACGTCGGTCGTGCTCCTGTCGATAGCGGCAGCTCGACCACAGAAGATCACTATCCTCGAACAACCACTCAAGGGCCGTAACATCATGCTGGTCGTCGACGCCTCACGCTCGATGCTCGCTCAGGATTTCCCGATGTCGTTCGGGCATGGCTCGCGGATGGACGGGGTGAGAACTGTCGTTGCGGAGTACGTGCGGAATCGGCGCTATGATCGCGTAGGACTGATCGTGTTCGGTGAAGCGGCATATCTTCAGAGCCCTTTGACGAGCGACACGGCCCTCGTGGAGGATCTCGTACAAACCATGCGACCTGGAATGGCAGGGGACGGAACGGCGATCGGTGACGGACTCGGCCTCGCCCTCAAGCGACTCAAGGAGATCGAAGAAGGCTCGAAGGCCATCATCCTGATGACCGACGGCGTCAACAACGCCGGTCAGGTGAGCCCCCTCAAGGCAGCTCGCGTGGCCAAAGATTTGGGGATTCAGGTGCACACGATAGGGATCGGAGCGGGAACCGCCCCGATAGTCGACCCACGCGGATTAGGTGGAATGATGGGTCTCAGCTTCGGACAGATGGCGGAGTTCGACGAAGCTACTCTCAGAAAGATCGCCGACACCACACGCGGCGTATATTTCAACGCCAGTAGCTTCGAAGGTTTCAAGGAGGTCTATCGACAGATCGAGAAGCTGACGGAGATCGATATCGAGCGACCCGACCGCACGGTCATCGAGGAGCTTTTTTGGCACTACGCAGTTGCGGGGAGCCTGTGCTATCTCCTCGCGCTCCTGTTGAGCGTTACAGTTTTCATGAAGGTGCCGTGAGCAGATGAGCATGGTAGATTCAGGAATACTCCAACCGACTGCACTGATCGCCGCTCCGATCCTCGTACTAGTGGCCGTACTCCTGATCGTACGGTCGCAGGTGAGAGCGCAGCGAATGACGGTGCTCGGCCTGGGCACTCTGCGCTCTGCTGGCCTGGCTCTGGCCCTCGCACTCCTTCCCCTGGCGCTTCTTTCCATTGCGGCACTTCGACCCTACTGGGACAAGGAGGAGCTCGAACTCACTGTCGCAGGCGACGACTACATGTTTCTCGTCGATGTAAGTCGAAGCATGTACACACGTGACATACCGCCGTCTCGCATAGAGCTCGCAAAGCGCAAACTCAAGGATCTGATCGCAGCCTTTCTCGAGGCCGGAGCACCGCACCGTTACGGATTGACCCTGTTCGCTGGGGACAGCTACTTGTTCTGTCCCGTTACGACCGACGTAGCGGTCGTGCGCCAGTTCATAGACGCAATCGACCCGGGTATGGTGACTACCCTCGGATCGAACCTCGAAGCGGGCATCGTCACGGCTCTTGAGCGCTTTGACAAAAGCAACTCCAAGAGTGGCCATATCCTGCTCATCTCCGACGGAGAAGACGACGAGGTAGCTCTCGCTCGAGTTCTCTCACTCGTCGAATCGCGGGGTGTTCGGGTAGACGTCCTAGGAGTAGGAACCCCTGAGGGGAAGCCGATCGAGATCACGCCGGGGACCTTCTTACGCGACTCGAATGGCCAGATCGTTCACAGCCGACTCAACGAAGAGTCTCTGCAAGCACTCGCCCGCGCCGGTGGAGGAGTATACGTTCGAGCGACCTTGGACGACCGAGATCTCGACGCACTCGTCAAAGCTGGCATGCCGCTTGGGGCCACAGATACGGCCAAGCAGCTCCGCAAAATAACGAGCTACCGGGAGATCGGCTCGTGGTTCGCTCTGGCAGCTCTCGTTGTGATACTGCTCATGACCGTGCTACCGCGCTCTGGAGCTATTCTGCGCGCGATCGTGCTCACCCTCTTGTTCGTCCCCGACCCGGCACATGCGCAAAGTTCGCCACCGGCGAAGCCTTCGGCACGGACTGCGTACGAGCTCTACCAGAGCGGTCGATACGGAGAAGCCGTTTCGGCGTTCGAATCCGCACTTACGAATGATCCGAACAACACGGACCTGAAACAGGCCTTGGCGAGTGCGCTCTTCAAGGTTCGACGCTTCGAGGAGGCCCTGAAGCTCTTTTCCTCGCTTTCGGATTCGGCGAGCGACGGCAAGATATTCTTCGAAAACGAGTACAACAAAGGTAACGCACTGCTCGCGCTCCAGCGTTTTGACCAGGCCATAGACGCTTACACCCGCGCTCTCGATGTGAAGCCAGGGGATGCGCGCGCTCTCCACAACCGCTCTCTCGCTCGAGCGCTGCGCGACGAGGCACAGCGGGCTACTCCCACCCCTACTCCCACACCCACGCCTGTCGCCACAGCTACTCGCAATCCGAAAGCACCGACACCTACGCCGACCCCGCAGGCCGAGGCTACTCCAACCGGTCAACCTAGCCCCTCGCCTGCGTCGTCGGAGCCGACCCCTACTCCATCCCCAGCGCCGAGTGGCGAGGCCTCGCCGACTCCGGGTGGCGAACCCTCCCCACAACCATCCTCGGTACCAAGCCCCGGCTCTTCTCCCACCCCGGACGGAACGCTGAGCCCTGGGGCCTCACCTAACGCCACTCCGAGCGCAGTGCCGGACGATTCTCGGGAAACACCTTCCAAGGCACAAAGCGGCTCTACCCCAACACCCGAGCCTGAACGGCTAAAAGAGGCACGTGACGACACTCCTACATCGGATCTGAGCGTACCTTCGCCGGCTCCAGCAGCTACGAGAGATGCCGCCGACACGAAAGATCTGTCGCCATCGGAAGCCGAGGCGTGGCTAGAGTCGCTTCCGGATTCCCCGCTTCTGATTAGGAAAAAACGGAGCGAGAGGAGAATAGGGAAGCAAACGTGGTAAGATCACATGATATCGGTTTTATGATGAGCTCTCGATCTCGACATCGGTCAGTACGGCATCGCATCCTGTGGCTGTTGATCCTTGTTGTCGTCGGTATTCTGCCGGTCGTTTCACACGCAGCTCCATCGGTACGAACCGAGATCACCCCCGCATCCGGCTCGCTAGATGATCTTTTCATCTTTACGGTTATCGTCGAGGGAGCCTCGCGCTCGGCACCTCCGCTTCTCTCTGGCGGAGCCGATTTCACCCTCGAACTCCTCGGTTCGCAGACCGCTGTTTCGATCGGTAGCAACGGCGTCGACCCGAAGGCCTCTTATTTCTACAACTTGAAACCCAAGCGCGAGGGGGAGCTCCTCACGCCGGCTGTGGAGATCGATCTCGGTGCAGAAAAGATCACAGCCGGTCCGACCAAGGTTCAGATACGCAGCAGCCCACGAGCTGGCTCCTCTACGTCCCCTGGCGTTGATGATCTGGCAAAAGACAGGATCTTCGCGCGCCAGTCGGCAGTTCCTACCTCGGTCTTCCAGGGTCAACAGGTCGTCAACACGCTCGCTCTCTACACGCAGCTCGAATTGCCTGAGTATGTGATAGAGGACCTCGGCTCTGATGGCTTCTGGCAGGAGCCGCTCGTAGACGATGATCGCTCGAACAAGGTGATTAACGGGGTCGAGCACATGGTGGTACAGGTCAAGAAGGCGCTCTTTCCCCTGCGCAGCGGCACTCTGGAGCTTCCCGCTCGCAAGGTTCGCGCAAAAGTGCCGATACGGCAGAGAGCGCACCCTGGTCAGGGGTTCGGCTTTTTCAACGATGACATCTTCGGCGGCTTCTTCGATACGATAGAGCTCAGAGATATCGAGATACGTTCGAACGCGACCTCCATAGAGGTTCTCCCACTTCCACCGGCCCCAAGCGAGATCCAGCCGTTCCTGGGAACCATACCCCTAGTCGGCTCTACCGCCCTCGAGCTTTCGTATCCGCCTGATGCCATCAATGTCGGTGAGAGTAAGACCGTCACCGTTACGGTAGTGAGCACCGGCAACCTCAAACCTCTGAAGTCACTCCCGCTGGCAAACCAGCCAGGTGTGAAGATCTACGAAGATCGTCCAGAGTCGCGGACGGATCGGCGTGGTTCGCAACTCGTTTTCCGCCAGTCGTTCCGGTATTCCGTAGTGCCTATCAAACCCGGCTTGATACGGATCCCGAAGCTCCAGCTTGCGTTCTTCGATCCCCAAAAGAAGAGTTACGTGCTGGCGCAGACCTCCGACATAGCGTTTCCCGTCAGCGGCAAGGCGCTGGCGAGCGCTGACCAGACCGCCACCATGAGCGGCAATGCGCACACACCCAGCGCTCAAATATCCGACAACGTTCGGCCGCACCTCCTGCCTACCCTAGCGCCTGTCCCAGTTGGGCCCCAGCTGCGCTACGAAGAGCCCACGACACTGCAAGAGATCTCGCGGCAAGTGAGCCCCCAACTTGCGCTTCTTCTCCTCGCGGCACTCACTGCCCTCGTTCTGATAGTACTCTTCGCATCACGTCTACGTGCCAAGCGCGCGAACCCCTCGTTGCTTTCCGCAGCGGAGATCGATCGCGGCTCGTCGTGCAAAGAGCTCGAGCGAGCCCTGCGTAGACTCGCCGGAGAGCGCCTGCATGGTGTGCGTGAAGACAGCACCTTCGACGAGATTCGCTCGATGGTGGCCAGCCAGGTTTCGGACAGAGAGCTCGCACTTGCGATCCGCTCGCTGCTCGACGATCTCGAGGTGCTTCAATACGGGAGCCCCTCGGAGGGCGACCAGGATGAGCTGCCGTCACTGCGTAGGCGGCTCAAGGATTTGGCCCGGCAGTGGCGCTAGTCGGCAAACAACTGTACTCCGCGATAATTCGGCAATTTTATGTGAGGAGCCTCTGAATAAGTCTCTGTGTTTTGCTGGTTATTAGTGGTGATTTGATGGCTAACGCTGACGAATTACGTTGACGTCGGACGACAAACGGTAGACGTCGGCGTCTACCGTCCATCGTTTGACGGTGGCGTGGACGTTATACGAACTTTAGGGGAGAGTTTGGAAAGCATCTGGACGATTCAGAGTGCGGATTTTAGCCAGGAGTGCGATATCGAGGCATCTCAAGGAGAACATCACACCAAAACTTTCACAAAGACACAGATTATTACCATTGTCCGGACTTAATCAGAGCATCCTTGAGTAACCCCGAAAACTCGGCTCATTTCGGGCACGTGCACGAGTACGTTCATAGCGCCTTTCCTCATATTGTCGCGCATCTTTGACCCCATCCCTCCATCGCGCTAAATTACCCGTTATGGGAATTCAAGGATCATCAGTAGAAGAAACGTTCGAACTCATGAAGAGCAAGCTCGCGCGCCTCGTTCCGGAGGTAGAGCTGCGTATCAAGGCTGAACTCGTGTACGAGATCAACCGGCTCAAGAAGGAGCGGAGCGCGCTCATCCTCGGCCACAACTATATGGAGCCGGCACTCTTCCACACTGTGCCGGACGTCGTCGGCGACTCACTGGAGCTCTCTCGGAGGGCGGCTGAAACCGATGCTCCGATCATCATCTTTTGCGGTGTTCGGTTCATGGCCGAAACGGCGAAGATCCTCAATCCGAGCAAAACCGTTCTGCTGCCTGCAAAGGTGGCCGGGTGCTCGCTCGCGGCAAGCATCACAGCGGAGGACGTACGCGAGCTGAAGCGACAGTATCCGGGTGTTCCGGTGGTGTCGTACATCAACACCTATGCAGACGTAAAAGCGGAATCCGACATCATCTGTACCTCGGGTAACGCGGTAAAGGTGGTGCAGTCGCTCGATTCAGACACGGTTATCTTCCTTCCCGACGAATATCTCGGGTCGAACGTCGCTCGCGAGAGCGGCAAGCGCTTCATCTTTCCGAAGTCCTCCGAGGCACCGGCGGCGGAGCCAGTGATGATCGGTTGGCGAGGCCGCTGCGAAGTGCACGAGCAGTTTTCAGTCGATGATGTTCAAAATATCCGCTCGCAGTTTCCGGGCGTAGAAGTTCTGGCGCACCCTGAGTGCAGTCCCGAAGTGGTCGCTGCGTCGGATTACTCGGCGAGCACATCCCGCATGGTGGATTTCGTCAAGCACTCCAAGGCACCTCACTTCTTGATCCTGACGGAGTGCAGCATGGCCGATAACATCATCGCCGAGAACCCCGATAAGGACGTTCTTCGCATGTGCAGCATACGGTGCCCTCACATGAACGAGATCACCCTCGAAGACACCTTGAATGCGTTGCGCAACACAGAGCAAGTCATTGAGGTACCTCAGGAGGTCCAAGAGGGGGCGCGAAGATCCCTGCAGCGAATGCTCGAGGTACGCTGACATATCGCGGACGGCGGGGACGCCGTCCCTCCTAAGGGAGCGAGGCGAAACTGAGTTGTGGTCTCACTTTTGAACTTATCACGTGAACGTGCTCGTAAACGTGCACGTGCACGAACATCTTGATGTTTTTGTTTCGGGTACGTTTACGTTCAGGTGCACGAGCGCACGGCGACCGACACGGTCGCCCTCCCAATCGTCTCACGCATCGCCGCAATTCCGTGCAGATTGAGGGACGGCCGGGACGCCTTCAGTCCTAAAGGACACCTTATTCGAACAGATAGCAATCATCCCGAACACCCCTCTCTGCACATCGCTCTCCCTTAGCACATATGGTCATGCTAGCCTTGCGGGCGTCTTAGTAGACGAGAGGATCTTTATGGCCGCATTTCGGTTATCACTTGCCCATCTCCTCCATCTAGTGGCTGTCGCCGCCTTGGCGAGCGGCTGCGCTCCCCTGCGCAGCGGTCGAGATAGCCACACCACTAAGCCGTGCACCCCCGCCGCTACGCGCTCCGGCTATACCGATGAGATAATCCGCACTCCTCGCTATACCCGAACACAGATTGCGCGATCATTCTCGGGCGGCTCCCCGAGTGCTGCAACGCGGATCGTGTGGGTCACGCACGAGGATAGCTGTCTGTAAACGCCCCCTTATTTCAAGCCTTACAATCGCACCTTGCGAGTGCTAGGGACGCTGTGTAACCCTGCCCTTGATGTCCGCTCTCCGTTTCATCCTTCGCAACTTGGGCCCTTTTCGGGTGCGTTTCGTGTGGCTGCTCGCCGTAGCTGCTATCGATGGAGTGGTCCTCTTCGCGATTCCGTTGATCCTTGCGGAATTCACGCGTAGCAACTTCACCGTCGACCAGTGGGCCCGTATAGTACCGCTGCTGATCCTGTGCATGGCGACTTCCATCGCCATGCAGTGGCTCGTGCGCCGATACGGCGAGTCGCTGGGACGACACTACACGAACTATCTCCAGCTACACTACTTTCGATTGGTCGAGCAGCAAGATGTCTCCGTCCTCCAGAAACATCACTCAGGGTATATCTTGTCGCTAGTCTCTCGGGTGGCGGGTAGCGCCGGCTCGTTGACCGTGACACTCGTCTGGCTCTCGTCCCACATCGTGGTGGTCATGACCCTCTTCTTCGCTTTCACTGCTCGCGAATCCGTGCCGATTGCTCTCTTGAACCTTCTCTTGATGGCGGTGTTCCTCTCGGTGAGCCTATGGTTCTCTGCACGCATCGTGCCGCTCATCTCTGAGCTCAACATAGCTTCTGCTCGCGCCAGCCAACGCTTTGTGGACGTGATGGGAAATATCCTGACCGTCAAGCGGCTCCGTTTACGTCGCTTCGCGTTCGAACATCTGCACGAAGCGCTCGGGGTGGTCGACACGCAGGTAAAAACAGTGCAACGCTTCCACGCCACACGCTGGGCCACCTTGCACTCCATCTTTGCCCTGGCATTCCTCGGAACGATCTCCTTTCTGCTGTGGCGCATATCAGGTGGCACAACGAGCGCTTCGGTTCTGATACTCTTCATCTCGGCCTACGCCACGCTGCGCGGATACGTGGAGCGTCTTTCGGAGCTCATCAAAGATATACTGGAGCTGGGTGGCTATCTCTCGACCCTCTCCGAGCTTCTGGCACCGGTCGAGCCACCTGCGCTGATCGCTGGTAGCCGAGAGTGGGAATCGATATGCGCTCGTGATGTATCCTTCACCTATCCTGAAAGCGGCGCCACGCTCACCATCCCCGAATTTAGCCTCTCGAGAGGCGAAGTGGTTTGTATTACCGGCGAATCGGGCCAAGGGAAGAGCACGCTCTTGGCGCTCATAGCTCACCTGTTGAGACCTGGCGTCGGAGAGTTCTTGATCGATGGCTCGCCGTACGGCGAGCGCGAGGAATCCCTGGATCAGCTCTTTGCAATCACCTCCCAAGAGGTCGATCTCTTCGCCATGAACATCCGTGAGAATCTGCGGCTCGGACGACCCATACCGGACGCTGAGATCCTCGCCGTGCTCGACTCCCTCGCGCTTACACCGTGGCTCGAAACACTACCACAAGGCCTCGATACCGAGATCGGCGAACGGGGAGTGCGCGTATCCGCCGGACAGCGCCAAAGAATCAACTTAGCTCGGGCGCTGCTTCTGGATCGGGAGATCCTACTGCTCGACGAACCGACTTCACACCTGGATCGAACTACCGAACGTGTCGTCGTCGAGGCGCTGCGTAGGGCGATGATGGGAAGAACAGCAGTGATCGTCACCCATCGGGACGCTCTCTTGTCCCTTGCTGCGCGGCGCTACGAGGTCTGCGACGGAACGGTACGGTGTTGCTGAGGCCTAGAAGGCAAAGAGAACCGAAACCCCACCCCACACCTTGTTGGTTGTTGCGCCATCCTCACTCCCCGTGTAGGCAAGCTGTGGGCGAAGAGCAACCGGCCCGAGCTGTATATCGGTCGACATGCCGGAGGTGATCTGCACCAATCCGCCGTGCTCGTACACCTTCTCGGCGTGCGAAGCGAATCCCAAGCTCGAGAAGAGGGTCAAGTTGAAGGCTCCTTCACCGCTCTGTCGAAATGTGTGGCTGAGAGATATCTCATAATAAACAGAATCGAACTTGTCGTAATCCCAATACGCCGTAAAGGATGGGGAGAGAATTGTATCCAGAGAGAGCGCTCCCCAAAGCTCAGAGGTTGAATTCACCGAGTCCGAGCGCTTGGGGTAGCCGTACCAGTACTGTCCGACAGAGAACGTAAAACGTGAGATGGTGTAGTCGTAGGCGAGTCCCTCGTCCATCACAAAATAGGTATCCGAATCGCGCTCCCCTTCTAGGGGAACCAGGAACCACAGAAGACCGCTCACCGTTCCGTACTCACCGAACGAATAGCGTGGCTGAATGGATGGCTGGAGATTGAGGCCATCATACAGGTGACGTCCTCTGAACATGAAGGTAGAAAATATCGAGGTACCGAGGTCGAGGTCGAATCCCCGGTGATCTTTGTCACGAAACTCGACCGGCGCGTACGTCACAGAGTCGGCGGCCTGTTGAGCCTCGGCGCCGGCACACAGGCCGAGACACATCGCCACTACGCATAGAACCGAACGAAACATACCCCTCCAACCTGCTCCTGCAGAGCTCTCCCTCTCGAGGACTCGGTTTTAAGCGATCCCCTCATGAGATAGATGCTTGAACAGCCTCAGAAAGAGGCGCCAAATCTATAGTTCCAGCTAATTAAACCCGGACGGTCAGATCGGCCGACCATGCGCATCTCGGAAAAGGAGGGGATTCTGACCACGGAGACCTGGGCGCATAGAGTTGTTTTGTATTCCCTCCACGTCGTCCGTGTGCTCCGTAGTTGACACAGAATATATGCGCAATCAGCAAGTTACGAACTCTCGGGCAAAAGTCAGAGCCGATCCCCTCCGATCGCCTCGAGCCAGGTCGACACCTGGCCGGTGAAGCTACAACATCAGCTTCTGCATGTTGGCGACTACCGCCAGAGCATTCCGGAAGACCTCCGGGAGAGGCTCGCTACAACTTAGCTGCATGACACGGAGGTCAGCCACGATGCGGGCTTTTTCCACCTGTGCCGAATGCTTGGTCGTGAGTGCGCGAAGCACTGCATCGAGCGAAAAGAGGGCCTGATAGGCCCGCGCGCTATCCAAGCCATTGACTGGAGATGAATCTACGTGTGGATGGGGTTCAGTGCAGAGATACATACTACGTCCCTGTAAAATACTGCGCGGTAAGCGCCGAGAAGATCCATTCCTCTCAAAGAATGTTAACGACACGACCCTCGTAGCATGTAACGATCTGTGGCTATTTTGGCACTTTAGGAGCACCCTCCTCTGCAACCAGCTGAAATCACTAGCCTCATCCATCCTTTGATGCCCTTGAGAAGCTCTTTCCAATCCCTGCTCGACGCATGCTAACCTGAAAAAGAACGGCCCTTGTTTTCAGATCACTTCAATAAGATCTTCCGCACAGGTACCATAAAGGAGTCGTAACTGCGGAAAGGAGCCATACCGTACAAGATGCGTGTAGTCTGTATTCATATCCCCCGGAGCGGAAGCTCGGATGCGGCATCGGCCGCGGCCGATGCGATCTATGCTACCAAGTGCGACAACGTTCCCAACACCAATTTCTGGCACCAGCTGGACGACCTCGCCGAATGCATCTGGGAACCTTTCTCGCTCGAATACTACTCGTCCTCCAACATCGTCTATGTCTGTCTGGCCGGTAGCGACTCGATCATCGACTACCTCACCACCGGGATTTATACCTGGATGGGAAGTGCGGAGATCCGAGAGGTCGAAGACTACACGTTACATACGACTCCCAACACCGTCTCAGTGGGTATGGACCTCAGCATGTGGCGTCCTGACATTTACCCACTCGTCAGCTGGAAAAAGCTCAGATTCTCCTCCGCAGCTCCGACCCTGACCGCGCTTTCGCAAATCCCTCAAGGAGATCGTGTGCTGGTTCAGGTGATCGTCAGGCCCCTGCACGATTCTCCGGTACTGCATCTGAAGCTCGCGCTGGCCCGCAATCAGGAGCGTTTGATCAACAAGTTGAGGCCGCGTAATTGGCTCCGCCAAGGGCTTCCAAACGAAACGTGGGATCTCATCAAGAAGAAGTGCGTCAGCCACCTCTTTCAGATCAATTACCGGATCTCCGCTTTTGCCGAGGCGCCAGACAACTCCGGCACGCGAGCTATCGACACGATTGCACAACGTCTGGCGCAGCATGTGACAGCCGTTGCCGATGCGACCAAGCACTTCAATACCGTCGACGAGAACCGTCTCGTGCCGGGAAGGATGGAGAGAGGTAAAGCTTTTCTGCAGAAGGTGCAGAGTCGCCGCTTCTTGAAACCGTTCCGGGTTTGCACCGAGGAGCTTTCTGGCATATGGATTCCTCCCGGGCCCGGTCTGATTCCCAACACCGCGCAGGTGCTCTCACGAAAGGCGCCGCCTCCGGTCGGGCTCCCCACCAACTTGGAGGACGAGCAGATCTGCTTTTTTGGACACACCAATTACCGCGATACCGTAATCCCCTTCGGGATGCGGCGCTTTGATCGACGTCGACACATGTACGTGGTGGGGAAATCGGGCAGTGGAAAATCCTGCCTTCTCCAGCTCCTCGTTCGCAACGACATCGAGCAAGGCTTTGGTTGTGCAGTGCTCGATCCTCATGGGGATCTCGTAGACGATATTTTGAAGCTCGTACCGAAACATCGGGCTAATGACGTCGTCATCTTCGATCCTTCAGATGCTGCTCATCCACCGAGTTTCAATCCCATTCATGCCGTCAGACCCGAGCTCCGAACGCGCGTCACCATGAGCTTCGTAGACGCCTTTAGGCGCGTATTCGGCTCTGATTGGTCAGAGCGGATGGATCACGTGCTGCGGTATGCGATGTTGGGCCTCGTCAACCTCCCGGGCGCAAACATCCTCTCGCTGCGACGCATGCTCTCCGATGATGCCTTTCGAGCTGAGGTCGTACGCCAAGCATCCGACGAATCCGTCAAGCGCTTCTGGCTGCGAGAGTTTCCCGCTCGACGCAAAGATTTCGAAGAGGGGCCGATCTCGAGACTGCTCAACAGACTCGACGAACTCCTGGCCATGGAGACCATGCGGAACATCTTGGGTCAGTCGAAGAGCCTCTTCGATTTCAGAGAGTTCATGGATTCACGCAAGATCGTGCTCCTGAAGATATCCAAGGGAGTCTTGGGCTCCGAGAACGCCGAGCTTCTCGGCACACTCCTGATCTGGAAAATTTACGAGGCGGCGATGTCACGAGCTGACATTCCAGCTGAGGACAGACAGGACTTCTACTTTTACATCGATGAACTTCAGAACTTTGCGACCGAATCTTTTGGAGAGATCCTTAGCGAGTCGCGTAAGTACAGACTTTGCCTGACGTTTGCGAATCAGTACCTAGGGCAGCTCAGCGCCCCGATTCGACGCACTGTGTTCGGCAACGTAAACAACTTTCTCTCGTTCCGTGTAGGGGCGGAAGATGCGGGCCTCGTCGCGAGCGAGCTTGCCCCACGTTTCGGAAGTGAAGACGTGGTGAACCTGGCGCTGCGTGAGTTCTACGCGAAGATGAGCATCGACGGTGAGGTGCAGGAATCGTTCTCGGGACGGACCCTCGACGTTCGCTACCTACCTGAGAACGAACGTTCGGTAACTCAGTGCCTCGAGAACTCTCGCGCACGTTACTGTTTACCGGTCAATCAGGCGCGCGAGCAGATTAGTCGTGGCGCCGCACACGGTCGACGCGCCGGCAATACCTGATACATCCACGGCTTTAGTGGGTGATGGTTAGTGCTACTTCGGGTACGTTCACGTTCACGTGAAAAGGAGAGGCATGCACAATCAGCCCGTTACCAACCCGCGCACTCTACTGAGGGGACCAGTGCGCAGCAGCCGTCACAACAACGATCCCTTCCGTAACCTCGATCTCGACCGCCCCACCGAGCGCCTCGTTGCTCACGCCTCGCGACCCTGCGCGTAGCTCTTCGTGCCGCAGAGGCCACTTCACATTTTCGGCACGCACATGGGCCCAGTGTGACATCGGGGCTATCGAAACCGCATCACCCGAGCGGCTCTCGAACTGCAATCGACCAGGATGAGATTCAGAACCTGAAACGATCCACACCCATGTGCCGGCATGATACGCGCGCTGTTGTATGCGCTTGTGGTGTCGGATCATGACCGAGAGATTCGCACAGCTTTGATCGAACTTGCCACCTAAGATCGATACGAAGCAGATCTCACGCGCACCACGCTGTTCGGCGAGTAGCAGCGCTTTTTCGACGTCATTCATCTCCTGATCCGGCAAAGATACGAATTCGACCTGTGGACGCTCGCGTCGCGCTCGCTCCATGTCGATCGAGTCAAAGTCTCCGCATACCACCGACACATAAACCCCAGCCGGAACTTTGTGTATCGCTCCGTCCGTCACGAACACAACATCGAAGCCCCCCGCCATCTTTTCGAGGAACTCAACCTCGAAATCCGGGCTATCCCCTACGATCAGCGCTTTCATGTCAAAAGCTCCTGATATAGCCGCACAGTCTTACTGATCGATTGGTGGACGGAGAGCCTTCCTTTTATCGTTTCAACTGCCGCATGCGCACATCGCTGAGCCAGCGCAGGATCCGCAGCCAAGCGCCGAATTGCCACCGCGAGAGCCTCAGGGCTCTTGGGCGGAACGACGAGGCCGTTATCCCCGTCTACGATCACCTCGGGCATGCCGCCGACATCCGTCGCGATACACGGCACCCCCACCGACATCGCCTCGAGCAGCGACTTGGGCAAGCCCTCCCGCTCGATCGATGGCATTACGAAGCAGTTGCTTTGCGAAACTAGCTCACTCGGGGAAGAGTGAAAGCCTATCGCATGTACGCGCTCTGGATGCCGCCGACCCTGCGCAAGCGCACGCGCGGCCGAGTGGTCGATCTTGCCGATGAGCAGGAGGTGCGCATGCATATCCGGCGGGAGCCTGTCGAAGGCCTCCAACAATACGGGAACGCCCTTCACCGGGCGCATGTTTGCCACACACGCGATTACGAATGCGTTGTCGGGAATACCGTACTCACCCAAGGTGCGAGTATACGCGCGAGTGTACCAAGCGGGATCATGGCCCTTGTGAATCGTGACGAGTTTTTCGATCGGCACAAGGCACGAGAGGTATGTGCGAACCGCCTCGGAAACGCACACGATCCGGTCGAGCCCCGGATTGAGGTAGGTCAACCAGGAGAGCGGGTCCCATCGACTCACATGACCGATCGTCCCGCGATAGGCCATCCGTTTGACGGGCATGCCAAGAGCGGCGAGTCCTCCATTTGATATGGCACGATTGGACAAACAGTGGATTATACCGAACCGATTGGAAGACAACTCACGTCGTAGCTCGCGGATAGCGCAGAGATCCAAGCGGCTGCGGCACGTGAGTGGCTCGAAGTCGACCTTAGCCTGATGCAGCACATCCAAAAACGGAGAGGTCGGCACGACCCTGACCTTGAGATCTAAGCCAGCGTCCTTTACGCCAGCCAGGATATGGGCTTCGACGCGGTCTAATTCGGTACCAACGACAAGAATACTGCGCCCCAATTCTTCCTCGCACGCCTGTTGAAATACGCGGACAATTCACAAAGAGTACGGCGAGAGTAGAGAGACGGAAAAGAACCCTCGCTAACTACCCCCCCCCCACCGCTCTCGCCGTTCTCTTTGTGAACAGATCACCACAACTAGAACAGGTCCTGCTGCACGACACGGAGGACTAGAATCCCGCCTGAAAGGGATAGTTCTACGAGTTTTTCTGGCCCACGCCAAGCCCATCCAGAGCGCCGACCTCCACAAGAAGAGCTGCTGCCACTTCGAAGAGCTCTGGCGGGATGCGTTGATCGAGCTCCAAAGGGGCCAGCGATTCCGCTATCTCCTCTCGCTCGACGACGGGAACCCCGAAGCGCCGCGCCAGACGAACTATCTCATCAGCCAAACCGTATTCGCCTCGAGCCGTAAGCGCAGGGGGCGCGTCTTCTCCATCAGGAAACCCCAACGCGAAAGCTTGAAAGTACTTCGAAGAGTTATCCATAACACCCCAAGGGACAGAGCCTATCCTCGGGGGATCCTGCCCACCGAGGACTATCTGTGCTGCGTTTCAACTTCGCCGGCCACGAGCTCCGACGGTCGCGCACTCATGCGCTGCAACGCTACCTCTACACTCCATACGCTCAGCGGCTTGTCCACTACCTCTATACGACTGGTGGCAGGTAGGGCCTCTATCCATTCACGCGTGGAAGCGCTGCACGCGATAATACATAGATCGGCAAAAGTCGATAAAAGTTGCTTACACGTCGGAGCAGCAGCATCACCGAGCCCCTCGAGGTCGAGCACCACGAAGCCCCAGCGCTGCTGGTCCTGCTGCAGCACCTCTATAGCCTGCTGCAGGTCGTACACCCCCCGGGAGCGGTATCCTAAAGATTCGAAGATAGAGGCAACGAACGGGTGAACTCCTCCCTCCAGTCCCAGTAGCAGAGCTCCTCCCCTGGACACCGTGTGTGCTTTGATAGCAACAGAATCAAGGGCTGTACCCGCACGAATACTCAGCACTGGGAGATATACACTGAATGTCGCCCCTTCACCGGGAACGCTGTGAACGGTGATTATCCCTTCGTGCGATTTAACGATTGAATATGCAGCCGAGAGTCCGAGCCCCGTACCGGAAAGTCCCACACCTGTGCTGCGGTCGACATTTTTGGTGGTGAAGAAGGGCTCGAAGCAGCGCGCCTGTTGCTCTGCGTTCATGCCTACACCGTTGTCGCGCACATCTACGCGAATGTAGACACCCGGCGCCAGCTCTGGATCGACCTCTCCCGACCTCAAGCGGACTTTCCGCGTCGATATCGACACGACACCATCGGGGCGATTTCCAATCGCATCCTTGGCGTTCGCCAACAGGTTCGTGAGCACCTGTTGGACCTGGGAGATATCGGCAACGAGCTCCGGACAGTCCGGCTCCGTCTCTACCCGCAATTCGATGCGCTTCGACAACAACGACTGATACAGCTCGAGCGACTCTTTTATCATAGAGTTCATCGAAATATTTTGTCGCGCTGCCTGGCCTTGCGAGGCGAAGTTAAGGAGCTGAGACACCAATCCTGCACCACGTCGCGCTGCGTCGGTGATCGTACGAGTCGCCTCGAATGCGCCTGATCCTTTGGGGAGCTGCATCTCTATCAGAGAAACCTGCCCCATCACTGCCTGCAAAAGGTTGTTGAAATTGTGAGCAACACCTGAGGCGAGAAGTCCTGCCATGCGCATCTTGAGCGCTTCTGCCATCTTCGATTCGAAGCGCCGCGACATCAACACGGTCGCCATTTCGTTGGCCATACTGACGAGTAGCTGGAGGCGTCCCTCCTTCAGGAAGGTGTGCGATACCAGCGGCTCTACTACCAACAACCCCACGACCTGACCGAGGGATACCAGTGGAATGATGACGAGAGTATCGAGCTTCAATCGCTGCACGATGCGATTCAATCCGGAACACTCCATTTCCTTACCCGCCTCGACAACCACGGGACGCTGTGTCCGTACGGCATCGTCGAGGAAATCGTGTCTGAGGCTGAGTTCGATCTGTAGCTCTTGGAGCTGACGGCGCACACCGGGGCCGAAACCGGATTTGCCCGCGATGTGGGTTCCTTGCTCGTTTACCACACCAAACCAACCGCGCTTCAGGGCGAACTCCTGTTGCAAAACCGGGAAGGCATGCTCCGCTATCTCCCGTGGAGAGCGGTATTTGGAGAGCTCGTGACTGATTCGGTAGAGAGCGCCGAGGGATTCGCTGTGACGACGCTCCGCTTCGTACATCTCGGCCTGACGAACCGCCAAGGTCATCTGAGTTGCGGCCGCCGACACGAGATCGAAGTCCGCCTCAGAGTACGATTTCGCCTCCCGCTTGAAGAGCACTATCGCCCCGAATACAGCCTCGTCATTGGCAAGCGGCATTACGATGCACGAACGGAGATCTTCGAGTTTCGCGAGCGTCGAAGCAGCGCGCGGGTCCTCCTGCAGATTGTCGATCAGAAACCCCTTGCGCTCCTTGATCGAGAAGCGCAGCAAACTTGGGCCTTTCAGTACGGAGTCCATGCTGAGGAGATACTTCTCGGAGAGCCCCATGGCTGCCATTACTTCGAGCTCGTCCCTCTCGCGGTGTAAGAAACATCCGTATCCGCAGCGAGAGCCGGTTGCGCGCAAAAGCGCCTTGAGCCCCTTGAGGGTAACGATGGCAGGATCCGTCTGCCCCTGCAGCGAGCGGGCGACCTCAAAAAGCGCTTCGAGCCGCCTGTTTTGGGTCATCAATGCCTCTTGTGCTCGACGTCGGTCGGTCACATCGATACCGAATCCTTCCCACCCCTGAAACACACCGTTCGCGGCGAATTGAGGGAGCGCACGGAGCATCATCCACCGAACTTCGCCGCTGCGTTGATGAACGACTCGGACCTCTTCGCGCAACTCGTCGTGCTCCAAGCGTAAGCGCATGATACGGCGCCGCAACAGACCTCGGTCTCGTGGGTCTAGTATGAGATCCCAGACGCCGGGATTGCTCGTCATCTCCGAAGAAGCGATCCCGAGGATCTGCTCGGTGTTGCCGAAGGCGTCGGTGATACGAAAGTTCGAATCGGTGATGATGATCACCACATTTCCGTAACGAGCCATACGGCGATACTGACTGCGAAGCTCGTCGTTGGAGACCTGCCGAGCGGATACGTCGGTGTTGGAAGCCGGTGCACGGATACTCGACAACGAGTGAGAAAGCTCGTCGAACGCCGAAAACTCCTCCTGTTTCCAGCGATGGTAGGAGCGGGTGAAAAAACACTCGACGACTCCCTGGACCCTTCCACGCTCCATGAGGGGGAAGACACCGCATGATCGAATCTTGCGGACGGCAAGCTCGAGAGCAAGCTCACCCGGTATACGGGCTCGTTGCAAATCGTTCACTACGAGGGGTAAAGACCACGGATGCCCCTGAAAGCACGCGGCGCCGTTTTGGAGCTCGAATAAGGCCCCCTCAGAACTACCTACGCGATCGGTGCGTCGCGGAAACTGCCCTACGAAGAGCTCTTCCTCTCTGCGCAGCTGCACATTGACTTCGTCACAGCCTAATTCCCGGGCGATCGCCTCGGCGAGGTGGGAAACCAATTCCGTCACGGATTGGTGCGAGCCGAACTCGAATCGCAGCCGCGTTGCTTTGGTCTCTCCTGCCTCGTTTACCATCGGATACTTTCTTCGTTCCTACGCGCTATGCTCGTTACAAGACCGAAGAGAACGTCCTCCCCTAGTCCTGTGCGGATGCCCGTCTTACGACGATCACCTTTGCGTTACGAACCCTCTTCTCCAGCTCTCCCATAGCCAGCATCTGATGCTCGTGACGCCGTGCCGCGCGAATGTGGGGATCTCCCTCTTCCTGTTTGTACTCTTCACGCAGCTCCTCGAGGCTCATCTTGTTTCGCGCAAAGAAGCGCCACCGAACCAGCGCATATGACGCGATAGCGAGCAGTCCGAGAATCACCGTTCCTCTCAGCACGACGCTTCGAATGAACTCGGTCAAAACCCGCAGAGCATCTTCCGACGACGCGTCGAGCAACATTCCACTGACTCCTACCAGTGCAAATACCACTGGAAGGAGGAGCGCCAAGACGATCGTGGAACGAATCAACCCGAGAGCACCGTCTGTCACGCCCTCACGCAACCGCGAGAGGTATGACGAAGGCTGAACCTTTCGAAATCCGGACTTGAAATTCGAGAACGATACGAAACCACCGCTCTGCCACATCGCAGCTACAAGCCCACTCAGTGCGGCGGCACCAGCAGCACACACCACGAGAGAGAAGGACAAAGAGAGCCCCACCCACAGGCTGCGCGCCGGCGAACTACCGTCCCGACTCGACCATTGTACCAAGGTTCCTATTCTGACCCAACTGTCACTTACCCCCAGGATCACTAATGTCCCCAAAAACGCGGCGAAGTTGCACAGAGCTCGACTGGTAGGGATTTGACCCTCTTTTCGTAGCTTTTTGAGCTTTTTGGCGGATGCTGGGAAACGCTTTGTAGTCATGTTTTTCCCCCTACCTGTCTCTATCTGTTCAATCCTGACGGAAGCGGTACAGAAAATAAATTTCGGCCCTTCGGGAAGTCGAGTGGGTGATTTGGCCTAGCGCCCGAGGGTGAGTTACCTAAGGAAGCGAGGCGGATCTTAGCACGTGAACGTGCTCGTGCTCGTAAACGTGCACGTACCCGAAATCTTGATGTTTTTGTTCCGGGTACGTTTACGTTCAGGTGCACGAGCACGTTCGCGCGGTAGATCCGGTAGGTTCTGCCTCGCTTCCCTAAAAGGGGGTGTGAACAAAGAGACCGGGGAGAGCAACGAGGGAGAGAAGTAAGGGTGAAGCCGATATTGTATCCCTCGCGGACCTCACTGTCCTCTTTGCTCATAGTCGATCCTTGACCCATCGATCAATCTCCGTTCAAGACCCAAGCACTGGACTTTTTGTGCGATACGTTCTTTCTTATCTACTCTAAACCTAAAAGCGTAAAACTTTTTTGCGGCTCCAGGTATGGCATCAGGGCTGCGCACTAACCCACTCAACGCCATGCCCCAGGAAAGCGCGCAGCCGGTCAGCCAGCCAGACCCCTCCCCCTCGGTCGCTCGACACTACCAAGACACCCAGAAGGATGCCGGTGACGGTCATCTTGAGAAGTGAGCCGAACGCATTGAACGACAACCCCCTAGCGACCCGCGCCGCAAAACACGCCACACAATCGATCATCAGAAACGCCACGAGCCACACTGCACACGCAACTAACATCGAGCCGACCAAACGCATGCCGCCCGCAAGCAATCCCCGCGAAAGAAGCTCGAGATCCGCTGTGACACCGACCGGAATGCTGCGGTAGCTCTCTGCCAGAGATTCCACGCACACTTCGAGAGCTCCGAGGTTCAGTGCCACGGTGGTCGCCGCGATCTTACAAAGAGTAGCGAGGTCCGAAACAGCAGGACCATTCAAAGGGTCGTTTACGGCCGCGATCGTTTGTCCACGTGAAGTGTCGATTAGCTCTCCAAAAGCTTCACTGAGATCGACCAACACTCGGAACGGAGTGCCCACGAGGAGCCCCAACACAAATTCCCCGAGCATCAGCCACACCGAAAACTGTTCGGGTGTGGGGACAAAGGGGGTTATCGCCACCGATATCCCCATCGCCAGAAACAATTTGGGGAGGAAACCAATCGATTCTCCGAGCGGAAGCGACACGGTCATTCCGAATGACCGGACGCACACGACAGCAACTGCGAGCGGTGAACACTCTACGAGTTGCATCTCAGGTTCTCCCAAGTACCGCTATCGCCTCGAGTACACGAACAAAGAGCGCCTGCACCTCCGCGCCTGCAAGGGCCCCACCTGCCACTACCACCGCGCCGAAGGCTACACACCGCGCGAGGTGCGAGAGGCTCTGCTCCTGCACTTGAGTGACAGCCTGCAAGAGCCCCACGAGCCCAGCGGCCGCTCCAACTGCGATCATCGGTATCGCTGACAACACCACAATCAACATGAGGGCGTCGAGACACAGGTGATACATGTGGTGTTCCTCACTGATACGATTGAACGAGACTCTGAGCCAAGAGCAGCCACCCGTCGCTGGAGATGAAGAGCAACAGCTTCAGCGGGAGGGTAACCACCACTGGACTCAGCATCGTAAGCCCCAAACTCACCAAGAGATTCGAGACCACGACATCGATGACGAAAAATGGGATCAGTAAGAAGAACGCGATTACAAAGCCCCTCTTGATCTCGCTCAGTACGAACGCTCCGAGCGCCACCCCAATAGAAGGATCTTCGAACTTCTCTGGGGGAGCCGCACTCTCCTGGGTCTTACCCGAGGCCAAGCGTGCGAAGGTCATCAGCTCTCGTTCTCCGGCGTGTTCGACGAGGAAGGCTCGCCACGGCTCGACTGCGCTCAAAAGACGCTTGCCCCCTTCAATCACCGATGAACCACTGATCTGCGTCATCTCAATAGTGGACAGGCGTTCGCCGGTCTCTCGCAGCACCGGCTGCATCACCACCAACGACAGCACAACGGACAGCGCCATTACCAGCGATGCGCTGGGAGCCTGCTGCGTACCAAATCCACTGCGTAGCAAGCTGAGTACGATCGTGAACTTCAGGTAACATGTGCCGACAGCCAGTAGCAGGGGCACGATCGCAACGACGATCGAGATCAGGAGCAGTGTTTCAGGCGATGTTGTTTTCATCCTCACCCTCTTCTATCCACCGAGGACGCCGTAAGGATCGTTCCGCACCTAGCGAGCTATCTCCTCCCCTACGAACTTCAAGCCCACTCAGCGACACTCCGAGACTCCCTAGCTTGGCCAGAACATTGGCTCGTTCTCGGGTCAGCTGGGCGGTTATGCCCATGTTTGGAGACTCGACAACGGCAGATACGCCGCCTGTGCCACTGCGCGTCAGAGAGATCGTCACCGGGGTGCCGTTCGAAAGCACGCTCCGCACCCGGAGACAGGGACCGTCGCCGAGAGGGCGAAGCTCAACAGACTGGACGGTAGGAGTCTCCTTTACCGCGCTGACTGCGGAAGCAGCGGCCGGCGGATTAGTCCATGTGCCTACGGCTCGATCTGGAGCCGTTGGTACTGCAACTCGAGGAAGAGCTGTCGAGTCTGGTATAGGTCGTTCGCCTTTCAGCGCATCGGAGTCGACGGATCGTACCGCGGACCTAGAGCTTTCCGCCTCTGCGCTTCGCTGGAGCGAATGGGAGCTCTCGTTACGTCGCACTGACGGCATCTGCGTCAAGATCTCCGTGATCTCATCCTCCCTTTTCCCCTCCGACAGCACCGCACTTCTCTGTTTCAGCACCTGCTGCAGCTCGCGAACCTTGGTGCGCAGGGCGTCTGATTGGGATACCCGTGCCACCCCTGCCTGTAACTCTCCGAGAGCACTCGCGTGCGCACGCTTGGCTTCGAGAAGTTTAGTGTGCGCAGCGAGCACACGGTCGAGGGGTGCGGCAGGAATGCCCTTCCCTCCGGTGGTATTGACTGCGGGCGCCGAGGATATGCGGGAAACCTCCTTCCAGAAGATCTGCTCCTGCGCACGAACCGCCTGACTGGCGTGCTCCTCGCTCCGACGAGCACTGCCGAGAGCGCCAACCTCTCGACGATACATTATGTCGCTTTGAATCTGCTTGTAGCGCAGGGTATCAGGGGAAAGCATCACGTCTCCTTACTGCGGTTGTTGAAGTTTTCTCAGGGAAGCGACTGCGCTTTCTGCCACCTTCGAGAGCATCTCGACCTTGAGGTGATAATTACTGACATCAACCTGCAGCCGCATCAGGTCTGCAAGTTGCTGAGCTCGGAGCTCGGGTTGACCGCGCGTGGTGGGCGTCGTGAGGTGTTTTGTGACCCTTTGGGCTATCTCACTCCACGAGGATCCTTCGAGCCCCTTGGAAGCACCGATCTGGGAGAGCTGTCCCCCTATGTCTCCGAGGCCGCGCTGGGCTGCGGCTGCCAATCGAATTCCGGAATCCATTCCCACGGCACACCCCCTGCAGAAATCGCACACATAGAGGTGTTCGCCATATCTGGGGAAAAGTTGCGTGGCTGGCGAAAATAGTCGGGGTCGTTCCCCGTCTTGGGAAGCTTATCAAACCAGTAGCAATAATACCTTTTCCTCCCCCCCTCGAAGGGAGTATTTTAGGAGAGATATCGCCCACCTCGAACTCAAACGTAATCTGGTATCGACATGAACAGCACCTCACTCTCTTCCGCTCTCGACGAACGCGCTCTCGACGAAGGCATAGTGCAGTTCGGTCGGCAGATCTTCTCCAAGCTGGAGGAATCCAACCCGTCGACATTCAACACGAAGTACTGGAACGGCAAGTTGATGGAGTGGTCGATGCGTCGTCCCGACTTCAAGGTCAACCTCTTCCGTTTGGTTGATGTTCTCCCCACCCTGCGCTCCAGTCAGGCTATCGCTGAGCATGTCCGAGAGTATCTTGGAGATGCCGCCGACCAGCTTCATCCGGCACTAGGCTGGGCCATGGGGCTCTCCAAACACTCCGTAGGCGCCTCCCTCACCTCCTTCTTCGTCAAGCAGGGTGTGCAACAGATGGCTAGTATGTTCATCGCTGGCAAGACACCCGAGGACGCGCTCCCTGTTCTCCAAAGATTACGGCGTCAGCGCTATGCGTTCACGGTAGATCTACTCGGGGAATTCTGTGTCTGCGAACGTGAGGCGCTCGAATATCAGAATCGGTACATGGCAGCTCTCGAGAGCTTCGGGTCGAATATTCCTACGTGGAGGGAGGGTCAGCCGCTCATTCCCGGACATCCGGGAGAGCTCAGTCCGGTGTGCATCTCCGTCAAGCTCTCAGCGCTCTACTCGCAGACGAGCGTGCTCAACTTCGAGCGTAGTGTCGCCGTGCTCTCCGAACGTCTTACAGAGATCGCCCGCCTGGCCCGTAAACACAAAGCGCTCTTGTACGTCGATGCCGAGGATACCGGGAACAACGCGCTCATCTACGAGGCCTTCAAGCGGGTATTTTCCTCGTCTGAGTTCGTCGATTTCCCTTACCCAGGAATCGTCATCCAAGCCTACGCCAAAAACTCGTCGGCTCGAGTGGACGAGATGCTCCAATTCGCCCGCAAACGCGGCGGTCCGATCGCCGTACGCTTGGTGAAGGGGGCGTACTGGGATCACGAACGGGTCATCAGCGCTCAGAACCACTGGCAGTTCCCCTTGTGGAGCGTCAAAGAGTCCTCCGACGCTCAGTTCGAACACCTCAGTCGAGTGCTACTCGACAACGTTGAGTTCTGCCTTCCAGCCTTTGGTTCGCACAACATTCGCTCGCTGTCGCACGCGTGTTGCTACGCTCGCGAGCGTGGGCTCTCGCCGAAGGATTTCGAAGTGCAGGTTCTGTACGGGATGGCAGACCCGATAGCGCAGGCTTTTTCTTCTCAGGGGTATCTCGTGAGGATGTACGTCCCCTTGGGTGACCTCCTCCCGGGAATGGGGTACTTAGTACGGCGTTTACTGGAAAATACCTCCAACGAATCGTTTCTCCGACACACCTTCTTTGATGCACACGAGGTATCCAATCTGCTCAAGGCGCCACAGTTTCAGGCGCCCGATATCGAGGAGCCGAGCTCGTCCCAAACCGCTGCGTAAGGAGACTATAGTTTATGGAAAATCCGAAGAGCTTCAAAAACGAACCCCTCTTCGACTTCAGCGAAGCGCACAATCGCGATGCGCTCCTGGCTGGTCTAGCCGAAGTCGATGCGGGCATCAGGGCGGCACGGTTCAAGGCATCGCCTATCATCAACGGTGTTGCTGTTGCTGGCTCCGATGGATACACGCGAACCGATCCGAGCAACACCGACATAACCATCGGCGCCGTGAGCTTTGGAACGATAGCTCAAGCGGACGAGGCGGTGGAACGTTGCCGAGCTGCTTTCCCAGCTTGGCGAACCACCCCCTATACTCAACGCGCAGGCGCTCTTTTCAAGCTCGCCGATCTGATGCGCAACAAACGGGCATTCCTTTCGGCGCTCATCATCAGGGAGGTCGGAAAACCGTGGCGTGACGCAGACGCTGACGTGGCAGAGGCGATCGATTTCTGCCAGTACTACGCTCTCGAGATGCTTCGGCTCGGAGTTCCCACACTCACCGAACAGGTGATGGGTGAGGAGAATATCTACTTCTACCAGCCTCGCGGGGTTACGGTAGTCATCTCGCCCTGGAACTTTCCTTTGGCGATTACGTGTGGAATGGTCGTTGCAGCGCTCGTGGCGGGCAATACGGTTGTGCTCAAACCAGCCGAGCAGGCGAGCATCGTAGCGCACGAGTTTGCAAAACTCATACTGGAGGCGGGTTTTCCACCAGCAACCTTTGCGTTCCTACCAGCGCGAGGAGAAGACGTCGGTCGCCACCTCGTCGCTCATCCCCATGTCGCCCTGATAGCATTCACCGGGTCTCGGGCTGTCGGCCTCGAAATCATGCGAACCGCGTCCTCGGTCGTTCCGGGTCAACCCACGATAAAACGTGTCATCGCAGAGCTGGGTGGGAAGAATGCTATCATCGTCGACGACGATGCGGACTTCGACGACGCCATTCGAGGTGTAATTATCTCGGCTTTTGGCTATGCAGGCCAGAAGTGCTCCGCATGCTCACGCTTGATCGTCGTCGGAGACGCATACGAGCCATTTTTGGAACGCCTGGCAGCCGCTACGAACGACATCCTCGTGGGAGAGTCGGCGAATCCTGCGAACTTGCTCGGACCAGTGATCGACGAGGAGGCACGTGATCGAATCGCTGACACCATCAAGCGAGGGATGAACGAGCTGAAAGTTCTAACGCAGAAAGTACTACCACAGGAGATCCTCTCACGAGGGACCTTCGTGCCACCTACCATCTTTCGCGATGTGCCCACCAACCATCCGATCTGGAAGGAAGAGATATTCGGTCCCGTACTCGCGTGCACTCGCGTTAAGAGCTTCGAAGAGGCTCTCGCCTTGGCGACCGCCTCGGAGTATGCCCTCACCGGTGGCGTTTTTTCCCGCCATCCGCGACACATCGCGGTAGCTCGGGAGGAATTTCGGGTCGGAAATCTGTATATCAATCGGGGGATCACCGGAGCGCTCGTGGGTCGACAGCCCTTCGGAGGTTTTCACTTCTCGGGGATAGGCTCTAAGGCCGGCGGTCCCGATTACCTGCTGCAGTTCATGGAACCTCGTGTGGTTACAGAGAACACTATGCGTAGGGGCTTTGCTCCCGACATGTAAAAGTCCACTTGTGGGACACTGTGTTCGTGACGATACTGAGAAAGCTATGAGAATCTCGTATCGCTGCCGCACGTCAGCTCTCGTCCTGCTCCTGTCCATGTTGGGATCCGTCTACGGATGCGGTGGGCTACCCGTATCGCTGTCTCGATATCCGATACATCCTCAGGCAGAAGCTGCCGTCGGTAGGCTTCTCAGTAGCGACGTGATCCTCGCAAACGAGGCGAAGAAGGAGATCTCTATCCTCGGGGAGGGAGCGACCCCTGTGCTGCGCGAAAATATGGATACTGCAAATGCCGTTGGTCGTACGAGGATCATGGAGACGGCATCGGCGATCGGTGTCCCACCGGAACTCGTGGCTGAAATCCTCGAGATAGGCGCACGTGACGAATCTCCAGATGTTCGCCAAAGCGCAGCTTTTCACGCCGGACGCTTTCCACAGCTCGCAGACCGTCTCGGACCTGCTTTGATCACCCTCGCGACGGACGTAGACCCACAGGTTCGGGCCGCAGCGCTCTCGAGCCTGGGAACCTATCCCAGCACGATACAGCTCCCAGTGGACGATCTGGTGCAACTCATGAACGATCCGCATATCATGGTGGCTGCGAGCGCAGCGTCCTTGGCTATCAAGCGCGCGGAACCGCGGCTGCAGGTCGCGGCTCGCGATACGTTGCCCAAATTAGTCGGCAAGCTCCAGGATCCAGCTCCGGCCAATCGGGCTGCGATCTTGTTCGCCATCGGACATTACGGCTCGCTGGCAGAACCGACGATCCCGCCTCTCAAAACGATCCTTGCCAAGGACAAGGTTCCAGAAGTTCGCCTGCAGGCAGCCATCACTCTCGTGAAGATCAACACCCCCGCTTCGCGTAAGGTAGCAGTACCTGCGTTGAAGGCGTTTGCTCGGAGCTCGGATCCGAGGCTACGCGGGGCAGCCCAAAGCGCTCTTGCTGCGATCCCCAGTTCGTAAGGCTGCAACGTTCTTTTCCGTCAAAATTGCGCCATCTTAGGTCCTATTTCCAGTTCCCTCAGTGGATCTCTTAAGCGGATCTCCGAGAATGACGATATTGCTTCTGTTATGGCGCGTAACGAACTCATACCTGAGGATCTACTCATCGACGATACCGCATCCGATGCGGGTTCCGTCTCGACCGAGATCGCAGAGAGCGCTGATGTAAGCTTCTTGCTCCAGCAGGGAGAGGAACCGCTTCGCATCTTTCAAAGGATCCTCAAGGAAGCGATCGGATGCTCGCACTGCCATGGCGCAGCCCTGTATCTCATGGACGACAAAGCGAAAATGCCAAAGCTCTCCTACAGCGCTGGCGAGTTCGTTGCACAGGAAGCCCTCGGCGAAAAACCCGATGAGGTCAACGAAGTTCCCTCCCCTCGCTCCGCGTACCCGGTTTTCGTATATCGTTATGGGGCCACCGCGTACTACCAGTTTCCGATCGTGAATACTGGTGCGCTCATCGGAAGGCTTATAGTCTTCGTGGACGGAGATATCGATGATGCAATACTCAATCAACTTCACGAGCTAGCTCTTCATGCCAGCACGGTATTCGAGCGCCAACTCCTAAACCGCTCTGCTCAGCGCTACCTCGATCGGCTCAATAGAATAACCCAGCTCAACAACCTCATAGCATCCAACGCGTCCATTGCCTCTCTTTCAAAGAGTATCGCTCGAGAGTGCGCATTCCAATTCGGCGCCGACATGGCTCTCATGATGACTATGAAAGCAGATGGAGGTTCTCTCGAGGTACTCCGCGGTGGCGCTTACGGATGCGCCCCCAGCCTGATACCACCGGAGTTTTCGTTGACGTCGGGCATACTTGGGCAAGTGCTGCATCTCGGCGACCACATCTCTATTCGAGACCTCGATAAACACCCCAACCACGGGCTTCCATTTCTGAAGGATATCGGGATTGTCGCCATCAACGTTCAATGCCTCGAGGTGCGCGGCGAATCGCTCGGATTACTGCTGATCGGATATCGACGCGAACAGACCCTCGGTCACGAGGAACTCGTTGCTCTAGACGAATTCTGTAAGGCTTCTGCGGTTGCGATAGCCAACGCGCGTTCTCAGGAACGCATCAACTCCTATGCCGAGCGACTGCAGGAGCTGGTCGAGCTCCGAACAAAGGAGCTCGAACAGCAGACAGCTTTGGCCGAGGAGGCGAATCATTCGAAATCGCAGTTTCTTGCGAACATGAGCCACGAACTTCGCACCCCTTTGACGGCGATCATCGGATACTCGAGCGTTCTCAAGGAAGGTATCTTCGGCCCCCTTAACGAACGTCAAGCCGACGCCCTCGTGGCAGTAATTAAATCGAGCGAACACCTCAAGAACCTGATAGACGACGTTCTCAACTTGGCTCGCGTGGAATCCGGCAAAGAGGATCCGGAGCCACGAGCTGTTTCGCTCGAGGACCTCTTGACGCAATCGTACAAGCTCATGGTCCAATCGGCGCTCAACAAGGGACTCACTCTGGAGAAGCCAGAACTATCGGGAGATCTGCGCGAGCTGAAGCTGTATGCCGACCCGAAGCACACGCAACAGATAATAATTAACCTCATGTCGAACGCAATCAAGTACACACCGCGCGGTGGCAAGGTGTGGCTCTCGGTCGAATCCGTCGTAGACAAGGCAAAGATAAGTATCCACGATACCGGTGTAGGTATTCCTCCGCACAAACAACAGACTCTTTTTCAACGCTTCGAGCGCGGAGACGACACCTACAGCAAAACCCAGGAGGGAACGGGTATCGGCCTCAACCTCACGAAGCGGCTAACCGAGCTCAACGGGGGACGTATCGGCGCTGACAGTATTCAGGGTCAAGGATCCACGTTCTGGATCATGCTTCCGTTGGCAGAGGAGGATACTCACGATCGACTCTTGTCCGAGGCTCAGGAGAGCGACAAGCAGATCGAGCTTTCAGGACTCGCAACCGTCGTGATCGACGACAATACAGACGCATGTAATGTCCTCAAGCTCATCCTCACCAAGGCTGGAGCAAGCGTGCGTGTCGCGCACTCGGTTCAGCAGGGCCTCGACCTGCTCCGGGAATCCACACCTGACATCATTCTGACAGACCTGGCGATGCCCAAGGAGAGCGGTCTGGTTCTGATTGAACGGATTCGAAAAGACGGCGGGGAGATAAAGGATCTTCCCATTATAGTTCTCAGCGCCTGCGCGTTTCCGGCAGACAAAGAGGCCGCACTCGCTGCAGGGGCCTCTTCATTCCTGGCAAAACCTTTCCACCCACGAGACATATTGAAGAATGTTAGGGATTTAACCTTCGCCCGAGCTTTCACAGTATAATCGACCTCTTCGGCCGCGAAAGCTTACAGCCAATTATTACTCAATATCTGGTCATTTAATGCCGATACCTAACACGGGAGGAATATTTTCTCCTAGGGGGATGGGAACGGTTCAAATGGGCGAAGACGCAGTCAAATCACAAAGTGAGCGCAAAGTCCTCACACCGGAGGAGTTCCTCGAAAAACTCAAGGGGGCTCTGAGCAGGAACGGAGACTTCCCGGCCAGTGCCAAGGTCGTCACTGAGCTACGCATGCTGACGTCCGATCCTTCGACCACAGCAAGCAAGCTCGCCGAGGTGATTCTCAAGGAGCCTTCTCTCGGCGTCCGGGTACTGCACCTCGTCAACTCCTCCTACTACAAGCGAGCGAAGGCGATCTCGACAATCACACAGGCGATCGTTCAAGTAGGCATGAAGCCTCTGGCAGAGATGTGCGCAGGTCTCGTACTGCTGCAACGGTTCGTTCCCGAAGCTCGACAGAACAGCGCATTCGCCTCCTGCTTGCGAAAGAGCATAATGACCTCTCTTTTGGCCAGCTCGCTGGCATCCCAGCAATTGAGTACCGCGAGTAAGACGCTAGCCACTCGAAACGCCGAGTCGGGATTCCTCGCCGGTACGATGGCCGAGATGGGCGTACTCCTCATGGCATTCTACTTCCCGCAGGTATACGAAAGTGCTGCGAAGCGATCAGAACAAAAGAAGCAGGATATAGCTTCGAGCATAAAACAGATCGTCGGAT
>JBILEW010000137.1:0-7658 GCA_044351885.1 Bdellovibrionota bacterium
TCGACGTCGATATCCGGCATGCTGATACGTTCCGGATTGAGGAAGCGCTCGAAGAACAACTTGTTGGCGATCGGGTCAACCTCGGTGATTCGAAGCGCGTACGCTACGAGCGATCCAGCTACCGACCCACGGCCCGGACCCACAGGGATACCGTTGTCTTTGGCCCACACGATGAAGTCCGAAACGACGAGAAAGTATCCAGCGAACCCCATCTTGCCGATGAGCGTGACCTCCTCTTCGAGACGGTCCCAATACGACTGGGTTTTGGCAGCGTCCCATCCGGGCGCAGTAGAGAGCACCTCGAGCCTCTTAGTAAGCCCCTCGTGCGCCATGCTGCCCATGATCTCAATGAGCGGTCGAGTATCATCGGTCTCGAACTTCGGCATGAAGTACGTCTTCGAATCGAGCGAGAGATCGCACTGAGACGCTATCAGCGCAGAGTTGCGCACCGCTTCACTAGCGATGTCGAACATAGAAAGCTCTTCGAGCATCTCCTGTTCGGTCTTCAAATGCAGGGTGAAGCCTTCGTGCTTGATGTGGTCCGGATCAAGTACCGTCTTACCGGTCGAAACACACATCAGGACCTCTTGCGCGAAGTGGTCGCCCTTTTCCAGGTAATGACAATCGGTGGTCGCGACGAGCGGAACGCCGAAGCTCTTTGCGAGGTCGATGACCGCCGCATTGTGCTTCATCTGCTCCTTAATCGGGTGCGGTTGCAGCTCGAGATAAAACCGGTCTTTGAAGACACTCGCGTAGAACTCCACGACCGCCTTAGCCTGGGCGTAGTCGTCCACCTCGGTAGCCGAAGCAAGCTCTCCGGCGAGACACCCGCTCAAGACTATCAGCCCCTCGGAGTACCGTTCTAGGAGCTCATGATCGACACGCGGCTTGAAATAGAAACCCTCTTTGTATGAGAGGCTCGAGAGCTTGCAGAGGTTGTGATACCCGGTCTTGTTCGCTGCGAGCACCGTCAAGTGGCACGTACCCGCTCCTCCATGAGCGCGCATTTTGCGATCGTGCCGAGAGCCTGGGGTCACATACAGCTCGCATCCAATTATGGGCTTGATGCCTATCTTCTTGGCCGCGGAGTAGAACTCGACCGCTCCGTGCATATTGCCGTGATCGGTCATGGCGATAGCCGGCTGGCCGAGCTGATGCGCCCGCTCCAGGACATCAGGGAGCTTATTAGCTCCATCCAGGAGGCTGTACTGCGTATGAAGATGGAGGTGAACGAACTGCGACACGCCGCCTCGACGAGAGATTCTGTTACTATCCTAGCATCATCCGAAGGGTGCCTCGTGAGGGAATAGCGACCTCTTCGGAAGGCACTATCCTACCCCCTCGAAGTTATCCGCTCAAGCGTTACCTTGCTATCGATCTGGTATATTACTCAACGGAGGCCCGCAAATAGCGTCGGCAGCAACTGGACCGCGGACTTTCTAGTCCGCTTGCTGCTCGGATCGCAATGCTGATGGCAGGCGGAGCGGGAGCTCCGCGCTCCGGCGGGTGGTGGTACCGACGACTGGACCGCGGACTTTCTAGTCCGCTCGCTACTGGGACCACGATGCTAATTACAAGCGGAGCGGAAGCTCCGCGGTCCAAATTTTCCTCCCCTTTATCCGTCTCAGAGCCCCCTACTGTTCGCTCTCTCTGCCACATTCCGCTGGAGCGACGGAAGCAGCTCACGTCCCGCAACGCGCACGATATCCGAGTCCAGATAGAAGCGTTCGAGCGCTTCTAGCAACACGAAGTCCTCCTCGTTATGCTGCGCCAAGGCTGCATCCTTCGACTGTTCGAGCGCCGAGAAATACGACTGCAAGGTGCTGTGGAAACCTTCCGTCTCTCCCTCTTTGGGCTCTGCTCGGGATATCTGCAACTTTCCCCCGTAACGATACATGGCATAGCGTGACAACATCTCTGCGTTCTTGGGCTGGTTGAGATCGAGGTCGGGTCGCGCCAATTGGTAACGCACCCACAAGGTCTTTATGTCCTTGGCGTATTTCGGATTACAACCCTCGAGGAGGGCCTTGTTCCCGGTTGCAATTGCCTGATTGAGGAGGTCGCGTGCCGCGAAATCCGGCCGATAGACATCGAACTCTACGTCGCAGGTAGTCGGGGTAAAAAAGTTCTTAAGCGTCGTCCCCTTGAACTGTGTCAAGGCAGCCCTGGCAAGCCGCTTGAGCTCTGGCTCCTCGACCGCTCTTCCGGATGTAAACAACGAATGCTTACCTACGCTGCGCCACATGATGCAGCTGGGCTCCTGCTTTACGGAATAACGCTCGAGATCTATCCAGAGCGCCGAACGACCATCGGCATCAAGTAGCGTCACCGGGGTAGAAACCTTGTAGCTGTCTTGGGAGAGGTCGTACTCGGGCGTTTCGAGCATGTAGACCGTGCCACCACGTGCGGTCGAATGAAGCCTCATCCCCTCGTAAGGTTCGAACGAGGTCACATCGATCGCGACATTCGCCTTCAACCACTTGGCAAGCTCTATAGTGAGCACCACATCCGCTCGAGACTCGTGGAGCTGCACCCCCTCCAGAAGCCCCAGCGCATGACAAACCGTCTCGAGTGACAGCGACAACTTTTTCTCGCCCTCGCGTTGCTTCCGCACCAGCCCTCGAAACCTCTCGGAGCTCAAATACGCTTTGTGAACGGCGTGCAAAAGATCGCGCGGGAGGGTCTTGCCCGAGAAGAACGCATCCTGTCCGTTCCTGATGAAGCTTGTTCGGAGATAGCCCAGATCGAACTTAGCGGAGTTGTAGCCGATCAGGGCTACGTTGCCGGAGGCCTTACGAACGCACTCGGCGACGAAGCGCCGGATGCGCTCGAGCGCCTCCGGCTCATTGTCACGAGCTACCTCCTGATGCCCGAGGACATTGGTCCTGTTCGCTAGTATAGCTCCCGCATCAGGGAGCTGCAGACGAGATATGCGCACCAGCCCGGATAGCTCGTCGACAATCGACAACGAATCGTCAACAAAGATGAACGAGTAGTTGAGGATCTGTCCTATGGCGTGCTTGTCGGAGGTCTCGAGATCGTAGAAAACCGCGAACATGATTTCGCTAGGCTACACCAGATACTGACGAGCGCAAAGTTCAAACTGTTTCCTACGACGCCCCTGCTATTGCCTGGCTTGCCCGAGGAAGCACGGCAAAATACCAGCAGTCTGATTTTCTGACTTACCACGTGAACGTGCTCGTGCACCTGAACGTAAACGTACCCGGAACAAAAACATCAAGACCCTCGGACACGTGCACGTTTACGAGCACGAGCACGTTCACGTTCACGTGCTGAGTTTAAAGGGAGACCACGGGAAAGCCTTCCCTCGCGTCTTTAGAGTACAGTACTACCCCTTTACCCGCTCCACGAGATCCGACATGATCGTCTTCTGCTCGAACGCGTGCCGCTTGGCCGATCCTGTAGCCGTTGCGGCCGAACCCGGGCGACCGATATAGGTCGGTTTGATCCCGAGTGCCTGTTCAATCAACGGGCTCACATAGCTCCACGCTCCCATGTTCTGAGGCTCCTCTTGAACCCAGGTGACCGTCTTGGCCTTACTCGCCGCGAGGATCGACTGTAATTCCTGATCTGGAAACGGATAGAGCTGCTCCACCCGAACGACCTTCGCCGCACACTTGCCTGCCGCGGAGAGCGCATTCGCAACATCGTAGTAGACCTTACCCGTGACGAGTACGAGGTGATCCACCTTCTTGCCACCCGAAAAATCGGTCTCGAGCACAGTCTTGAAACCATCCTTCGTAAAATCTGACAGCGGGCTCGTTGCCGCCGGAAGACGCAAAAGGCTCTTGGGAGTCATCACCACCAACGGCCTCTTCATGGTCGAGAGCCCCTGACGCCTCATCAGGTGGAAATGCTGCGCTGCAGACGAAGGGTAGCACACCGTCATGTTGCCCTCTGCGCACATCTGCAGATATCGCTCGAGTCGCGCACTAGAGTGTTCAGGCCCCTGTCCCTCGTAGGCATGTGGCAACATCAACGTGACACCTGACATCTGCGCCCACTTGGACTCGCTGCTGGTGATGAACTGGTCGATGATTACCTGTGCGCCGTTGGAGAAGTCTCCGAATTGCGCCTCCCAGATAACCAAGGCATCGGGCAGCATAGCGGAATACCCGAACTCGAACCCGAGAACGCCTGCCTCGGAAAGCGGACTGTTGAACACCTCGAAACGACCAGCCCCCGACTCCGAAGAGGCCAACTCCTCCAGCGGACTGAACACACCCGGCTTGTCATACCCATCCAGCACCGAATGACGCTGACTGAAGGTTCCACGGCGACAATCCTGACCACTCAAACGTACAGAGCGACCTTCTAGCACGAGCGAACCGAAGGCCAACAGCTCTGCGACACCCCACTCTATTCCTTCACCTGCCTCGACGGTCTCTACACGTTTTTCGATAATCTTCGCCAATTTCGGATGGGGCACGAAGCCTTCCGGATACTGTATCAACGCGTGCGCAATTTTCTTCAAGGTGTCAGCGGACACAGCAGTTTCAGATGGCGCTGAAACCACCTTGCCGTAAATCGGACTCGCCTCTCCCTGCACAGCCGGCACCATCCGTTCGTGTGCCGCTGCGAATTCCTGCTTGTACTCAGCTACAGTCGAATCCACGAACTCTTGCGACACGGCCCCTTCAGCGACGAGCCGCTCCCCGTACTGCTGCCAGATCGGACGCTTACCCTTGACCTCACTGTAGGTAAGCGGCTGCGTGAAGCTCGGATCGTCTCCTTCGTTGTGACCGTGCTTGCGGTGGCCGATCAGATCCACGAACACGTCCTTACCGAAGGTGTTACGGTAATCGACTGCGAGCTGAGTTACCCAGCACGCCGCTTCGGGGTCCTCGCAATTGACGTGGAAGATAGGCGAATCGATCCCCTTCGCTAGATCCGTGCAGTAGCGCGTCGAGCGGCTCTCGTCCGGGGTGGTCGTGAAACCGATCTGATTGTTAATCACTAGATGCAGCGTTCCGCCTGTTGAGTACCCGTCAATTCCAGAGAAGTTTATCGTTTCGAATACGATACCTTGTCCTGCGAAGGCAGCGTCTCCGTGCATAGCAACCGGCAGCACTCGGGTACGGTTGCGATCGTAGCGGTAATCCTGCAGAGCCCTCGCAATACCTTCTACGACCGGATTAACGAACTCGAGGTGAGAGGGATTCGGCACCATCTTTACACCAACACTTCCGCCGTCGACAGCGAAACAGCTGTCCCACCCGAGGTGATATTTGACGTCGCCAGCACCGAGTACGGTAGCCTGCGTCTGATCCTCGAACTCTGCAAAGAGCAACTCGAGCGGCTTGCCGACGATGTTGGCCAGGACATTCAGACGTCCACGATGAGCCATTCCGTAGACGATCTCCTGAATGCCACTCTTGGCAGCATCCTGAATGACCGAGCGTAGAACCGGTATCAGGGTGTCGTTCCCCTCGAGCGAGAAGCGCTTCGTGCCTACATATTTTCTGTGGAGCTCCGACTCGAAGAGATCGGCGCGCACAAGCTGACGGAAGATCCCCTTGCGTGTCTCGACATCGCGAACGAACGGTAGCGCACTGCGCCCTTCAATCCGCTCGCGCAACCACTCGCGCTCCTCGTTGCGCGCGAGGTGCTCATATTCGTATCCGATTGAGGAGCAATAGATCGCTTCGACATCCCTCTGGAGTTCGAGCAGTGACGCATACGTTGCACCAGCAAAGGAGTATGCGTTTAGGGAAACAGATGCCGGGTTACGGCTCTCACCGTAAAATCCAGGTGTCAGCTCGACTGGACTCTCCGGAGCAACCCCTCCCTCGACGAGCGGGCTGAGGCGCGCCTTCAGGTGTCCATAACGCCGATAGCCCTCGACGAGCTTGTCGGCGAGAGCGTTGAGGGAACTCTCCTTGGCAGCTCCAGCAACGCCTACGGCTTGACCCCGGACTGCAACCTTGGCGTGCCCATTTGCATGACCATTCGCGTGGCCGTTGACCGCTACCGCACCGTTGGCACCATCGAGTCCCTTGAAGAACTCTGCCCAGGTCGGATCGACAAGGGAGGGATCCGAGAGGTAGAGCTGGTAGAGTTCCGCCAAGTAACCGGCATTGGGACCAAAGGAGAGCAAACTATCACCGTTCATAAGTGTCCGACGTACAACGCAAAATTAGTCCCCGAAGTCTAGCAGATAGTGGGGAAGCCTTCAAAGTCTCGATACTCTACGGATCGGATAGAAGACGCAGAACCTTGAAGAATCGTCAGGGCTTTCTGCAACCTGCGTCAAAGCGCCTACTGCGGGTCGATCCAAGGCAAACTTACTCGTATATTCAGAAGGTTACCCGAACAACTACGAAAACAGGGTCTTCGTGAAAGCAACTGGGTAGGACTCGGTGTTATCTCGACGTGAACGGGCACGTTCACGTGGAAAGGCGCGACTCATCCTTCACAACAATGACTTACGCTATCCCTGGCCTCGGTACCACCCACTCGATTCCACGATGAGCCCGAAGACACTGCTCTGCTTTGCTACTTCTTGGTCTTTTCCGATTCACCGACCATGGTAAGTCCGGCAACCATGATAGCCGACAGATTGTTCGATTGTGAAAGTGCCGCAGGCACGGACGTGCTGATCTGCCGTCGCAAGCGCTCCGCTATCTCCTCCGGCGACTCATTACCACGAACGCTCTGCGACATCTCCAGCATTGCGAGTCCAGTAGCACGGGTGAGCTCAACGTTCTTGCCGAGCACGTCGAGGGTTTGATCCAGGGCCCTTACGTTCTGCTCAAGCTTAGCGCGCGCGCCTCTGAGCTCGTCTCGGATGCGACGGAAGGTACCTGCGTACTGCTCCATGTCACTGGCGCTCGAATCTTGATCGATACCGCTCTCGAACTCAGCTACTGCACGACGTACAGCATTCGAGAACTCGGCCACTGGGATGAGCGTACTCCCCGAGGTAACATCTCCCGACTCATCAACGGTTGTCCCGGTGAGCGAAGTAAGCTTCCGGAAGGCCGCTGACAAACCTTCAATCTTATCGGGATCAAGGCCGCTCTTGGCGAGCTGGGTCGAGAGCACCTCGGGGTCCAAGATATCGTTGTCTCGAACCTTGGCATTCTTGATAGTGTCCTGAAATTTTCGCCCGAGGTCCTGAAAATCTTTGATCATCGATTTTGCGGAGCTCGATCCCAGACCTCCCTTGGCAGCCTTCGAAAGCAGAAGATCCAAACGATCGATTACTCCGAGCAGCTGTTCGTTGGTGTGTTTCGAAACCTGAACATACGTTATGCCCGCGTTAATCGCCTGTAACCCCATTGCGAAGTTGCGCGCACCACTCTTGAGGGACACATCGACGGTAGCACCGTCGTCCTTCTTAGCCCCTGGGGATTTTGGCTTGCTCCCACTCCCCGGACCCGAGAGGCCCGAGATGAAGTTTTCGGTAATGACCTGTTTGAGACTCGATATGCTCATGGAACCCGCACAGTAAACGAGAGACCCCTACCGAGCTTAGGATGATCGATGATGGAAGAAGGCTTCAGGCTCAGTGCCGCGCTTATTACTTAGGGAAGCGAGGCAAAACCCCTCCCTGCTGCGAAAGAGGATCTTGGGTCGCTCTTCAATTTTCATGGTGGGGAAAAATCCTCAATGTATCGCAGTGGATACATCTGCGG
>JBILEW010000121.1:0-10115 GCA_044351885.1 Bdellovibrionota bacterium
CCAGGGGTTCAAGATCCCTACTTTGGCAGACCGCAAAAAGTCTCTGGGGGCTCTCTAGGGAAGCGAGGCAAAGCTTACCTGTGGTCTCACTTTTGAACATGCCACGTGAACGTGCACGTGCTCGTAAACGTGCACGTGCCCGAACATCTTGATGTTTTTGTGCCGGGTACGTTTACGTTCAGGTGCACGAGCACGTTCACGTGAGAGAGTGTCAGGTTTTGCCTCGTTTCCCTAGCCTAAGGGAGTTCATATTGCGCTCACGGCAACAACAAGGATATGAGAAGACAGTATTTATTTGAATATAGGTGACCTCTATGACCTTCGAACTCAAGCCCCTCCCCTATCCGTCCGACGCCCTCGAGCCAACGATCGACGCGCGAACCATGGAGATTCACCATGGCAAGCATCATGCGACCTACGTGACAAACCTCAACAATGCCCTCAAGGACCAACCTGGCCTGGCATCCAGGAGCCTCGACGAACTCCTCACTAAGCTCGACGAGGTGCCCGACGCGATTCGCACCACGGTTCGTAACAATGGCGGCGGACACTGGAACCATCAGATGTTCTGGACACTAATGACCCCCGGTGGAAGCGACAAGCCAACCGGTGATCTTGCGAAGGCACTAGATGCTGCATTCGGAAACTTCGACGAGTTTAAGGCGAAGTTCAAGACCGCCGCTCTCGGCCGCTTCGGCTCGGGATGGGCGTGGGTGATCGCTCACCAGGACGGAACTCTGTCGATAACCTCAACTCCTAATCAAGACAACCCGCTCATGGAAGGCAAGCATGCTATCCTCGGTCTGGATGTCTGGGAGCACGCCTACTACCTCCACTATCAGAACCGCCGCGCTGATTACATCGATGCCTGGTGGAGTGTGCTGAACTGGGACGAGGTTGCTAAGCTTTATACAGCTCGTCGCTAACGTAGTGGCAGCCGCACACGACACAGATTAATGAAACTGCACAGATTCATGTCGTGTGCGGCAGTGCATTGAAACGCACCGCTTTGGAATTGCTTTTATTTCAGGGGCTCGGACACCTGGCTGAAAGTCTCAGAGATCGAGGAGGAAAGGAGATATATAGAAGCTAGTACGGTCACCGCGATGAGACCTACCAAAAGGGCGTACTCGACCATGGACACGCCCAGTTCCTCTCTGTTGCTTTTCACCCGCAGCTTTTGCTCCACAAGAATTGACCCATCGCCCCGCTAGAGGCTCTAGTAACGTTTGAGAGTGTCGCACGCCTTGAATTAATCGCTCAAGATGTTTATTCCCAGGAAAGCGGCTCATAGGGCCGGAAGTGTCTGGGCGAAGATGCGCTCGATTACGTAGAGCAGCAGCCCCACGAGCCCTCCGACGAGAGTTCCGTTGATACGAATATACTGGAGATCGGACCCAACCTGCTCCTCGAGCTTGCTCACGATGGTCGAGGTATCCCAAGAGTCAATCGTACGGGAGATCAGGTCCGCAACGTGCCCACCTTGCTCACCGGCCAACGTGTGTAGCGCCCCGCGGATCCCCTTGTTGAGTCTCTGTTGCAGCTCCTCGGAGGCACTCATAGTCGTCACGAAATTGGTGAGGATTCTCTCGATAGCCTCGGCGACATGCGACCTTTCGCTACGAATGTCGGCTTTGATCTCCTCGAGCAACCCGTCGCGCAGGGAGTTGATGTAGCCGCGGAACACATCGTTAGCCAAGAGCATCGCCCGTATCTCCTCCCCTTTTCGCTGCGCTTCGGGCGAGGTCTCGAGCTTGGAGATAAAGTCTCTTACTGTGTCGTGTACCCGACGACGTAGCTCGTGGTTGCGGTCAGTGAGCGCTTTGGTGAACGTGTCTTCGGTCTTGACGAGGATCGCCTCGAAGATCCGCTTGTCTATGAATTCAGGCACGAACCAGGGACTCGCATCTCGAAGCTGTCCGCGAAACCAATCTTGATTTACACGAAAGAAACTACGCGTCTGTCGTACGACCTCGTCGAGTACCAGCTCATGCATGTCGTTCGAGGTAAGTAGGCGTAAGAGTCGGCCCGATGTTTTCGCCAGATCTATGCGGCTGATGATCTCCTCTACCTGCCTATCGAGAAATGCTCGCAGCTCACCTTCCTCTACACTCTCTAACACGCGCGGAACAAGCACGCGGATTCGTCGAAGTATGCGCTTTCGATTCCCCGGGTCCGACAGCCACCGAGCCACAGCTCCCGAGATATTGACGACTTCGCCTTCGAGCACCTCCGGAGAGAGAAAATTCGATTGAACGAACTGTCCCAGACTCCGCCCGATGCGACCCTTGTTACTCGGAATGATAGCGGTGTGCGGAATGGGGATTCCGAGGGGATATCGAAAGAGCGCCGTCACAGCGAACCAATCCGCCAAGGCACCCACCATCGCCGCTTCGGAAAAGGCCCGGACCGCCTGAAGCCAGCCCACGCTCTCTCTCCACAAATGGGTTGCGAGAAAGAGCGCTGCCATGAAGATCAACAAGCCAGTGGCGACCCACCATGTCTTTCGAGACGCCTCACTCTGTTCCTGCCCTGCTTCCAACACTGTAGAATCGGCCATTTTCCAGTCCCCACATCACCCTCGAGGTCGCCCCCTACCACCGGCCTCGCTCCAGATAGCCTTATACCGCAGCACTCCTCTGCCTGCATTACGCAGACCATCTTTCGCACTTGAGCCACTCAAACCTTTGAGTTTGCTAACTTTTCCCGGACTGAAATTCGCGCTTATCCTCGCGAGGCTCCTGACCGATAGAACCCTCGTATGGGTTTGGCACTTTCATTCATCATCTGCACCGCGCTCGTCATCGAGCTCGTGGTACCAGCGCTGCTGCGGTCCTACCGCGCGAGCGAAGAGAGACGCTACGAAAAGCTCGTGTTCACCAAACTGAGGATGGTGCGGAAATACTACCCCGAACTCAACGACCTGACCTACTCCGAGATCATAGCGGAGTACAACGTCGAAGCCCTGTACGACAACATCGGTCGAAAGCCGCTCAAGCGTCTCACCTTCTCGAGACAGCAGGCGCTAGTACCTGGCATGCATACTGCCACGAAGAGAGGTCGCTCCTCTCGGATCGCAGCCTGAACGCCATTTTCCTCCCGGTTTGAATTGCACAGCTCTCGGAGTACAGGAGCCAAGAGCCGTACTTTTTTTCCCTCCAGAACCATGAAGTATTGCATTCTACAGGGTATGATGTTTGAAATGCGCTTGTGACCCCCGAAGGAGCTCAAAGGGGTTGCCGTAGAGAAAAATAAGCGCTTCCTAGAGGTCTTACCAGCAAACAATGAATCAGACACCGTGGACCCCCCGACTCGTGACCGTGGCGCTCGCCCAGTTTGCAATGAGCGCTGAACCTGACGAAAATCTCGAGCGCGCTGTAGCGATGATTCGGAGGGCAGCCGAGCGCAAAGCTGCAATCGTTTGCCTACCCGAACTTTTCCGCTCCCCCTATTTCTGCGTGGAAGAGCGGTGCGAGAGAGATTATAGCGAGGAGTTACCGGGAACCGTTGCAGCTGTGTTGAGCGAGGAAGCTCGGCGGCTTGGGATCGCGATAGTCAGCGGGTCAGTGTACGAGAAAAGCGCCGAGGGTAAGCTTTTCAACACCTCGCTTGTCATCGACGCCAGCGGTAAGCTGCTGGGCACCTACCGCAAGGTTCATATCCCCCACGATCCCGCGTTCTTCGAGAAGAACTACTTCGAGCCGGGCGACCAGGGCTTCAAGGTGTTCGATCTCGGTGTCGCAAAGGTCGGCGTACTGATCTGCTACGACCAGTGGTTCCCCGAAGCCGCTCGCAGTCTCGCTTTGCAAGGAGCGGAGATCATATTCTACCCGACCGCCATAGGGCGTGTAATAGGACTACCCGCAGTGGAAGGAGATTGGCAGAACGCTTGGCAAACCGTTCAGTGCGGACATGCCATAGCGAATAACGTAGTGGTATGTGCTGTTAACCGAGTGGGAACTGAAGGAGCTACGACCTTCTGGGGCGGCTCGTTCATCTGTAACGGCTTCGGACAGGTTATGGCCCGAGGAACGGAAACAGAGGGGCTCGTCGTGGCGGACGTCGACCTCGAACATTCACGATATGCTCGAGAGGGATGGCGGTTCTTCGACAGTCGCCGACCCGATCAGTATGCGAAGATCCTCGAACTCTAGGGGGAAGGTCTCGATAAACTTGGGCTGCGTCTTCAACCTCCGAGACGCGAGAAAATTGACGATACGTTTTTTGGGCGGGAACGACACATGGAATCTTGGAACATTGGAAAGAGCACCGAGCTGTATCGGATTGATGGTTGGGGAGCAGGTTTTTTCAAAATTAACGAGAAAGGTAATGTTGCCGTATCCCCAGCCGGAAACGATTCATCGCTCGACCTCTACGGCATCGTAGAAGACCTCGTTCGTCGAGGGGTAAAACCTCCGCATCTCATCCGCTTTGACGGAATCATTCGGCAGCGAGCACATGCCATCTACGACTCCTTCGACAAGGCGATCGCTGAGTTCGACTACCAAGGACGATACGTCTTAACCTATCCGGTCAAAGTCAATCAGCAACGCCAGGTGGTCGAGAGCGTTCGAAAAGCCGCCAACGGCCGAATGATAGGCCTTGAGGTAGGCAGTAAACCAGAGCTCCTGCTGGTATTGGCGCAGCACAATCAACCCAACGGCCTGCTGCTGTGTAACGGCTACAAGGACTATCAGTTCATCGAATTAGCACTGATGGCATCCAAGCTCGGATTGCGTCCGATCATCACTGTCGAGCAGTTCTACGAGCTGGAAACCATTATCAGAGCGAGTGAAGTTGCGGGAGTTACGCCGGAGATAGGGCTTCGCATGAACCCCACCTACCGCGGCGCAGGCCGTTGGGCGGGGTCCGCCGGTGAGAACGCAAAGTTTGGCCTGGCACTCGACGAGATCATCGAGGCTATCAAACAACTCAAGGCCAAAGGGATGGAGAACTGCGTCAAGCTGCTCCATTTCCACATGGGAAGTCAGATCACCTCGATCAACGCGATCAAGCGCGTCATGAAGGAAGCTGCCCGTGTATTCACCGAGCTGTACCGTTTGTGCCCCAGCATCGAGTTCCTGGACGTCGGTGGCGGACTCGGTGTCGACTACGATGGAAGCCGTACTAATTTCGAGTCGTCGATGAATTACACGACCGATCAGTATGCTCGTGACGTGGTCTGGGAGATTCAGTCGACCTGTGCCGAAATGAATGTTCCACATCCCACCATCATAAGTGAGTCCGGGCGTGCTCTCGTGGCGCACCATGCAGTGCTCATAACGGAGGTCATGGATGTCGCCGAGGTTCCCGAGCCTCCGAAACAGCTGGAGCCACCCCCTTCTACCGACGAGAAACTAGTAGAGCTCGGATCGATCTATCGAGATCTCAGCCTCAAGAACTGTCACGAGATCTTCAGTGACGCACTCGCACTGCGGGAGGAATTCCTGCAGCGCTTCGTTCAAGGAAACATCTCCATCGAGGAGCGCGCTTACGCCGAGCGCGCCCTGAAGTTCCTCTTTGCGCGTATCAATGCACTCAAGGGAGAGCTGAAGGTTGTTCCGGAAGACTTCGACGTGTTGGAAGGGATGCTCAAGGACACCTATTTCTGCAACTTCTCGGTCTTTCAATCGCTCCTCGATCACTGGGCGATCGAACAGCTTTTTCCGATCATGCCGATCCATAGGCTTTTGACAGCACCAACCAGGAAAGCAGTCATCGCCGACCTCACCTGTGACAGTGATGGTAAGATCGACAAGTTCATCGACTTGCGTAGCGTACGGAGGGATATCGACCTTCATCGCTATCAGGGGGATCAGCCCTACTACCTCGGCATCTTCTTAGTCGGTGCATATCAGGAATGCCTCGGAAATCTTCACAACCTGTTCGGTGACACCAACGCGGTGCATGTAGAGATGGACGAAGCAGGACATCCGCGCATCACCAGTATCGTCGAGGGAGACACCATGAGGGAGGTTCTGGGGTATGTTCAGTACTCGGGCGAGGACCTCCTCTTCGGTATCAATTCGTCAATCGACCAAGCGGTGCGAAACGGTTCGATGACTGCCGAGGATTCGGCTCAGTTCATGCAGCGCTACAAGGAAAGCTTAGGCGGATATACGTATCTCTTGTGGGAGTCTCCGAATAAGTAGGAGACCTGGGGAGCGAGGAGAAGCCTACCTGGTCTCACTTTTGAACTTAGCACGTGAACGTGGGCGTGCTCGTAAACGTGCACGTGCCCGAACATCTTGATGTTTTTGTTCGGGGTACGTTTACGTTCAGGTGCACGAGCACGTTCACGTAGTAGCATGACAGGTGGCCCTATTTGCCTCGCTTCCTTAGGGATTGACCACAAAACCGCTGGTAGGGTCCTTTCTTGGACTTAGGCTTACTGCAAGCACTGGATGCTCCTTCAACTCGAAGGCGCCCCCTGCAAAACTTTCCACTATAGGAAGATTACTCCATTAGCGGATAAGGCAGCCGAAACGTACAGTCCGGCCCCTTTTTTTCTTCCCTCTACGGATCCAATGACTTAGTATTCGACGCCGAGCGCCTGAAGCTGGTATTTTAGAGTGATAGCCTTGTGGCACGCTCTTTGGATGTTGTGAGACGTATGGGACTAGAGTCAGAGCTCGTCGGTTTCGTCACGGTAATCTCCCAGTACCTCCTGATCCCCTTTGCTCCTGAAGAACACTCTCCATCCACCGTCATTGCCGCTACACTTGCCTACCCACTCTTCCTCTCATTCCTACTCACGAGCGCTGCTGCCAGTATTGGCAGATCATTTCTGAAGTTGCTGCTCGGAACTCTAGAAAGGGTTTGCCTCGTATTCCTCATGATTTTGGCGGCTCCCTCGTGGCTATTTTCTTGGCTTGAGAGATCGCCGGCGCATCAAAGGACCTCTGCCAGTAACACCTTTCGCGCAGAGGGCGAGAGAGCGCGGCCAGTTCATGATGAAAGCTCATGGGAACGAGCCTCCGACTTCATGTCCGAGCTTTATCCTGCCTTCGATATTTTGGGACTTCGTCCTGATGCCAGCCACTCGGAGATCCGTGGCGCGTATCGCAGCCTGATGAAGATCCATCATCCGGACAGATTCATGAAGGCGAGCCCAGCCGAGCAGGAGCGCGCGCGACGGCGCACTGTAGAGATCCGCTTGGCCTACGAAGAGGCCCTCTCTCACCATCCTTATATCCACTGATCAGCTCGGCAGTCCTAGGGAAGCAAGGCACCCCCCTCTTTCATCAAAGGCCGGAAAAGGATACCGTATGGGCATGAATGGGGCCTTCAGAAAATTCCTCCTCGCCAAAATCCATGGAGCGGTCGTAACTGATGCCAACGTGCTCTACGAGGGAAGCATCACTATTCCGAGAGATCTCCTCGACGTTACCGGATTGATGCCGCATGAGGCCGTCGCTGTCTGGAACGTGACACGGGGTACTCGCTTCGAGACCTACATCCTCGAAGGCACCTACGGTTCCAAAGAGTTTCATGTCAACGGAGCAGCCGCCCATCTGGTCGAAAAGGGGGACTCATTGATCGTTGCCGGCTTCATCCACATCCCTGCTTCCGAAGCGGCGAAGCACCAGCCTACAGTTGTGTTCCTCGACAAGGACAACTCAGTTCGTGAGGTCCGCTCAGAGCGGACTCAAACGTTGGTGGCGTAACCGCTCACTAGTTATTCGTCAGTTCCATACAGGTGGTCACGCTCGATACGGCTCAGTACTGAAATTCGATAGCCGTTCGATTCGGAACTGATGACGAATGCATCCGGGTCCGAGAGGAGCGCTTGAAGAACAAGAGCGTTTACTTCGTACATGCTCAGAAGCTGTTCCTTCCGGAGCTGTGTATCGACAAAACTAGCCACGAAGCTCGAAGACAACTCACAGCCTCGCTTTCTGAGCTCACCTTGAAAGGTCTCTAGCGTCAGCTTCCGAGCGGGCCATAATTCCCAGAGCACTTCGCACACAGAACTCGCAAGATAGCTCATATCTTCCCAGGGAAATGCGCTTGTCTCCTCGAACCTGTCTACGATACCGACACGGCCTGAAGCAAACGGAGAATGCTGCTCGTCGGTGCACACGAATTCGATCATGGACGGCTCTGCAGAGTACGACTCGCTCAAGTTCACAGCGAGATTGAGCCTCTTGTCACGAGGAGCGCCATCTAAAATCGATTCAATCGCTTTTCTCGCCCTCGATACAGCCTCGACCAATCTCCCTTCATCCCCAGCCACTCCGTCAATGTCAAAGAGTACCAAGTTCGCTCGTTTTCCTAGCGCACGAACCTCATTGACTAGTACGTGGTTCTCCAGCAACTTAGCCGAAAGAGCAATGAAGGGAGACGCATACCGTGACGTTTCGCTAAATTCGCCCGCGAGGGAATGCAGATTACCCCACCGTCTCAAAAATCGGTGAGAGGCCGCGAAATTTCGACTAACCTCAGAGTTGTCTTCATTCTCCTGAACATTGTGGAGTTTGCCTTGAATCACGACCTTGTATCTGCCCGTGGCAAACGCGTCATGAAGTGAAGGGCAGCCCTCATCAGGAGCCATACTGATCGTCCGTCCTCCCAAATCCTCGGCCAACTGCACTGCCTTCGGGATGACGCGACCTACACAGCTTCGTCCCTCGTCGGTACTGAAGGCCGCCGAGAGCATCTCTATATTTACCCCAGCCTCGTCTGTAGGGCGACGCACGCGGAGTCTAAGGACCGTACGTAGCTCGGAGAGTGCGCTCCTTCCAGTGCCACCCTGTCGCGCTCAGTGATGATTGAGGTGTCGTTGCTGACGCGCGCGGACGAAGAGATCTCCCCCGGAAGCTTCAGTTCGCAAAAAACCTCTACATTACCTGCGATGGTTCTGGATCCGTTGAAACGACCTCACTCGAAGGCGACGCATCCACGAAGACCACCGGATTACTGAAAGCTGCAACGAGATCTGCCACAGTAGACACAGAGTGCTCTTCGCTTCCACTGGATAGCATCGCCATCTGCGCCCGTATATCAGCTGCTATGTTCAAAAGTCTTTTGCGCACTCCGTGCGCTATAGTCGACAACTCACCAACTGAACTTTGCTCTTCGTCAGACGCCTCCTGATCCTCGCCATAGCCTTCACCACGCGCCTCTACATCAGGATCCGAGGATCGCTCTAGTCCAGCAACAAGGGCGCTCCCGAGCTCTTCGGCCCACGTTGCCAGGAGAGCTATTTGGGGAGCCATACCCTTGATCTGCTCACGTAACGCCAAGATCCGTAGCTTAGTGACGTCTTCCCTCATTTCCGAAACGATGTCGGAGGTATAATCGAATTGGACCCTGAGTCGATTGTAAAACCTGTTTATCTCTCCAGCTTTTTCCTTGCAGAGATTTGCGAGCATGGGAATCTCCCCCAAATTTTTCACCGTCTCCAGCAACGGATTGAGAGCTCGAGGTATTATGGCTGATGCCATCTGAAGGAAATGGCCTGCGAATTGAGCGTCGAGATCAAGCACCTCGTTGGGTGATTCCAGATTTTCCAACGAAAAATCTCGCGGAGACTTTTCAGGGAATCGATTGTGTCGTTCGTGGAAAACCACTGCAGTACTCCTTATCACTGTACGCACTACGTCTGCCGCTGATTCTCAGTACCTCAGCATGACTGACTTTTCCAGGCTTCGTGCCGCAGAGCAGTTCCAAATGAACAGCGCTGCCTCGATACCGACAGATACCGACTACTCTTCCAGGTCCCTGCCCCCTCCTCCCCCCATGAACCGTTCCTCATGGAGTAGCCTCCGGAGCGCCTGAATCTCCGCCGATGCGACAAAATAGTCTTGGTGCGTCTCACCAGGCGTACTAGGCCTCGAGAATTATATGGAATATCTTCAGGTACTTAGCAAACCCTTTACCTACTCGCGACAACCTTTCTTCCAAGTTGGTACAAACTTTTTACAGCTCTTTCGGTAGGTTGTGACAACTCCCCCTCTCGTTCGTGAGAAAAGCTCAGACCGTTGGCTGAAACGAACTCAGCCACACTTAACGAAGAAACATTGGGGAGAGAGTCATGAAGGATACCAAGAAAATTTCAGACGTCGCGTTGGTTGATCAGTTCAAGGCAGGTTGTACCGAGGCGTTCGAGGAGA
>JBILEW010000108.1:0-12328 GCA_044351885.1 Bdellovibrionota bacterium
ATCATCGCTCGATACGAATCGAAGGTCATGAATCTCGCCCTGCGCTTCACGCGCAATCAGGAGGACGCAGAAGAGGTTGCCCAGGACGTCTTCACCACCGTGTATCGCAAGATCGACGGTTTCCGCGGGCAGTCTGCCTTCTCGAGCTGGCTGTACCGTATCGTGGTCAACGGTGCCTTCATGAAGCTCCGCAAGCGCAAGCAGAGCCAAACTATCTCAATGGAGGATCTCGCTCCTGCGATTAAACAGTACTGCATGGAGCGTGATTCGCTGGTCGGTATGCACTCACACAACGTTGCCGTGACACGCGAGCTGCAAGAGGTGCTTCAACGAGCAATTGATAGACTTCCAGACCAGTATCGCGCCGTTTTCGTACTGCGTGATGTTGATGGTCTCTCGAATCAGGAGACCGGTGAGATACTAAACCTCTCGATTCCTGCAGTAAAATCGAGACTTCATCGCTCGCGTATCATGCTCCGCAAAAAGCTACAGCGTTACTACGAGGATTTCACTGGAAACAAGGCCGTCATCACCGAGGAGATCGGTGAGGAGGATCTCAGGCAGCTGCTTGATACTTGCTTCTTGTTCGTCAATTCCACAATTCTTCGTTCGGTAGGAGATGTGGGCTCTCGAGTAGAGAGCCCCTCCCTACCGCCCCAGAGAGAGTGGCAGCCAAGTCAATCCAAGGCACGGTACGCTACTCCGACGACCTCGATATCTTGTTGTCCCTTGGGGGAGTTGAAGGTGATCATATCACCCTCCTGCGCCTTCATGAGCGCTCGCGCCAAAGGCGACATCCAGCTGATGCGCCCGCGCTCGACGTCGACTTCATCGACGCCCACTATCGCAAAGGTCTTCTCCGTGTCGTCCTCGTAGCGCACGGTAACTGTGGCACCAAATTGCACGTGCGTAACCTTCACGGCGAGCGGGTCGATAATTTCGGCCATTTCCAGCCGTTTGGCCAAAAACCTCATCCGTCGGTCGATTTCACGGAGTCTCTTCTTGCCGTAAAGATAGTCACCATTTTCGGAGCGATCACCGTTCCCCGCCGCCCAGGCAACTGTCCTGGTGACCTCTGGACGCTCCTCATACCGCAACTTCTTCAATTCCGCTCGGAGGCGCTCTGCTCCAGCTGGAGTTATGTAGTTCTTACCGCCGGGAACACGGGCAGACTCTTCTATAGAGTTATCCTCTCCCTCGTTGTCGTCTCCCTCTCGTATGAATGCCTTACTCATGCGGTCGCCGCCTCTTGATCATCTCGATGAGATTTAGATTATCACAGCGGAGGGCTTCTAGAAAAATCGACCTTCGAAAAGGCGGCGAGCTTCTCTAGTAGCACAGCCCGCGTCGGTATCGCTTGAATCTGCTTTTCATCGGCGATCATGAAAACCTTGGGTACGACCTCCCAGGGAAAATACTGCAGAAGATTCTTCCATAGTCCCTCGCGTGTTACAGCCCCCTTGTGCTTGGCCGACACAACCACGAAGGCAGCGAGTTCCTCGCCATTTACCTGGTGTGGGAACGGGACGATTCTCACATCTACGACACCTATCACCTTCGATACGGCAGCCTCGAGATCGTACACACTAATCTCTGCCTCTTTACGTCGAAAAAACGACCGCTCTCTACCCAAGACAGCGATGTGAATTCGTCCTCGATTATCGAAATACCAGGCACCTCTGTCACTCGTGAAAAGCACACCGTCAGGGCCCAGATATGCTCTGCCTGGTACGGGGACATGATAACCCGACATAACTTGCTCTGATTGCACTACGAGCTCCCCAACGGAGTCTCCTTTCGCGACCTCGTGATTTCGGTTCGAGATACGCACCACGACACCCCCCAACGGAGAGCCTGCCGCGAGCGTAGGCTCCCTCTGAGTAGGAGAGAATCTACCCTCAGGCAATTGCCCCTTGATGCCAACGCTGACAAACCCTCCAGCTTCGGAGATCCCGTAGCATGGGACAACGAGATCCTTGACAGGTTCGATATACCGCGATTCGACAGGATTAGTGGGGAGCAGAAGCAGCCTGAAATCCTTGGAAAGAGGAACACGCTTGGTCTTGGTAAGATCGAAAAGCTCACGAATACGATTTTCATCGACGATCACAGCTGTCACCTGATTGTCGATGATTTCGTCCCAGAGGTTCCACGCACGTGCCGTAGTGTCGTATTGCGTGAAGTCAAAGGACAAGATTCGGGCGACGAGCGGAATCAGGAGCGTGTGTACGAGCGAAACGATGTGCTTACTCGGAAGTAGGGACACAAGGCGCTCCGCGCTAGAATCGCGAAAATACGCCCAGGATTGATTCTCGGCCGCGGCGAGCAACGCTTGCATCGAGAAGCGAAGCCCAACCGATTCCTCGTATCTACCCTCGCTGAACGCTATGAGAGCCGGGGGATCGCTGGGCTCCAGTGGGCGCTCGAAATCCTCCAATTTACCGATACGCTCCGTGTTTTGCAGCAGCTCTTGTAGACTCAGACTCCCAGATCCCGCCACCGAGTCCTTGGCTCGCAACTCTCCGCATACCAATCGGTGCGAGAGGCGCGAGACGTGCGGAATAATCTTGGCGAGTCGCGCCATTTGAGCAGGTGAATACACCAACACCTTAGCGTCGACCTCATTGAGGTGCTTCGCTATCGCTTTGGGGGAAAGAGTGCTCGGGATCGTCACGACTGTCATCCCCAGCAACCACATCGCATGATAAAATGGAAACAGCTCCCCGAACCCATCGCTCAAAATCGCAACTCGCGTTCCTGGCGGATGACCGGTCTCCGCCCTAAAGGAGACCGCTATCTTCATCGCCGTGCGAAGCGCCGAACTCACAGTGTGAGTGACTGTTCGATTGGGATCGAGCGACAGCGCTTGATGAACAACGAAGGTGCTCGCCTCCGTCAGGCCATCACGCCACAGCGACGTCAATGATCGCTTGCCTTTCACTATCTGTATATCTGCCACGATATCTTCGTTAATCTGTCGGGATATTCGAGCGGATCCAGGAAATGACGTCCTGCGTGTGCGTGCCGGGTACGAAGATCTCTTTGACACCGACTTTCTTGAGCTCTGCGATATCATCCTTGGGGATGATTCCACCGCCGAACACGACGATATCAGAGGCATTCTCTTTCTCGAGCTTCTGCAACAACTCGGGGAAGAGGGTCATGTGAGCCCCGGACAATATACTTAGCCCGATGCAATCCACATCCTCCTGAATCGCTGCCCTGACGATGTGGTCAGTGGTTTGATGCAATCCGGTGTAGATGACCTCCATCCCCGCATCTCGCAGAGCACGAGCAATAACTTTGGCCCCGCGATCATGGCCATCGAGACCTGCTTTGGCGATCAGAATCCTAATGGGTCGGGCGGGCGACTCGCTCTGCGTCATAACATCCCTGGGTCCGTGTATATCCCGAATACTTTTCGGTACACGTCTGAGATCTCCCCCAGGGTAACCCCGACGGAGACCGCATCAATTAATATCGGCACAACGTTGCGATTCTCAACACAAGTCCGTTCTACCTCGTCGAGCGCCTTTCGCCAAGCGTTTTGGTCTCTACGCGATTTAAATTCTCTAATTCTTTCAATCTGTTGGCGCTCGGCTGCATGGTCGATCTTCAAGGTGGGTATCTCCTGCTCTCCCCCCTCGACGTAGGCATTGACCCCTACGATGACCTGCTTTCGATCGTCTACCTGCAGCTGAAACTGGTACGCGGACTCGGCAATTTCCTTTTGCGGAAACCCCAACTCAACCGCTTTGAGCATCCCTCCCAGGGCATCGATCTGCTTTATGTACTCGTACGTTTCAGCTTCGATCTCGTCGGTGAGCCGCTCGATGTAGAACGAACCACCCAGTGGATCTATGACGTTGGTAACTCCGCTCTCCTCAGCGATGACCTGCTGCGTCCTGAGCGCCACTCGTACCGCTTCTTCTGTAGGAAGGGAAAGCGTTTCGTCCATGCTGTTGGTGTGCAAAGACTGGACACCTCCGAGCACTGCGGCCAAAGCCTGAAGTGCAACCCTGGCTACATTGTTCACCGGTTGCTGAGCAGTAAGACTGACCCCTGCTGTCTGTGCGTGCGTCCTCAACTTACACGACGCCTCTGTCTTAGCTCCGTACCTCTCGCGCATCAGCCGCGCCCAGATCCTGCGGGCCGCGCGGAATTTGGCGATCTCCTCGAAGAAGTCGTTATGAACGTCGAAGAAGAAGGAGAGCCTTGGCGCAAAGGAGTCGAGCTCCATGCCACGTCCCAAGCAGTGATCAACGTAGGCAAGACCATCTGCGAGGGTAAAAGCGAGCTCCTGTACCGCCGTCGCTCCGGCCTCACGGATGTGATAACCGCTGATACTCACCGGATTAAACTTGGGTGCAGAACCAGCACAAAACTCGATCACGTCGCACACGAGTTTGACAGAGGGGGAAGGCGGAGAGATCCACTCTTTCTGCGCGATGAACTCCTTGAGCATGTCGTTCTGTATCGTGCCACCTACCTTGTCGAACGGGATCCCACGGCGCTTGGCGAGCGCGAAGTAGAAGGCAAACGCCACCGTGGCAGTGCAATTGATCGTCATCGACGTGGTAACATCATCGAGGGCAATCCCATCGAAGAGTCGATCCATATCGTCCAGAGTCGGAACACTCACCCCCTCACGACCCACCTCTCCCACGGAACGTGGGTGATCAGGGTCGTATCCCATGAGACACGGCATATCGAACGCCGTAGAGAGTCCTGTCTGCCCCTGACCAAGTAAGTACTTGAAGCGCCGATTGGTGTCCTCAGGGCTGCCGAATCCAGCGAACTGTCGCATGGTCCACATACGCCCGCGATACATCGTGGGCTGGATACCACGGGTAAAGGGGAACTCTCCCGGATGACCGAGCGATTCTCCATAGTCCACTGCCCCACCGTTTTCAGGAGTTACGAGCTCCGGTTGCTCGCGAAAGCTTATAGAGGCGAACTTCTCTTTGCGTTCCTTTTGCGACGCATAAACCTGCGCTCGCCACTCGGCATAGGATCGGCTCTTTGAAAACGGCGGTCTCTTGGTCATAGAGGAACGCTACTCCTTCAGAAGCTGGGTGGCTATCAGAATTCGTTGAATTTCACTGGTGCCTTCGTATATCTCCGTGATCTTCGCGTCTCTCAGATGCCGCTCGGCCGGGTAGTCGGTCACGTACCCGTAGCCTCCGTGAATCTGGATGCCCTTCACCGCACACATCATCGCGGTCTCGGAGGCGAAGAGCTTCGCCATCGCCGCATGCCGCAGGAACTGCTTACCTTGGTCCTTGCGCTTGGCTGCATCGAGGGTCAGGTAGCGTGCACTGTCGATGTGACAGACCATGTCTGCGAAGTAGTTCTGTATCGATTGATGCTCACACACCATCTTGCCAAATGCGCGCCTCTCTTGAGAGTACTTGAAGCTATCATCGAATGCGGAACGAGCGATTCCGATAGCTTGAGCCGCTACGCCGATTCTACCCCCGTTGAGGGTCGTCATCGCCACCGTGAAACCACGATTCTCCTGGTGCAGCAGGGCGGTTTTCGGCAAGCGCACCTCGTCGTACATGATACTCGAGGTCGGCGAACCGCGAATGCCCATCTTGTCCTCGTGTTTTCCGCGCGATATGCCCGGCAGATTCATATCGTGTACGAACGCAGAGATCCCCTTGTTTCCCTTTTGCGGATCGGAGGATGCGAAGAGCACACAGATATCAGCCTCAGGGCCATTCGTAATCCAGTTCTTCGTTCCGGTCACAATGAAATCATCACCATCACGTCTGTACGTGGTGGAGATCGCCGCTGCATCACTCCCCGTTCCAGGCTCGGACAGAGCGAAACACCCCAGAGCTTTTCCCGAAGCGAGTCGAGGAAGAAAGTACTCCTTCTGCTCCTGCGTCCCGTATTCGAGGATAGGAAACACACACAGCGAGGTATGCGCACTCACGATGATTCCGGTGGAAGCACACGCCGCCGAGAGCTCTTCGATAATCAGCGCGTACGCGACCGTAGAGAGCCCTGCCCCACCAAACTCAGGAGGAACGATAGCTCCCATCAAGCCGAGATCGCCCATCTTCGGAAGCAGCTCGCGCGGAAAGTAGTGTTCACGGTCGATCTTGGCTGCGAGCGGAGCGACCTCTTTTTGAGCGAAAGCACTCGCCGTGTCGCATGCAAAAGCCTCCTCCTCCGAGAGATCAAACGCAAAACTATCACGCCACACCATAAACCTTACCTCACCGCCCCTTAAAAACCGGTTTTCTCTTCTGGAGAAAAGCCTCCATGCCCTCGGCTCGATCCGCACTCTCGAACAATCGGAGAAACTCCTCTACCTCGAGCCTCAAACCGGACAAGAGCAGAGACTCGTGTGCCCGATTAATAACTCGCTTCGCCCCTTGTACCGCCAAGGGAGCCTTCGAACAGATCATCGCCGCCCAGTTCTTGGCCTCCTGCATCAGACACTCGTCAGACACCACCTTGTCTACGAGCCCCAACATTCGCGCCTCTTCGGCGGAGACAAGCTCGCCGGTGTAACACAACCGTCGGGCAGCTCCGATACCACAGCGTTGAATCAATCGTTGCGTACCGCCGAAACCGGGGATGATGCCGAGGTTAACCTCTGGCTGACCGAGCTTCGCGCCCTCGGCGCATATTATGAGGTCGCACGCCAGTGCAAGCTCGAGGCCCCCACCGAGCGCGAAGCCGTTCACAGCCGCTATCACGGGAGCGGTGAAGGTCTCTATCATTCGCATCGTGCGCTGACCCAATTCGACATAATCAGCCAGCGCGCGAGGCCCGAGCTGAGACATCGAATTGATGTCGGCACCAGCCACAAAAGCTTTCGGACCACTACCTGTGATAATCACCGCTCGCACAGATTCGTCGCGCGACAGCGTGGTAAGTTCGAGTACGATCCCCTGTAACACATCCGGGTTGAGGGCATTCAAGCTTTCGGGGCGATGGATGATTATCGTTGCGATCTCCCCGTCACGCATCAACTGAACATTTTTCTCTTCCATAATAGTGACCATCTCGTTCCCACCCGACCGTTTCAGCGCTCCCTGAATAGGATAGCCCCGTTCCGGCAAGGCTGCCACCACTTTATGCGCACCGCCACCAACAAAAGAGCAATTCGTTCGGGAGCTTACCTCCCTATCCGGGTGGCCACAGCATAGGGCGTCCGCCCAAAAGATGGAAATGCAGGTGGGGAACCGTCTGACCGCCGTCATGCCCGATATTCGTGACCAATCGATAGCCCCCCTCTGCCAATCCCTCTTGGCGCGCGATCTCAGCGGCAGCGAGCAACACCTCTCCGATCAGAGTACCATCATCGGGGGACAGCGCCGCGATACTAGGGATCGGTTTCTTGGGGATGACCAGAATGTGCACCGGCGCCTGTGGGCTAATATCTCGGAACGCAAGTACGTTGTCCGTCTCGTATACGATCTGCGCCGGAATCTCGCGTCGTATTATCTTACCGAATATCGTATCTCCCCCACGTGTCATAGATCCTCCTGCGATCAAAGCATGCGGAGTATACTACGAAAGCTGGTCAGCGGCGACCTCCCGTGAGCGTGCTCGCGAACATTCGCCGATGTCCTGCGGCGCGCCGCCCCCGGACCGCGGAGCTTCCGCTCCGCTCGTTATTAGCATCGCTACTGAAGCAGGGAGCGGACTAGAAAGTCCGCGGTCCGATGTCTCGCTTCCCAGCTATGCAGCCAACCTTTCCCGCCCTCGAGATCTCCGATCAGCCTTACGAGCACGCGAACTCAGCGCACAGAAGGTGAAGGTGTTCGGATCGAGGGGGGCGGGCTGTAGACATTCGAGGCGCTCGTAGTAGCGACGCAGAAACTCCTCTCGGGAGGTCCGCCTAGCCGCTGCGCCAGACATACTTCGCAGGAAGGGCTTCCAGTGTGCCTCGGCCACACCAAACAATACATCCTTCCCTATCGAAAACAGGAGGAAGTCGCCCATTTGTCCAACATACATGTAGCTTCCCGCTGGTATCGCATGCGCATCGACGCACAATTCGACCGTAGATCCGTATCTCAAATCTGTTTTCATATCTGACTCCTCCAAGAATGAAGAACGTATCGGCGATAGCTCAGAGAAGTTGCTACCTGTGTGAAGGTCTTTAGGCTCTTCGTGAAATCGAGTGGGTAGGACTCGGTGTTATCTCGACGTGAACGTGCTGGTAAACGTGCACGTACCCGAAAATCTTGATGTTCTTGTTCGGGTACGTTTACGTTCAGGTGCACGAGCACGTTCACGTGGTAGAGTTGCAGGTTTTGCCTTTCTTACCTGACAGATCTAACGAGATCCGTTGATTGAAGATGCGTACTGTTGATTCAAATTCGATCATCACCGTCGCCCGATAGAGAAAGCATCATCTGCGCCGTTTAGTGTCGCCTCGGGGAGGTCTCCGTATCAGTATCTTAGGCCGACCAAGCTGGCATAATGGGAGCCGGATGAGCTTTTCGTCTCCAAGAATTGCAGATACATTCGTTTAAATTCGCGGTCATTCACGACCGAAATATTCGAGGACCTACTCCGTATGTTGGCATTTACGAACCCAGCGCAGACGCTATCAACTCAGGAAAAACTTACGCTTTTGAAGGAAGAGCTCGGTCTCGACAAAGCCGTCTCGGTCGGCGGAGCCGACCAGCGGGTTACCGATCTGACCTTCGATGCGAAGCAGGATCCTGCCGATGCCTCACGGTATGTCGTCACGCTTTCGATGACTCACACTCCTCTGACCGGTAAATCTGCGGAGTACAGCCTCACCTTTGATAAACCTTTCGGCGCGTCTTCTGCGGCGGAAGCGCAAGAGAAAGCGGTCGATGCTCTCTTTCAGCTCGTACACTCCTATGCGTTAAATCGTATCGCCACACCCGATAACGAAGAAGCTCCGCTGCATCTCCTCTCGCTCGGCCATGCATCGCACATCTTCAATGGATTGTATGCCGGAGACGAAAAAGGCAACGAGCTCAATCCTACATCCGAAGCTCACCGCATTCTCAACGCTCCAGGGTTCGGACACGAGACCTTAAAGAACGTCACGTGGACCACCACCAGTACGAACGAGGGACACAGCTTGGTAGGATTGAACCTCGCCGAACCGCGCTGGGAGGGAGTAACGGCTCAAAAAGCAACCTTCGCCGGCTCCGTCGTAGTTGGACGCGGAGTCTTCGAGAAGTGCGATTTCTCGGGAACCCGTTGGTCTGGGACGAAGTTCTGCCCAGTTACTGGCTCAGACCCCTTCTCGGCATCGTATGATGCCAGAACATGCTCGGACGAGAATCTCTGGACCACCTTCCGTGGTTGCAACCTCGACGACGCTACCTTCGCGTATCGTGGCAAGGACGGCATGCAGGGGGCGGTCACATTCGACAAGGAGTGCTCCTTGCGAGGGGCAAGCCTGATGTACTTAGGCCCCAAGACGGCGGTAAAGATCGAGATCCTCGACAACCTTCTCGACGCGATCCAATGTACCACGATCAAGCCGGGAGACCCTCGCAAACCGACAACACCGGAACTCAAGCAGGAACGGGAGGACTACATCTCGGCGTTGCTGGGCAAGGCTCAGACTCACCTGAAGGGAGTAATGTGGGACCAAACCCTGATTGCAGCCGCAGGTAATCGAGGGCCAGCATACCAAGCGCTCCTCATGCGTATCTCTCGCGTCGCGAAGCCGGCCGATGTGATCGATCGGATCAAGAAAGCGGAGATCGACCCATCTCAACTCGTGGATCTCTTGCGAGCAACTCCCGGTGTGAGTACCGATAGACGCTTCACTGATAAGCGCGATGCCAAACGACCCGAAGAGGTGATCGAGATCTCTGGTCAGGACATGAAAGGTGCCCGCTGGGAAGCCGAGGTGCGAGTAGCCACCGCCGGGGAGCATCAAGGTATCGTGCGTGTGACAGCTCGTGGAGGTGGAGATCTCGATGCGACCGCTCGAACACCGAAAGCTTTCCGTGACCGCTTGCAAGGTCTCGGCCTTCCTGACACCGATCCTGATCTGTTCGACGCATACGAAAGGGAGCTCGAGCTAGCTCTCGGCCAGTTCAAGGTCAGAAAGGAAGTTGATCCATCCGGGGACTCGGCGACCTACACCCTGGAACTGGGGGCAGGCCTGTGGCTGACCCTCCTCGCCGACAAAACGAAGGCCGATCCAGCGCAACGCTACAAGTTTTTCGACGCTGTAGGGCAAGAGATTACCTCACCAGAGGAAGCTCTCCTCAGCACGATCCTCGATCCTCTTGCCGTGAATGCAGGGAACCCAGGGCAAACGGTCGCCAGCCTGGAGCTCGTTAAGCGTTTGGGCCAGACCCGTGGACTGGTCTCCCCTGTCCTCCCCGGCGATTGGGAACACGAGGTCATTTGATGCTTTGCGCTATGCGCCCCTTGAGGAAACCACGAATTGTGGGGCGCAGGCTCAAGCTCTAAGAGGGACTCTCATATGAGCGGTACAGCTACGGCAGGGACTCACGAGCCGGGACGTGCGTGGGAGGTTACTGGCGCCGATACCGACGACCTTGCCCGAGACCTTGCTTCGCAAACACTGCCGAAGCCGCCCAAAGAGGCTATAGAGGTGTCCTCCATCGCACAGATCGGAGAAGCTCTCGATCGATTGCAGCGAGCTCAGTGTGTGGAGGTCCAGCTCCGCTTTGCACCTGCGTGTCCGCCCGAGGTGGTCGACTTTGCGTTTAATCTGCCCAAGTCGATAACCGAGGCCATCCTGCGTTACAACGAGATCGTTGCAAAGGCAGGAACAGATTCGACGCAACCTTCGTACGGAATCGCTGCGGGAACGAAGGCTCCGATGATCATCCTACGTATCGATCCTAGCCTCGGAGCTGATGGTATCCTAAACAAGACAGCGGTCGTCGATCTCTCCGATGTCGATGCTTCAGGGGCTGCGGAAGCAGGTCGCAGCCTTGCCGATCTCCTGGAGCGTGCTCATGCATGTATTCACAATCCCCCGCGTCTAGAGGTAGAGATGCCCCCGGATCCCGCGGTGAGCGAATGCGTTCAGACCGAGACTTTGAATACACTCCACAAGCCCGAGACTGACGTCGAAGAGATTAAGCGACGACTCCTGTATCTCAGAAAGAGGCTCGAGTTGTTGGACTTGATCGTAGGCGGCATTCGCTTACCGGGTACCAGCCTCCTCGACTGATAACGCAAAGGCAATCACCCTTTGATAGCTCCGTGGACCGAGATAGAAGCCAAACTGGTGTATTCAGGGTGCTCCCCTTTGGAGCGAACCCCTGCTCATACGGCGATTCCAGTTCTTATCACTGCTGCATCACCTCGAAACTCCACTGGTAAGGCTCTCCTGGCTCAAATCCGCACTCTCCTCTTTAGAATCGTCCAGATGCTTTCCAAACTCTCCCCTAAAGCTCGCAAACGCCGACACCACCGTCAAACGATGGACGGTAGACACCGACGTCTACCGTTTGTGGTCTGACGTCAACGTAATTCGTCAGCGTCAGCCATCAAATCACCACTAATCGCCAGCAAAACACAGAGACTTATTTAGAGGCTCTTTTAGTATTCTTATTGACGATGATAGTCTACGAGGTAGTTCGATTGCTCCGAATCTCCATGCACCGACTCAGGCTTATCGTCCTCCTTATCATCATCGTAGCGCTCGCTATTGCGCTCGGCCAAGCCGTCAAGTCGCCAGAGCCTCGACATGCAGAACACACATTAAAGGGTATGGGCGAGAGGACACCATCGGCGCTTCCCACCACGAAACGTAGTACCCCACAGATCGCCTCCTCTCTCCCAACCACCAACAGATGCGTGACGCCGATCTCCCTGAGAGTCGGCCAGATAGACAAGCAGTTTGACATCGACGCCACGGTGCTCACTACGGCCTTGAAGAACGCGGCCCACGAATGGAACACAGCAACGGGCAGGACCCTCTTCGTCGTTCGCGATGACGGCCATGTTGCCGTCAATCTCCTCTTTGATGGCCGACAAGACTCAATTAATCAACTTGCGCGGGAGCAGCGGGAAATATCGGCTCTATCCGAGAACCTTTCGACTCAACTCAAATCACTTAGTATGACGCTGAAACTCCATAAATCTGCAGTAGCCAAATGGAATAGAGAGATGGAGGAGCACAACAAGCTCGTTGAGATGATCAACGCGCGATCCGATTCGCTCGTGCAGAATTCGGAGGACTATGTGGCACTGCAAGTCGAGCGACAACGGATCGATGAGATGGGCATTGATCTCAAGGACGTCAAGCAACAACTCGTGCGCCACCGAGAACTCTTAGACAAACATGCCTCCGATCTCAAGTCGGAAAGAGAATCCTTAAAAG
>JBILEW010000138.1:0-7530 GCA_044351885.1 Bdellovibrionota bacterium
TGTGTTTGGGATTACCACTTTTATGGTGTGACGCCCTTCTCTCTTATAACGGCTCGATCATCCCGGTGGTGCAATTGCCGGACACCGTGCTCTCAAAACCCGCACAACCTCCTCTACCCCAACCCCAACCAAGATAACCCCCCCAATAATCGCAAACTCAAGCTGCGTAGGGATATCAACCAACACGATAGCGTTGCGCAACACCTGCATCAGCGCGGCACCTATTATTATGCCGATGATGCTCCAGTCTCCGCCCCGCAGGCTGCAACCGCCTAAGACGGCAGCCGCTATGGCGTAGAGTTCGTAGAAGTTTCCGAAGTCCGAGGGTTGGGCTGAGTTTACGTCGAGGATGAAGAGGACACCTCCCATTCCAGCCAGGAGGGCGCACGCAACGTAGGCGCCGGTCTTTATGCGATCGGTGTTGATGCCGGCGTAGCGGGTGGCTACTTCGTTTCTGCCTAGGGCTCTTAAGTACAAGCCGTAGCGGGTGTGGTTCATGAAGAGGGTCGCCAGGGAGGCACCGATCGCTGTGACGAAGACGACGCTGGGGATCGCCACTGGCAGGGTGTCTGCTAGGGAGAAACGGGTGAGGGCGATGCTGCGGAGCGTTTCGAAACCTAGCCCGAAGCCTTGGGTCTGATCGGCTGTGACTCCACGGGTAATACCGCGATAGAGGAGGAGTCCACACAGGGTCACGATAAACGGCTGAAGGCGTAGCTTGGTGATGAGTAGTCCGTGGAAGAGTCCGAGCAGGGCTGCTACGGCTAGGAGGAGTCCGAGCGCTAGGGGCCACGACCACCCTTGGTTGACTGCTAGCCAGGGGAGGAGGGTCCCTACGAGGCACACGACCGATCCGATCGAGAGGTCTATTCCTCCGCTTACGATCACAAACGACACGCCGATACTGATGAGCGAGAAGAGGGCGGTGCGGCGTAGGAGGTTTTCGATGTTGGCTGGATGTAAGAAGCGGTCGTTTAAAAGGTAGGTGCATAAGCACGCTACGAGGAGGAGGATTATCAGTCCGCGGTTCTTGTTCATGCTGCTTCCTTCGAGGTGTGGTGAGAGGCGAGCGCCATAATCGAGTGTTCCGAGAGCTCTGCACGGGCCAGATCTCCGGTGATGCAGCCCTCGCTCATCACCAGAACCCTGTCCGCTATCCCTAAGACCTCTTCGAGCTCACTCGATACGAAGAGGATCGCCAAGCCTTGAGCGGCGAGATCGAAGAGGATCGAGTAGATCTCTCGACGTGCTCCTACGTCGACGCCGCGAGTCGGTTCATCGAGTAGTAATACAGAGGGCGAGGTGGCGAGGCACCGAGCGAGTACGACCTTCTGTTGGTTTCCTCCAGAGAGGTCGCCTACGCGCTGCTCGGGGCCGGTGCAGCGAACTTTGAGCTTCTCGATGAAGGTCGTGGTGAGGCTCGTTTCCTTCTTCTGGTTGCGCACTATGGTGCCAGAGAGGGTCTTGAGGACCGAGAGCACCGTGTTCTCGCGGATCGAGCTGGCAGCGATGATGCCCTGTTCCTTACGGCTCTCCGGTACGAGGGTGAGTCCGACTGAGCAGGCGTGCTCGGGGGATTTAATAGAGACGGGTGAGCCGTTGACCGAGATAGTTCCGGCAAGAGCAGAGGAGACTCCTAAGATGCTCTCGAGGAGCTCGGTGCGTCCTGAGCCGATGAGACCGGCGATGCCTACAATTTCGCCACGACGAATGGAGACGGTGCAGGGGGTATGGTTCTCGGAGGCACGAAAGTCATCGAGCTGCAGCGCTACATCCCCCGTACCTCGTGGGGCGTAGCCGTAGATGTCCTTCAGTTCGCGACCGACGATCAGTTTGATGATCGTGTCGCGCTCGAGCTGAGTAGCATTGAGCTCTCCAGAGTTTCGTCCATCGCGTAGCGCTACTACACGGTCCGATATGCGTTGAACTTCCGGCAGCCTATGCGAGACGTACAGTATGCTCACGCCGTCGCTCTTGAGTTTCACGATGAGATTCAGGAGTAGCTCGCCCTCCTGCTCACTCAAGCTCGAAGTCGGCTCGTCGAAGATGACGAGCCGCGCATCGAAGGCGAGCGCTCGGGCTATTTCGATCATCTGTCGTTGTGCGGCAGAAAGGGTCGAGGCGATCCTACGCGGGTCGAGATCGAGTTCGAGTCGTGCCAGCGCTCGCCGCGCTGTGTCGTGCATTGAGCGTTTGCACAGGGCTCCCCAGCGGGTGCTCTCGCGTCCCAAGAGGATGTTTTCGGTGATGCTCAAGTTCTCTGCGATGTTGAGCTCTTGGTGCACCATGCCGATGCCGTGCTCGATGGCGTCGCGTGGATGTGTGAAGGTAACAGGTCTGCCGTCGAGGTGCAGGGTGCCGCGATCTGAGGCGATGATCCCGGCTACAATCTTAGCTAGGGTGCTCTTGCCAGCGCCGTTCTCACCGATGATCGAGACGACCTCGCCACGCTGGAGGGTCAATGAGACGTCGTGCAGGACGGTATTCGTCCCGAATGATTTGGTGATCGCTGTTGCTTCGAGCAGTGGCGCCATCAAGCTCCGAGCTTCTTCTTGAGATCAGCCCAGAACTCCTCGACGTTGGTCTTGTCGACGCGGCGAGCGGGGATGTCGATGAACTTGGATTCCGGGATGGCGCTTTGGTTACCGCTCACTACCTCTTTCAAGAGTGCAACCGATCTGAAGCCGTATTCGTAGGGGTTTTGAACAACGGTTCCGTGCACAGAACCGGTTTGGATCGCTTGTAAGGTCTCGTCTGCTTCGTCGAAGGAGAAGAGTTTGAGCTTGCCGAGGTGTCCAGTTTGTTTGAGCGCTTCGAGGCACATCGGGATGTTGTAGGCGAAGAGGCCGACGATGCCGTTTAGATCGGTGTAGCGGAGTACGGCGTCTTCACAGTTCGCTTTCGCCTTCACGCGGTCGAATTGATCGGTGAGGGTTACGACGAAGGTGTAGGTACCGTTGGTCAATTCAGTTCCAGGTGGATCGTAGCGTGAGGAGTCGGAGCTCCTGCCGAGGACCTCGTCGATGACACCCTGGCGGCGCTTGCGAGCGTTGTCCTGCTCGATCCGTCCGACGACGATAGCGAGCTTCCCTCCGGTGGGTAGTGCTTCCCTGATCATCTGACCTACCATGCGGCCAGCGAGGTAGTTGTCCATCCCTACGTACGCGAGGCGATTCGTGGTAGGGGCGTCAGAGTCTTGGGTGATAAGCTTCGTTTGTGCGGCTGCTTCGTTGATGAAGCTCGCTTGATTGGCCGAGTCGATCGGGCTCAAGGCGATGCCGTCTACTCCGCGGATTAGGAGGTCCTCGATGATCCGTTTCTGATCGGCGATCCCCTCTGCTGGCATGTGAACCGAGAGATCGACCCCCATCTGCTGCGCGGCCGCCTCGGCACCGGCCTTGGCGATGGTCCAGAAGGAGGCTACCCCGTTGGTTATGAAAGCCACTCTGGGTGCCTTGCCCGGGGCGTTCGCCGCGGGTTTGCAGCCGCTGATGGTTCCGAGCGTCGCAAGGATGCACGCCAGGATGGTCGAAAGGGTTAGTGAGATCCTACGCATGCGCCTGATTATGCTCAGAATCGTCCCTAAAATACCAGGCTGTGCTCGGTGTACCTAAATTAGTTAAATATTTGATTTTGCATGCGGACTGAATATGGTGATAACTCTCAATCCTGCTGCGAGTTCTGCCGACGACCCTTTATGTGGGGGCGGCAGCTATGGCTAAGAAACTACGAGTTCTGATCGTCGACAATGCGCCTGAGATCCTCGCTATCCTTGCGGAGCTGTTCGAAGGGCAGGGATTCGAGGTGGTCACTGCCGGCACCGGGAAAGATGCCATGATGAAGTTTGAGAGGAGCATCGACCGGAATGCTCCGTTCAGCTTGGTCAGCCTCGACATCAATATGCCGGACATTCAGGGTCCTGAGTTGGCCGTGCGGCTTCGCTCTCATGGCTACGACGGCCCGATGGTGGCTTTCTCCGGATTTCCGACCTTCTCCATGAAGAAGAAAACGGTCGACAATGGGATCTTGGCGTACTTCAACAAGAAGGTCTTGAGTCCTGACCTGATTAAAGCGATTCGTGACCGCTATTGCTGATACCAATCTGCCGCAAGCTAACTCGAGTTCCGAGCTATAGACGCCAGTGAATCACCTTGCGCATGAACGAGTTCACTCCGCCAGCTAGGGAATCCGCGCTCGAGTGAGGGGCGAAATACGCGCTGTCCGGCAGGGCAGGGGGTAGTGACTTCTGAGTCGAGAGGTACGCCGGGAGCATGCGTGGCTGCTCTATCTGCCGAGCAGAGCTTGGAGCGGCTGACGAAATGAGAGGTAGAGAGACGGTGCTCAGATCCGGCTTCCAAAGACACAGCACCGCTACGACCCAGAAGGCGACTCCCAGTATAGGGATGAAGAGCCGCCAGATGGAGCGCATGAAACCTAAAACGACACCGATCATTACAAGTGCTCCCAGCCGTTCACGCCAGCCAGGGATAGCCTGCTCTACGGCAGCAGGAGCGAAGTAGCTTCCAATCGCTATCAACCCGCAGATGAACAGGGCTCCTCCGAACAGGCCGAAGGGAGCGGGCATGTACGGCATCGCTCTGGTGTAGCTCGGATAGGGGCGAAAGGGTCGTGGAAACATAGGGCACCTCACACACTTTACATGGGAAGTTATGCACTTAAATGATAACGAAAGTGTAACGGTGGGGGTACGAATGGGTAACAAAGCTGGCCTGATTCGGGGCCGCGTCCCCCGGAAAACCCTGATTTGGTTAACGCACGTAGGGGTGATAAAGTTGGGGACGGTTTGGAGTCAAAGGAAGCTTGCATGTCTTCATTCAGTCCCTTCTCCTCGCAGTTCGCGGAAATCGCTATACGGTTGCCCAAGCTCGATGCTGGAGCGGGGAATCTCGCTGGAACACGACCGGTCGTGATCTTTGCTGATCAGGGGCAGCAGTTGGCGGGCATGCTGGATCGGGCAACTGCTGCAGCAGGCCTGCAGGTCGGCGCAGCGGGGGATTCTCTCCATGCACGCGACCAGCATTCGCAGGGGCAGAGTCCTGATCCGCATCTTCATCAGCTCGAGCATGTTATTGTCGTGCTTGATCGCTCGGGAAGTATGGGTGATCGCCTTTTGAGCAGGTCTCGGCCGGGTGAGCCGCTCAGTAAAATGGATTACCTTGTTGAACGTTTGCGGGGGCTCAAGTCAGATTACCTCCCGGCAGAAACCAAGCTCTCTATGGTGTCGTTCGATGACACGGCAGAGACCTTCCATTTTGGAGAGATGGGGAGTGGTGCTCTATATGGGTTCAAACGACAGGTGCTCCATTTGAGAGATCGTGGTGGTACGAACTTCGTCAACCCTCTTTCCTTGTGTACGGAGATTCTCTCAGAAAATATCGGGGAGCGACGGAGAGCTGATCCAAATGCTGAGCCAGGTCGTTCGATAATCTGTTTCGTTACAGATGGGCATGATCAACACGGCGATCCCGATGTGCCGGCGGCTCTCATGCAAAAAATCCGCGATCAGAACGCCACCGTGTTTGTCCTCGGCATAGGTGAGGATTACTCGATGCCGCGCATCATGAAGTTGGCCGGCCACGCCGGCGCCTCGTCGTGGTCGCATCTTCCCCTCGATATAAAGGAGTTGGATGTCTTTGATGTACAGCTCCCCGAACTCATAAGACAGGTGCTGGCTTCGGAGCATTATCTTCAGTTTTCGGTCACGGGTAATTTTACGGATGCTGCGGCGGTGGCACCTTCAGTACGCTTTGCGCCGGTAGATTCGGGGTTGATATTTCCTGGATATGTTCGCGAGGCGAGGGGGATCGTCTTCGAAAGAGAGGAGAATCTTCGAATCTCGCTGCATGCGGGTCGCTCGGTCAACGATCCAGACGGGGTGGTGCGAGAGGTGCCCATAGTCGATATTGAAAATGCGGGAGCTGAATTCGAAAGGAAAAATAGTGCCGAAGATCTCGCTCGAAACGTCCTGCTGCTGCGTGCAATGATGGAGAAGGATGTTAGCTTGTTGCAAGAGATGCAGAAGGTCGACCGTAATCCCGATCAGATCGCCGGTATGATAGACTCGATCCATGCGTCTCAGCGCGGACTGAGGACCCACGACCTGTTCTCGAATATGACGATGACCAGTGTGTCGTACCGCGGGCCCATCCCACAATCACAAGCAGATGATCGTGCGCTCTTTTCTGGAAATTTGGGTCCTTTGAGCGCGCCGCCGCCGATTGAGTCTATTCCGAGTCTGCCGGCAAATCTCAACCCTGCAGTGTACGATCCGCAGGATTCACGTCTCAGCCTCCACGCGAGTGTGGAATTCATTTCGCCAAATAACTGGAAGGGAGAGCGGATTGTGCTGTCAGCTTTCGATGAGGGCAAAAGCTATGTGTTGGGACGTGAGAAATCGACGGACCAGCACGTAGCGATCCGTTTTACTGACTCCGCTGTCTCGAGAAAGCACTGTGAGATTTGGCGCGAGGATGGAGCTTATTACATCAAGGACCTCGGCTCGAGCAACGGAACTGCTGTAAATGGCGAGCGCCTCCGACCACACATGCCGCGTCTGCTCAATGACGGCGATTGCGTGCAGATGGTTTGGTTTGAGTTTCGCTTCAAATTGCCATCGAAGTAGGTCCTCGGAAGACAGCTTGCTTTGTGATATCAAGTTAGCCTGGGTTTGTTCGGGCCCTTCGCACTCGTCTACAGTACAGGAAGAGAGAGAGCATGAGATTCATCGTAGCCATCGTATCGGTAGTTGTTCCCACCTGGTGCATAGCTTTGTCTGCTTGGTGCCAGGAAACGGTGCCAGCTGGCATCACGTATCTGAACGCGTCGAACGAGCTGAATACGAGCACCAGCAAGAAGCTCAAAGATTCCCTGCAGACCTCGCCTCCATCGCTGCGCGCGTATCTCAGTAACAAGACTCCATTGACCCTGGAGAACGCCACCCTGGTTGGGCACTTCTTGACGGAGCGTCTCAAGCGCAGAGGAGGGCTGAATCCAGAAGGCATCACCGCCATGGATGTGAAGGTGCAGCTCGGTGAGGGGATGACGACGGAGCAACACGGACTCATACTTCAAAACGACAAGGCCCGAGCTGCTTTCGATTCCGCTTTTGGAAAGGCTATCAAGCTCGACAAAGTCACCCTGCGTAAGCTAACCGCTAACGAGATGCAGATGATCTGGTCCTGGATCAACTGGGATCTCTCGGAGCCTATCTTCGTTGTCGAGGATGGAGACGATACGATCATCTTCGATTTTCATGAGGATGGTTCGCTTCAGTGGATTGAGGATATCTCGGAGCCGTGCGTGCGCTTTAAAGGTACCGACAAAGAGGGCAAGACGCTCTTGAGCGAGTGTTTCTGTCTTGATGGGAAGGCGCACTCGTGTGGGGGGAGTTAGGGAGGCGTGGTCGCCCTCCCATTCGGCGCCGCGGCATCGTTGCGATGTCGTGCAGATTGGCGGACGGCGAGGACGCCGTCCCTCCTACGCGCAACGTCCGCATTCAGGAGGGACGGC
>JBILEW010000160.1:0-4783 GCA_044351885.1 Bdellovibrionota bacterium
CGTGGACCCCCTAGCAGACTTGTTTCTATTCGAACTTGGCGGAGCCAAGAACGCCCGAGTGACGGTCGACAATTCCGTCTACGCTTGTGTTCTCCACAGCCTGCTAACTATGCCTCGTTCGGTAGGCGATTAAGTGCCTCCGCGTTAATTAACCAAAAAGCCTAGGGAGGCGAGGCAAAGCTGACCGGTGGTCTCACTTTTGAACCGATCACGTGAACGTGCTCGTGCTCGTAAACGTGCACGTACCCGAACATCTTGCTGTTTTTAATTCGGGTACGTTTACGTTCAGGTGCACGAGCACGTTCACGTAGAAGAGTGGCAGGTTTGGCCTCGCTTTCCTAGGTTGCCGATCGACGTTGGTTAAAGCGGAGAATCGTTCCTACAAATCCGTCAGATCGCCTTCTTCCTCGATCTTGATGTCTTCATACGGAGCCGTTTTGCGACGATAGAACTCGAGCGCGATGCAGTTCAAAACTCCCACCACCTCGTTGTGATCTGCGTAGCGGAGCTGCGTACCGTAGACCTTTTCGATCAGGAGGCTCACGATGTAGTTGATGTGGCCCGGGCGAAGCATTCGGTCGTTGGGGATGATCTCCGCTAAAGTAGAGAGCACTTCCTGGTACTGTTTTCTTTCAGAACGGGAGATGTAAGGCATACTTTTTATCCTTTCTTGCTATGAAAAAAATCCTGCATGAGCTTCTACCATTTGACGCGAGGGCATAGAAGGCGCCGTCCCTTCAGCTTGTGTGGAGAGTCCGGCTACGACCGTCGCGAATCGAATGGCACGTGAAAGATCACCATCGAATCTGATAATCCCAGCGGCAAGTCCCCCGTTGAAGGCGTCTCCAGCTCCAGTTGTGTCGATCGGTTCCACCTCAAGGGCAGGAAATCGGAGCACGTCTCCTTTGCTCACCCCCTTTACGTGCGAGTGGGGTTCTCCGCGCTGATATAAGATCGCACCTTTGCTTCCTACTGTAAGAAGGATGGTCGAGACGGGGAACGCGGCACACATCGCTCTAAGCTCTGAATCGGAAAGGGTCGTGATATCCCCTTGCACATGACCGCCGCAGAGGTGCTCGACGAGAAACGCGCACTCGGTCTCGTTGGGTATAACGCAATCAGCGAGTTCCAAAAGGGCGGTCGTGACACCGGGATTAATCGGAGCAGGGTTGAATATCGAGAAGATCTCTCTCTGTCGAGCGTAGGAAAGAGCGGCAGAAGCTGCTTCGAGATTACTCTCTGCCTGAAGAACGCACGCACGCACCGATGGTTCAGCCTGCAGAGATGCAAGGACGTGCTCTGGCGAGAGGTGATCGTTCGCCCCAAGGGCAACTACGATGGCGTTTTCGGCGCGCTCGTTAACAACGATAGAGGCTGCTCCTGTCGGCTCAGCCGCACATGTCAGTAGTCTGGTCGAGAGCCCTTCGCGGGACGCCCATTCCTTGTATCCTGAACCGAAGATGTCCGCCCCAACTGCGCCTAGGAAGGTGGTGGCGATCCCCTGTCTGTGGCACGCAACAGCTTGATTCGATCCCTTACCTCCCGGGCCTGTGAGAAAAGTCCCAATCCGCGTTTCGCCAGGGGCAGGAAATGTTCTCACCTTGAATGCAAGGTCCTGAACGAAGCTACCGATGACGGCGACCTCGGCACTCATAGGAGCCCTCGTGCGCGCTTGTTCTCAAGTATCTCGGCTAATTCCCTTTCCGAGAAGCGCTGTTCCAACCCGCTACCAGGGAAGTGTCGAGCCCATGCGTATACGGCTGCTTGTTGATCACGAGCGAGGATAGGAGGAGCGCTCCTCGCCTTGTCGAGAGCGCCTACTATCGAGAGCGCCATCTCGCGATTTGCTTCCAGGCTCGCATCGGTCCGAGTTCGGCCGCTCTCCTTAGCCCACTTCTGGTAGATGGACATAGCATCGAGGGTAATTACCTCTGTTCGCGGGTAGCCGGAGAGCATGAGATTCCAGGGATCCGAAGAATCACCCCCGGCCCGAAAATCGGTTCTCACGATAACGCTCGGTATGTCGAGCATCTTTGCGAGCATGTACTCAGCTACGGTACCTGAATCGAGCTCAGGGCCGTCGAAATGAAATAGACCGACATCGCACGCCATAACGAGGTGCAGGTCTTGATTCCGGATCTCGATTGGAGGAGTTCCTCGTTGCTCCTTGTCTTGGGGGACCACACATACGTATGAGCCCTCTGAACACCTTTCTATCTCATCAGCCAGGATGGCGTTTCCAGCGAGATGCTTCAAACTAAACAGCTCGCCCGCGAAGTATATTGATAAGGAAGAAGATGTCGACATGCGTATCTCTTACCGCACTCCGCGGGGGATTCAAACGAAAATTAGACGTTTGCTTACAAGGATTGCAGCCATGCTTTCCAAGCTATACCTTCAGCCCGCATGATGCCTGTTTCGGGTACGTTCACGTTTACGTGCACGAGCACGCGCACGCTCGGATAATACCGAGTGTTACCCGCTCGATTCCACGATGAGCCAGATGTATAGACCCGGCCTGTACTTCTCGCTGGCCTCTTTGTAGTTCCCAAATCCACAAGACAGCGACTCCGCTCGCATAGAACAGAGCTGTTCGGGAATGTCCTCGATATTTCGCTCTCGAGCCACGCCCTCCCTAGGGCGCGAATTACTCATTTCTGTAATCAGCTTAGTGAGTTATAGTCCGCCACATGAACCTTGCCGTTGCGCAGAATGTCACGACAGAAGCCCACGCACCTACTTCACCTGCGAACCCGTGGGCGCAGCGCTCTGAGGTCGGGTCCGAGCTACAGCGAGAGGCGGAACTCGTCGAGCGTCTGTTGCTCGAAGCAGAGGATCTCTCCTCTCTTTCCCCCGAGCTGCTCCGAAAAGCGTTGGATCTCGGGGTGTGGTACCACTTCAATCCCTTTCGTGCCAATGCGGTACGGGTCCTCGACCTACCGTCGAACTGCAGTATCTTGGAGCTTGGGTGTGGAGCCGGCGTGGTAACTCGCTACCTCGCAGAGCAGGGCTTCCGCATCACCGCAGTCGAGTCGACACCGGAGCTGGCGCGCTGCGCGCGCTTGAGGTGTCGAGGATTGCTGAACGTAGATATAGTCGAGAGCTATCTCGATGTGATGAGCCTCGACGAGAAATTCGACCTCGTCGTGTGTTTGGATCCCACTCTCGTCGAAAGTGAGTTCTACGAGCCGGGGCTCGAGCTCTTCGCCATGTGCCGCAAGGTTTTAAAATCGACCGGAAGCCTCATTCTTGCGGTAGGAAATCCGATCAGCCATGTAGCAGAAGCTCATGTCGAGCTGTCACGGGACCACGTCAGAGGTCGTGGTGCGCCGCTTGGATCGCTACGTGATTCACTTGCGAGCGCAGGCTTTTCTCACCAGGAGACCTTTCTCTCCTTTCCTCACCACGCAGCGCCCCAGGTCTTGGTCGAACCCCTCCATAGCAGGACCAAACGGGTTAATTGGGTCGGGATGATACGAAACACGTTCAAGGGTTCCGCGCGCGCTATGACCCAGATCGAGAGATGGTGGCGAACCATTCACGCGGAATATCTCGATTCCGCGTTGGCACCCGGTTGGGTGGTGGTCGCTCACGGTCACCACGTACATGCGCCGCTGTGGCGTGGATGGGCGGTCTCTGAGGTGGAGGTAGTCGCAGACCACGGCGAAACTCTGGGGTCCGCGTCTCCCGAAGGAGTTGTTCGAGTGCAGCTCATAGTGCCGGACAGCGGGCTAGTGTCTCGAATCTCGTCTCAGTGCGCTTCGAAGGTTAACGCTCAACAAGATATAGTAGACCAGATCGCTGCAGGCGAGAGTAGGGTTGCACAGCTTTCGAAGCGCCATAGTAATCTGCGTAGCCTCGTCGCCCACAAAAGACTTGCAGCGCGTCAAAAGCTGCGCGCCGAGCGTCGTGTTCGCAAGAATCGAGAAGCAGAGTTGGATCTCGTTCTCAGTCATTCGCGTGCGGTGGGGGCGCTATGGGGCACGATGAAAACCGAGAAGGTAAAATTAGAGGAGCGTGTCCACGGGCTTCAAGAGCAGTGCGAGGCGTCGGAAGAGCGCTTGCTCGAGTTGGCAGCCAAGGTTCATGAGGCTGAACTCGAACTCAAAAAGGTCAAGAGTTCGCGGTTGTGGCGATTCGGTGCGGCCCTTCGAAATTTTTGGTCTCGATAACTGCTGTCTTCATACGCGGTTTGAGAAGCTCTCGTCACAGAAAGTGGTTGACGAGGGGGCGTTTCGAGTATATTTCTATACTCGTATGCAACACGAAAACGTCTTCGCTACTTCCCAGTCACCATTCTCCAAATTTCCAGTGCATGGAGGCTCGACATCTCTTCCGTCGTCTGCGGACCTCCCCATGACCCCGTTGGCGCGAACGTTTATCCGCCACGGCTCGGTAGAGCATTTGGAGAGTTTGTTTTCGCGATTGAAGGATGGGGCGCTGCTTATAGCAGCGCTGTCGTATGGACTCGAACTCCCAGTTTCGGATGTCTGCTCGGCACGGGTGAGAGATGTCAACATCGCTTCGCAGAGTGTTGTGATTAGAGGCCGAGTACATCAGGTTCCCAAGATGGTGCTCGAAGATCTCAGAGATTATCTTCAGGAGAAGCTGTGTGGTTACGAGGCCTCCGTCAGCCTCTCTAAGCGTGACCAACCCCTTTTCTCGGAAGCGGAGCGGGGGACCTTTCAGCGCGAGGTGCTGTCATGGTGGAGAGTTTTCAAGCTGACCCGGGAACACAGCGAGCTCGGTGTAGAGCTGTGCCTGGCAGTCGAGCGTCCTGAAT
>JBILEW010000084.1:0-17349 GCA_044351885.1 Bdellovibrionota bacterium
TGTGGATAGTACAGCGCGGCTAGTCAATAAGGCTCTAGGGCTGATAGGGCGAGCGCATCTGTATCGGGCTCAGAGAAGGAATACGGGTATATCCTCTGCCCTTGAGCTCTTCGATAAAGGTCCTCGGATAGTTCGTCGGAATCGTTATGGTGCAGTAACGGCTTATTATGTGTGGCGGGCTCGTGCGCTTTGATGGTCGTATCCCGTAGGACGCGGGCTCTCCACCGACAGAGAGTTAATGAATCACGGGAAGGATAAGCAGGTTTTTTTGTTGTGTGCAGGTGGTATCTGCAGACCTTTGTCCCGCGCAAATGACTTACTGCTCCCAAGCTGTTCGGAGATCGGTAACGAATTAACCCCTGACCTAGAGCTCTACCTGGTCTACAATCTCCCTATGTTAGTTCGAGTGGTAAGGTGATGCGAGATCAGCCGAACGCCCCCAAGGTGACTGTTAGTGAAGGTGAGGTTGACGCTGTCAACTACCTCAATGTGCTGCTGATGCTCGCGGCTCTTGCTGTCGCAGCGTACATACCATTCGAGGCATTCTTTCTAGCGTACGTGTTTTTGGGCCCGCTGCATTATCTGACAGAGATCTCTTGGCTTCATGATCGCCGATATTTCTCCGTATCGAGTCGTGGAGTGTTCTTGGTTTTATTACCGGCGACAGCGCTCGTAGCGGGGCTCTACATATATAAGCTCCCTTACAGCTTCCATTTGTCAGTCATTCTGATGGGGCTGATGGTGGTTTTCGCTGCAGGGCTGATCCGCACTGTGTCTGGAACGACGAGAGTCTGTGCCGCTCTGCTCGGTGTTTTGACTGGAATCATGGCGCTTTTCTTCGAACCGCTGGCGGTTCTGCTGATTGTGTTCGTTCCGACCCTTATTCATGTATACGCTTTTACGGGATTGTTCATTTTCTATGGAGCGCTCAAGGGAAGGAGCGTCTCGGGCTTTGTGTCGACCCTTGTGTATCTTGCGTGCCCCGTAGCATGTCTGTATCTGCTGAAGACACCAGAGGCATACACAACCAGAGAGAGTTTCGTCGATTTAGTAACGCCTTTTGAGGATGTCATTCACTACACGATGACGATCCTTGGATTGAGCGAGTCGCCGGAAGGTCTGCTGGCATGTATGAGATTGATGGCTTTTGCATACACCTACCACTACCTCAACTGGTTTTCGAAGACGCGAATTATCAATTGGCACGACACCTCGCGTGCTCGTTTATCATGGATATGTGTGCTGTACATCGGAGCAATCGCGACTTACTTAATTGATTTCAAGTTGGGCTTCGCAGTCTTGTTTTTCCTGAGCATGCTGCATGTCGTGCTCGAATTTCCTCTCGATTATCGAACTGCTGTGGGGATTTTTTCCTCGGTCTCCAAACGAATCTACATCAAAGAATAGCTCCCAATGATCTTCGGAGCTGGTTGGGATCGAGGCGCCCTCCCGTGCGCCTCTGGTAGCGTTGAACTTGTGCAGTCGACTAGGTTTTGCCTTGTTCGCCTGAGGCTGGCCCCACCGGGACCGGCGGATTCTTTCGCGTGAGCCCGAGTACGCGCTCCGGAAAATTCGTGAAGATCCCGTCTATGCCCATATCTTGCAGAATCTCGATATCGTGACTCTCATTTGCTGTGTAGACGTACGCATCGAGCCCTCTCGCATGCACATGGGCAATTCGCTGGGGGGTGACCGAGTCGATGTGCAGATGAATCGATATAGGCGCGAAGATTTTAATCCACTCATCGACGTTGATCGGATATCCATAGACGAGTAGTCCGATCGGAATTTCAGGGATCTCTCTTTTGAACACGCTCAACTCGTTTTGATCGAATGCTGAGACGAGAAACTCATCTCTCTGCCACCCCTGTGCAAGTGCCTCTCTTATCACTCTCACTGCAACTAATGCTGAGCCGTATCCCTTTAGTTCTACCTGTGCTTTTGCCTTTCCTTTAATGAGCGCTAGGACCTCGGAGAATAGAGGAATTCGCTCCCCTTTTCCTACGTCGTACGAGCGCACGGCTGCCAATGATTGACGGTCGATGAATCCAAGTCGCTTGGCGCATCGCGTAAGGGTTCGATCGTGAAAGACGATCGCCTCGTTCTCCACAGCGCGTACATCGAACTCGATCCAAGGGGCACCTAAATCAAGCGCCTTGGAGAAGCTCCTGAGGGTGTTTTCCGGTTCATGGCCCGAAGCTCCGCGATGTGCGAAGCAGATTAAGGGTTTATCAGAGGATGTAGTCATTTGAGAAGTATACAGGCGAGTCGCCCTTACTCCTAGTAGGCCTCATTCTCACGCCTCATTACATCTTCGAGCGTTCCGCGACGTTCTATCACCTTCCGAGATCCATCCGGCCTGAGCAATATGGATGGTGGGAAATTCATTGAATTGTAGTCGCTCTTCATGGCGTGGCTGTAGGCTCCGATGTGGCTTTGGACCATCAGGTCGCCGAGCTTCAGTTCGGGGAATGTTCGAGGGGCCAGAGAGCCGTCCTCGGTTCTCGTGAATACATCCCCCGATTCGCACAGATATCCTGCAATAACGTACTCCCGCGCACCGGACATCTGCCGGCCATCATGAGAGACGAACTCAATCGGGTGGTAGGCGCCGTAAATTGCCGGACGAGGATTGTGGTTGAAGCCAGTGTTGACGATTGCAAAATTGTAATCCGGGGTCTCTTTCAAATTCTGCACATCGGCCACGAGGTAGCCACACTCGGCCACTACGAAGCGACCGGGCTCTATCTGAAGTTGTATTGGCTTGCCGTACTCCCGTGAGAATTCCTGGAAGCTCTCGGTCAAACGTGCTCCCCATTCACTGAGAGGCATCGGTGTCTCCGTTGCCGGGTTGTAGACGACGGGAAGTCCGCCGCCCAGGTTGACGAAGTCGAGATCGGCAAACGTTCGGGCAACCTCGAGCGTGAGATCCTTGATTCTCAGCCAGTGCGCCAAATCGGTGCCCGATCCGATATGCGCATGAACGCCACTGAGGCGGAGGTTGTGGTCCTTGATAACTTTGCGCACGTCGTCGAGCTGAGTGATGTAGATGCCGTGCTTGCTGGCAGGCCCGCCGGTATTTACCTTGTCATTCGCTCCGTGTCCTTCCCCTGGATTCAGTCGGAACGAAAAGGACGACCCCGGGCGGAGCCTTCCAAGCAGTCGTATCTGATCGAGGGAGCTGCAGTTCATCGTAACGCCCAGCTCGAACAGCTCGTTGAACACCGTCTCTGAGGCACTTTCTCCCGTGTACCCGATCTGGTGAGGGGCATACCCTGCCATAAGAGCTCTTTTAGCTTCGTTCAGAGACGATGCATCGATCCACAGCCCTTCGTCGCGTATGATCTCGAGGATAGCTCGCAAGGTCAAAGCCTTGCAGGCATAGCGAATTACTGTGTTTTCGTAGCTGATCGCATTTTTAAGCTCCTTACAGCGCTCTCTCACCGTCGATTCGACGAAGACATAAAGAGGTGTGTGGAATTGACGTGCCAGGGAGCGAACGAGTTCTGGTTGTAAAGTCATACAACAAAGATAACTCTTTAAATATGACCATGGAAGAAGCGAATTACGACCTCTTCTTGCGGGCTCTCTCGAGCGCTTCCGCAACCTCTTCCTTGCCTCGCTCGGTGTAGCGCATTGTGATTCGGACGTCGCTGTGTCCCAGCGCCTGTGCGACGAGTCTGATGTCTTTCGAGTTATCCAAGAGATCTACGGCGAAGGTGTGGCGGAGTAAGTGAGGATGGAGCTTCGTCTCGACCGAATAGCTCCTGATAGCTCTCCAGACGCTCTTCGGGCCCATGTGAAAGCTGTTGGGATCGTTGGGCTTCGCTCCGTGAAGACTCACGAAAACGGGCAGTTTTGCATCAGTAACGGGGGTGAGGGTAGGAAAAACTCGTTTGAGTTGCTCCGTCCGGGTGGTGAGGTACTCACGTAGCTGCTCTCGCATGCCAGAGGATATGTAAACATCTCTGAATCGTCGACCCTTTGTCTTGACCTCCCGTATCCATTCGAGCTTGTCGTCTAGCTGTGAGCGTTTCAAGGTACGAACTTCATCAGCTCGCAGGCCGGTGTCGAGCAAGAGGGCCATAAGGATCTCGTTGCGATACGAAGAGAAGTTCTTCTTGGTCGCACGAACGGACGTTGCATGCTCTCTGATACGTTCAACCTCCTCCGAATTGATAGATTGAGGGCGCGCGTTCTGCACTTTCGGTGGCTTGACGTCTCGGGCAGGATTCACGAAGCCCGGAAGGCGTTCGGCCAGAGTGCGGCCCATGTGCTTGATGGTCGCCAGTCGTCGCGCGACCGTCGCGGGTGCTTCCACTTTGAGCGACTCATCGACGAAGCGTTGGCAGGCCGAGAAATCCCAATCCCCGACCGTTAGGTGCTCTATCTCAGAAGCTCTACGGTGGCGTTTTAGAAATTCGAGGAACTTGTCGGTGTCGAGGCGCTTTGCGCGGGCAGTGTGACTGGGTCCATCAGCGAAATAGTCGAGGTACTCACGTACCACGGGGGCAAGTGGTCGTGATGCCACGCTCTCGGCCGGCTTTGCATCCCCTCGTAGTGCTCGGAATACCTCATCCATAGGTACTCTAAGTGTACGGAAGTAGCCTGATCCGTGCTAGCCCATCTCGACATGTCGCACCACAACGTGAACGTAGCCAAAAACAAAAACGGCTCATCGTGGAATCGAGTGGGGAGTACCGAGGTCAGTGAGAGCGCAAATCGTTGTTTTAACTATACATAGCGCCTTTCCACGTGAACGTGCTCGTGCACGTAAACGTGAACGTACCCGAACGAGCAACTTTATCTCTTCGCTCCCGAACTAGAGCAGTATGCTCGACTATGAAAAACTAGACGTCTATCGAACGGCGCTTGAGTTCGTCATCACTATAGCACGGAGATCCGTCATGAAGTGTGGCGCGCTCTTTGATCTGTTAAACGCTCTAAACTATGTCTCCCCCGACGAGTATCGCCCTTGTAAGCGTTTGCTTACAAGGATTGCAGCCATGCTTTCCAAGCTATACCTTCAGCCCGCATGATGCCTGTTTCGGGTACGTTCACGTTTACGTGCACGAGCACGTTCATGTCGGGATAACACCGAGCCCTACCCACTCGATTTCACGAAGACCCACAAAAACATCAAGATTTTCGGGCACGTGCATGTTTGCGAGCACGTACACGTTCACGTGCTTGGAGACAGCCGGTAAGCTTCGCCTCCCTTCCTTAGCATGACAGATGCAGCTAAACATTCTACACTTTGGGCCATGAACAATCAGGTTGTCTTTAGCCCCTCGATACAAGAGATAGTCAGCGCGGTCGAATCCGCCGTGCTCGATGCGGCGCAGTACATAGTCCAAGCGGGTCGTTCTGGTGACAAGCTAGAGGTGAATGTCAAAGCCGATCACTCCCTCGTGCTCAATCTCGATATCGAAAGCCAACGCCGGATCTTGGCGAAGCTCGGAACCTCCTTCCCGGTCGTAGCAGAGGAGGACGAGAGTTCTCACAAGCTCATCGAGAGCTGCTCCTCGTACTTCCTGGTAGACCCCTTGGATGGAACTACCTCGTGCAAGCGATTTTTGGGGCAGCAGGGTGGACAGGTCGGGTACGGACCTCTGGTTGGATTCGTCAAGGATCATCAGCTTACAGTTGCATGCTTCTACAGTGTGCCTCATCAGCGGCTCTTTACCGCGGTGCGAGGGGAGGGGTGCTATGCGAGCGATGTCGATTTCATCAACGGTGCGCTCCCTGCGGAGAGGCGCAGACTGGTAGCTCCGCCATGTACATCACTTGTGGAGGCAGGGGTGCTTTTCTTGCTCGGGCATCATGGTGAGTCGCGCATCATGCAGCACCTCAAGAATCTCAATGCAATCGAGAATATGTATCGCTTCGGAGGGTTCGCGAACGATTGTGCTCGTTTGGCGCAAGGATTCGAACAGGCGAGCATCCAGTTTTCGGTCAAGCCGTGGGATCTTCCCGGAGTATTACTCGCTATCGAGGCTGGCCTCGAAGCCTGGCTCGATCCTTTGAATCGGTGTGTACCGCTGAGGGAATGGCGTATCGAGAGCAATAATCCGATGTACATCGTACATCCAGGGATTCGAGACGAACTCTTTTCGAAGTTGAAGACGCTGAGCTGAGGATCATCCCATGGCGATCGTCCGCCTTGACGCGCATGCCCATCTGTATGACTCCTACGAGCTGCCGAGCTGGAGCAGTGCCGCAGTAAAGAATCTTCGGGGCGGTGATCTGCATGTCGCGCCAGTGGTCATAGTGGTTGATCGAGCAGGGCAAGATTCTTTCGCGCGGTTTCGCCGCGAGCCGTCTGGATGGCGCGAGGTCTGCGAGGGTAGGGTGGGTATCTATCAGACGGCTGATAGTGATCTAACAGTAATTCGCGGCGCCCAGTATGTTGCGCAGGAAAGGATCGAGGTCTTGGGTCTCGGGTGTTTCCGCTCAGATCTAGAGGGAAGATGTGCGGGAGAGATCGTGTCTGCAATACGGGACGCAGAGGGTATCCCGTGCCTTCCGTGGTCACCGGGGAAATGGTTGGGTGCACGTGGTGCAGAAGTTAGAAAGCTACTGGATCGGTATACGCCGCAGGAGCTTTCTGTCGGAGACGTTGCAATCCGCTCCAGCCTCGGCCCTCCTTCGAGCTTGCTCGCGCGCGCCAGAGCGCTCGGATATAGAGTGTTTCATGGGACAGATCCGCTACCGTTCAACGGCGAAGAGAGCCTTGTCGGGTCGTTCGGACAGGAGATCGAGATTGATGGGAACTATTCCACGGATCTTCTGGCGAAGAATGTGCTCGAACGGCTGCGGGATCCAGGATGCAGATTCGTTACGTGTGGGCAGCGTAATGGTGCCATTCAAGCGTTCAGACGCTTTGTGGTGAGCAATCTCTCACGACCGGCGATAGCCTCTGCGGGCTGAGTCAGCCTGTGAAATATAACGCATTTCCCCGTGAACGTGCTCGTGCACGTAAACGTGAACGTACCCGAAACAGGTGTCATGGGGGCTGAAGGCATAGCTTGGAAAGCATGGCTGCAATCCTTGTAAGCAAACTCTTTCCAGCACGATATTCGTCGGGGGAGGTCGCTTAGGGAAGCGACGCAAAACCTGGCACTCCTCCACGTGAGCATGCTCGTGCACTTGAATGTAAACGTGCCCGAAACAAAAACCTCAAGCTGTTCGGGTACGTGCACGTTTACGAGCACGTTCACGTAGATATAATACCGAGACCTACCCACTCGATTCCACGAAGAGCCTGTAAATTAGTAAGTTCTCCTACCGAACCACCGACCAATCCGGCTCCTGTTGTGTAGAGCAGTGAAGCGTTCCACCACCCAGGATCCAATCAGCACAGTGAATGCCGATCACTTTATGGTTAGGTAGTAGGTCGGCAAGCAGACCGAGTGCATATCGATCCTGCACGTCGTTGTACGTCGGTACGAGAACCAATCCATTCGCGAAATAGAAATTCATGTATCCTGCCGGCCAGCGAGCTCCGTCACAGTATCGAGGCTCGGGGAAGGGAAACTCTACGACGGTGAGCTTTTCACCGCTCGGGGTGCGATAGCTCCGTAATACTTCCACGTTCTCTCGAAGCTTCGCGTACTGCTCCTTGTCGCGGGCGTTGGCACTTGCCACAACTACAGTACGCGGAGAGACGAAGCGAGCCACGTTGTCGATGTGGCCGTGCGTATCGTCACCGCTTACGCCGTTGGGGAGCCAGATGGTGTTGGGAGCCCCCAGGTATTCCGCAAAGAGTCGCTCGTATTCCCCCTTCGTGAATCCCGCGTTACGCTGTTGGGTTTCGGAGAGGAGACACTCCTCTGTGACGAGCACGAGACCGTCTCCGCTTACGTCGAGCATGCCACCTTCGAGTACTGGAACGGCATCACCAAGGTGTGCTTGCGTGAGATCAACTGAAGTCGCACTGGAAACAAAATCGGGTACCTGTCTATCGAGCTCTACCTCGGGCAGGTGTCCCCAACCGGTGAAGGTGAACGAGAGCCAATGCGGACGTTCTCCTACAATGCCGACAGGGCCTGAGTCTCGTAGCCATGCACGATTGTACTGTGCGCGGTGGATGCGAATCTTCCCGCTGATCTGCTGTCTCTCGAGCCGCTCGCGTAGATCCTTCTCGAGTTCGTCGTTGAGACAGAGGATCTCGACGTACTCGACCTTAGAGACGTGTCTGATGAACTCACAGTACGCCCAGCGAACGGCGTCGAGCTTTCCGGGATAATCGGATTCCATGTAAGGCCAGGCGATCCATGTTGCTCGGTGAGGCTCCCATTCTGCAGGCATGCGCTGTCGTGTCATAACCGTAATTCCTTCCTATTAGGTATCTTACTTCGCCTGTTCTGCAGCAGTCTGCTCGTTCGTATCCGTCGGGTTTTCCGTCAACACCCGTTGTCCGCGTATCCCCAAACGTGTAGCGAATTTCTCCTTGATGAGAAACTCTTCGGGAACGATTTTCTGCTCCTCTAGCCACAAATAGATCCGTTCGGCAGCCATCCTGTGAGCGATCTCGTTCGGATGACGGTCTACTCCGGGTATGACCTGCAGTCTATCGAGGGGGATGCCCTTGTAGATCGGGGAGACGTCCAGTACGGGCACGCTCAAAGATTTCATCAACGCTTCAACCTTCGCGTGAATGGCATAAAAGGGGTATCTGTCATCCATGGGTATGCCAAAGAGGGGAAAGACAACGGCAACGATCGGCTTGTCTTTGCTCCTGACACTCTCCACCAAGCGACTCATCGATTCGCTGAAGGGCTTCCAGGAACGTGGGTTCTCGAAGAGGCTATTGAAGTAGTCTACGTAGTCCGAATGAGTCTTAGTGTTGTGCAGGCGCGTGACGACGAAGCCATATGTTCTCCAGTGGCGAGCGAGCCAGCCTGAAAAGCCTTCCAACTTCAGAGCACCGAAACGATCTTGCATGTTTTCGGTTATGCCGGTTGGGGTGTGAGCCTTCACTTCAGGATCGTTGAGGGTGATCTGCAGGATGATTGCGTCACTACCCTCCTCGAGAGCAGTTTTCACGACAGCCACTTCGTGCGAGGTCGAATAAGCCGGAACTCCGTAGTTCACAACCTCGGCCCGTCGAGGAGTGTCGTTCAGGTTCAACATCTGTTCGAGCTTCTTGGGAAAGGTATCGGTGAACTGCATGTAGGGCGCGAAAGTGAACGAGTCTCCGATGACGCCGATACGAAAGGTAGTCTCTGGTTTGGGAACGACATGTGGATAGTCCTGCATGGACGGCACTGCAGGGGAGCGAAAATAAAAGGCAGGCCTGTCACTCCAGCCGGGTCCCTGCTCGGTGCGAAGAGGGACGAATAATCGCACCCCGAGCTCGACTACCCCCAACGCCATGAGAATGCCCACGATCGTCACAAGGAGAGATAATAGGGCAGCTTTGATGGGGCTCACGATTCGTCTCCTACTGGTACGGCTGGGCGCGGGATGGCTCGACTAACCCGTTGCTGGACCTGCTCGTAGAGCGCGAACAGCTGCGCTTCGAACGCCTCGCGGGTGTAGAGTTTCTCTGCTTTGATTCGAGCACGCTCCCCGACCACCTGCCTGTGAAGCGGATCGTCCAATAGCCGCCGCAGTCCTTCGGCAAACCCCTCGGGTTCCGCCGGAGCCAGTACCGAGATCTCTTCGTCCAAAACCTGCCTGTGGGTAGGGAGGTCTGTCGCGACAAGTGGTTTACCCGAATGAAGGTACGAGTAGATCTTCATCGGTGTGTTGTTCCCCTTGATGCGTGGAGATACGAGGATGTCTGCTTGGGAGAGGTACGACTTGAGGTGCGCTACCGGTCTGGGTCCAAGAAAAGATACACACCCTCCGCATCCGAGCGATTGAGCCTTGGCGCGGTACTTTGCGATAGCATCATTGGTGCCTCCCACAATCGCCAAATGCGGGCTTGAGGGATGGCTGTGGACCAATGCGAACGATTCGACCAGCAGATCGATACCCTGATATGATTCGAGATTCCCGACATAGAGAATCACCGGCTGAGAGTCGCGAACTGTATCCCCGAAGACCTCTGATCGACCCATGAGATCTGTGTCTTCGGATGGAAGCAGGGAAACATCGCGGAGCATGACGGTGTGCGGAGAGCCATGGTGTGTGGCGATCGCTTCCAGCGCGTCGCATACCGGCGCTACTGCTATGCTGCCACGCACGGCCAGCCGCTCGAAGAATCGAAAGATCGGCAGAGCTGGCTTGAGGAGCCACCATTTTTCGACCACCTGCAATGCGAGGGAAGAGTCCATATCGTAGATATAGGGGGTGGCAAAGATCTGCTTGGCGAGCCACGCGATGAAGACCGATTCCTCCACCGCATGCACGACGGAATACTGAGCGCGCCGCGCCTGCCACAACAACTTGAAGGTCGAAAAGGCGAAGATGACATCGCACAGCAGCTTCTTGAGCGAGATCCCCGGACGGATGCCGAGAAGACACGATGGCGTAGGAATACGAATGATGCGTACGCCTGGAATATCTATCTCCTCTCCCTCTCCATAGGTGAGGAGATCTATTACAGGCTCGTCTCCCGATTCGAGGTCAAGTTTGCGCGCGAGAGCCTCGAGAGCAAGGCGCACCGCGATCGGAGTGCCGCGTTCTTGATAGAAAGGTTGAGGTGCTAGGAGCAGTACGCGCATTCTAGGTCCTTCCGAAGATCTTCCGTCTGACCTTGGCGATCGAATCTCGAACGAGGAATCGCAAGGCGCGCCGTTGGCAGTTGAGCCACAAGAGGAGGTATCCTCCTCCAGAGAGCGTAAACCGGAGCACGTGTCCCCGAAGCTTCGGGAGGTGACAAAACATGTGCGTGAACATGTGTATCTCCGTCTTCACGAACTGTTTTCCGGATTGTCGAGGAAATCGAAATCCGTGTGGGCCGTATGCGGGGACGGGTTTGCCTTGTCTTCGTAGCGTCTCAATCACGCGAAAAGCTCGCCAGCGCTTCTCCGTTCCCATCATGCGGTTGCATGCGAGCGCTTCGCGCCGAGTAACGGTCTCGATGTGAACGTCCTTGTCTTCGACGATCTGCTTGCACACCTCCTGGCCGCGCGGAGTTCGTACCAGCGCAAAACTCCATCCTTTGTAGAAATCGACTCCGTCGTGAGGAGGTGCCATCCACGGATCGCCGACCGCAATATCGGCGAATTCCGCGCTTGCGTCGAAGCAGGTGAGGCAGCGAGCAGGGGTGTAGAGACGATAAACGATATTGATGATCTCCATCGAAGAAGGTCGGTATCCCTTCTTCTCGCCGAAGTACACCGGGTACAGAGAGCCGTCCTTCATTTCGAGGTGCGGCGTGCCTGGATGTTTGCCGACTCGCGAGATGTAGCGTTTGGCGTTAGCGACTTTGTCCCCGAGGCTCTTCCAGATGATCTTGAGAGCTTCGTGTTCGACCGCGGCATGGCAAAAAAGCCCGATCGTCAGTACGACGCGCTCACGTAAACGCTGATCGAGTTCGGCTGCTTTTACGAAGCCGTGAATCTGGCACGGAAGTCCCACGAGCGCGTACCGACCAGGAATCGATCGAATCTCACCGAAGACCGAGTTCGTGGGGCAGATGGCGTACTTCGACTTCATGGCCGATAGGATCTCTTCGGAGGTACGAGCAACAATCGCTTTTCCCTTCCACAGCTGCTCGCTGTCGGAGACGATGACGACTGCGCCATCGATCTCTCCACGCCGCATCAAGTTGAGCAGGATCGCAGTGACAAGGCCTCCGCTCGTCGAGCGCTCTCGGATATCCGGGTCCGTGGAGTATGAGATAAAGGAATCGACGAAGTGGCCGTGAGTCGAGGTAACGTCCGCCTCGGTGCCGAATTGGTTTCGATACGCTTCTCGAATGTCGAATTCGTCTCCAGGGCATACCTTCACGCACAGGTCGCAATCCGTACAGGCGGAGACGTTGTGAACGGCGGGATAATCCTCCCCATCCAAGCCCAGCACCCCAGTAGGACAGATGCCGACGCACGAGCCGCAGCGATGACACAATCCGCCGTCGATTATCTTGGCCAGGCTGCGGAGCGCCCTGGGCGTTTTGTTCTCTCGGTCCTCGTTCCACTTAAGCGGGTCGATGAACGGCCCTGACTCGCGCAGGCGAGTGTAGGGTTCCGAGTTGTTCAATACGGTGAGTGACGCAGGTCGTTTGGTGGAGCGCTCGGTGCTTTGTGTCTCTGCAGGGTCGATAGCTGAGGACATCTGTTCTACTCGCGCACGAATTTAGCGATTACCGGCGATCCGAAGAATCTCCGTAGAAGGAGCGCTCTTGCTACTGATTCCAGCGTCCGAGAAATTTTCGGGTTGGCGAGCGCTCGGTGGAGAGCCATCGGCCACACGAACTGTCTCTCGATCCGTTCCAGGCGGAAGCCGTGTGATCTGAATTCCCGGATAATCTCCCGATTTGAAAAGAGCTTGAATGTGCGGGTGTTCCCTTCGAGTCGTTTTTTCAACGAGAACAGGATCGGGCTCATAATGTTGACACTCAACCAAACTGGATAATCGACGATCACCGCATGATTTGAAACTCGACACATCTCCGATATCAGCGTCTTCCAGGCTGTACAGTGGCTCATGAGTCGAAAGCTCGTCACGAGGTTGAATGAGCCAGCATCGAAGGGAAGTTCGATCAAATTGCCGCATTTGAAGGAGATTATTCCACGATCGATCTCCTGCCTCAGTTGAGTGGCGCAAACCGGAGAGCTCCCGAGAACCGTTACGGCCCGCTGTGCTCTGGACAGGGGAAGCGCGATCTGACCGTGTCCACCACCCACATCGAGTGCCGAGGTGATATCTTCGTCCAGCAAGCGTAGAAGTTTCCGTTCCTGAACGGCGAGCATCCACTTTCCGGCGGCGTCACCGAAACGCGCGGCATATTCGTCTGACGAGGCATGGACATCTGCATCCTCCATGGAGGAGGGTGTGTGTGGCGCGGCGCGTAGCGTTGTGGGCGAAACGTGGTTCATCATCGTTGGAGAATCGTCGTTGGAGATACGCCTACAGTCTCGCCGTAGAAATCCTCGCTGTTGCTCAGCTAAGCTACTGAAACGATTCGCGAGGTCATCAGTCGGGAGTTGGGCGAAGTATACCGATGAATGCGCTCGGAAGGCAAGTAGAGCAGGCCTCTAAGCACCTGAAATTACGAGGATGTTGCGGCTTTGTGAGGCGGAATGCTCCGAGTTCGAGCGAAGCGTCTCACTCGAAGAGGCGTTTCTCGTTTTCGAACTGTTGAGCTATCTGATGCGTGAGCTCATCGAGCTTGGCAGTGGCCTTTTTGGGATCGAAGCCCACGAGCAAGGCCACGCGGTGAATCTCATCGTGTGCTCGTGGATAGTTTGGAGGGCTTCCGATCCCCAATTCGTGCACCATGAGGTCGGCTAATTGAACTATCGCAGTCTTTTGGTCCTGTTCCGATTCTGGCTTCGACTCGAGCGGATCGCGATAGTGCAGAATCGTCAGACAGGTATCGGCGGAGAAATTCCACTTTTTCGCAACAAGCGCTCCGAGCAATGTGTGAGAGAAGCCCAAGATCTCCTCTTCCACGACGGTGTATGTGCACGGAGTGTCGGCGATTTCCGCCATCACGTGGTCGTAATCAACGCTCGTCTCTTCCTGACTTAGTAATACGACCTGCCCCAAGCTGTGCAGAAGCCCCAGGAGGAATATCTCTTCTACGAATTTTTTCTTGAGGCTCTTGGCGATCGCAGTGGCGCACAGAGCCGTGCAGATCGAGTGTTCCCATACGAGGGTCTTGAGCGGGGTGAGATCCCTGCACATCTCTCGTATCGTTGCAGTAGCGATGATGCCTTTGAGCGATTTGAGTCCGATCACCACAATTGCTTGATTGAGTGTGCAGATCTCTCGTTGGCGGCAGAACATCGCCGAATTGGCGATCTTCAAGACACGAGCGGCGAGGGCCGTGTCTGTTGCCAGGAGCGCGGTCAGATCGTCTGCCGTTACGTCAGGATCCTCCAGTAGCTGCAAGGCACGAGTTGCGACGTGAGGCATCGGAGGAAGGTCTCCGACCCAGGCAACGATTTCACGCCAATCTGTGTCCTTGCGTAGACGGCCCCTGAATTCTGCGGGGATTTGCTGTTGGTTCATGTGAAATCCTCGAGAGAGCCGGAAAGACGTATGAGAACTCCCTTTCCTACTCTCTAGAGTCGTCAGAATTCGCCAAAATCTGAAGGGAGGCCGGCGGCCTTGACTGCTCCCGTGACGGAGATCAGGCTCCGGAACTGTTCAAGGCGGGGTAACCGACTCACAACTAAATCTCGGATTATGCAGAAACTTCAGCAGATTATCTTGGTTTTATCTCCCGTTTCATACGCTTGTTTCCGCTCGGAGTCAGAAGTATTCAGGTTTTCGAACATCCCGTCCGATAAACTCAGTGGAACGTCAATTTCAAGAGGGATACGTATGGAATTTCCAACCGAGATCATTGGAGAAAAGGGATACATCAAGGTTACCGGAGATCTCGATACCGAGACCGCCGGAGAGGCCCTGCGCTCTGCCTTCAACGAGATCTATGACAAGGGAAAGCGCACGATCGTACTCGATCTCTCGGGTACTCAGATCATAAACAGCTACGGTATCGGCAAGGTGCTCATGTGCTACAAGCGGCTCAAGGCCGAGAACGGTGTGCTCATGGTCAAACCGTTGCAAGGCTTCGTGAAGGAGACCTTCGAGCTTCTCATGCTCGACAAGTTGCTGCCGATGGACAAGTAAGCGGCACGAGTTGTCGGATAGTTCCGTCGTACCGATAGGAGTGGTTGGGGTGTTCGATTTCTTGACGGATGAGTGTGAATTCCGCGCCTCCTCACATTTTGCTTGCTGACGATGACCCGCGAAGCTGTGCGCTTTTTAGCGCCTTCTTCGAACGGTTGGGTTGGCGCTACAACGTTCTCCCCGATACGCAGACGGCGGTGTCAGCCGTAGCGTCGGGGGAATACGACGTCGTAATCGCAGATGTGACGATGCCGGGTATCGACGCAACTCAATTCCTGGATGCTGTTCGGAGGCACAGTCCTTCTCAGGCGATCATAGCTTTGAGCGACGACGCTTCGTTCGAAAAGACCCTTTCGTTTTTCCGCAGCGGGGCGATGGATGTAATTCCTCGCCCCGTGGATTTTTCGTGGCTCGAACACATCGTCACTGATGTCGTGCATTCGCTCAGATACGATCAGGAAGAGCGGAGAATCTACCGATATGTCGCGAGCGAGCGAACGGAGATGTGCTTCTCGTGTCGACAACTCGCCAAGTCGGAGCGGATCTCGCTACCGATCGTTCATCGCCTCCGCGAGTGCGGTGCGTTGAGCGAAGCGGCAGCGCTGCGACTCAAGTTGGCGGTTCAGGAAGCGATCATGAACGGCTTCGAACACGGAAATCTCGAGCTAGAGTCGGCATGGAAAGAGGAGATTCAAGCTGACGGCGAAGACAAGTTCACAGCGATTCGGCGAGAGAGGCTCGAGAACCCCTTTTATGCAGATCGCTTTGTGTGGGTGGTCTCGTGGCTGCGCGACGGGATTCTGGAAATAGTCGTAAGAGATGACGGGCACGGTTTTCTGTCGCGGGACGGAGAATTCAAGGTTGGGTTGAGACCTCTCGAGGAGCTTTCCTGCTCGGGGCGTGGTTTGGCGCTGATGTCCGGTGCCGTTGATGAGGTGCGGTTCGCGCGTAAGGGAGCGGAAGTAACATTGATTAAATACCTACATTCTCAAAAGGACGCGTGACTTAATGGCGCTCAAGTTTAGACTAAAAGGCCTCGCCGAAACGTTCGTAGATTCGATCACCTGCCCGTGTTGCGGCACGATCGGTTCGGACGACCAGAACTTTTCTACTGAGTTGACCAAGGTGACCTACGAAGGGATCATCGTAGTTGTGCAATGCAAGACATGTAGCGAGATCTTCGTGCCAAACACTCAGAGGCTCGGAGTTCTAGACGCCGCGGCTCTGAAGGTGGCCGTCGTGAAGGATAGCGCTGATAGCGGTGAGGCGATCCTCGGTGGCATCCAAGCGGTGCGCTTAGCCGCAGAGAAGCTCAATGCCCAAAAGAGGGGTGGGTTGCACTAGGAAAGGAGACGGCGCCGGTCGTGGGTGCAGCCCTTACGCCACATCCTTGAGCGATAGGTTGTACTTCTTGAGGGCGCCGAGGAATCCCAACTTGTCGATCGTGCGCAACATACGTGTGGAAACACGTACTCGCACTGTTCTGCCGAGCTCGGCTACGAACAGGCGCTTGGTCTGGAGGTTCGACTCGAACTTGTGATGAGTTTTGTTGTTAGCGTGGCTAACTCGATTACCGTTCTGGTAGGTTACACCGGAGATTTCACAACGTCGTGCCATAACTCTTCTCTCTTTAATAACAGCGGACGGAGCATATAGCGCTCGCGCAATAATGTCAAAGTCCTGGAATCGCGGCAGATTCCAGTGCGTCAGACATGTATAGTGGGGTAGCCGTTACGACTCAAGAGTCTGGGTCGATGTGGGCTAAGTTTCTGTTTTTATGAGGGTTAGGCAGCCAATGCCGTGTCTCGCTTCCCTGCGGAGAGCAGCCCACGTGGTCAATACAGCTGAAAGCTTACTTTTTTGGGTATGCGACCGCCTCCAGGGCTCTTTTGAAGCTCCGCACTCGCCATAAAGGTCGATGTGCCGTAGTCCACCTTTGCGATCACTTCCCAATAGCTTCCCTGCGCGGCGATTTTGCTCGAGATAGGGGTGATGACATTAGCACCAGCGATCGTCGTTAGTTGGTCCCGCATGCTGTTCGTGAAGGGACCCCCGTTCTGTGGGTTTCGAAACGCTACGATCTGCTCTGCCATTTGCTGAGTAATCGCGGGCGAGAGGGCCATCAGGACCTCCACCGGCGCGGCGTTCACGTTTACGAGGCCGTTGCCGGCATTGGTAACAAAGGGCAACAACTTTTGAACTTTGTCCGGTGTAAATCCAGGTATGGCGCCGAGTTCGCTCGCCAGAGAGTTGAATGACCCCTGATTCGGAAAAGCGGCGTCCTGCGGTAGATCATCTTCCATCCCTTTGAAGGCAGCGGGCAGGCCGGGCATCTGGAAACTTTGAGTATCGAAGTCGAGGTAATCTACGATATTTGCCACGAGCTCCTCGGCCGTGAATACTCGTTGCGGTGAGCCAGTTGAGCCAGAGTTTCCGAGACCGTTCTGAGAGGGTTGATCGAGCCCGAGATTCTTGAAAAGTCGCGCAAACATCTCCACATAATCCTTGTTTGGCGCGCGTGAGGCGCTCTCGTACAGCCTTGCAAAGGGCAGTTGGCCGGCCTGCGAGGAGATCAGCACTGTTATCTTCACATTT
>JBILEW010000063.1:0-22133 GCA_044351885.1 Bdellovibrionota bacterium
TGCTGAACCTCGTCGACTTCAGATCGAAGAGATCGCCACCATCAGCGGTATCCGAGACGAGAAAGAGACCCAGAGATTCCTCTTCATACTCGAAGGCCAGAAGCTGGTGAGCCCGTTCCCCGAGGGAGACTTCACCTCTAAGGTATGGCAGATCACCTCGCACGGTGTTCAGACGCTCAGGCAGATCTCAAGCAACATGACCAATTAGTCGAGCTTCGTTGGGGAAGGTAGGCACTGCCAACCCCCCACAAGGGGATGGGATTTCGTACTCTCGCAGGGTGCTGCTGTCAAAATTGAAGAGCAAACCGAGAGCCGCCCTCCACCCGTTCGCCTAGCTTCCCGCGGACACCACAAAGAACTCCTCTATTAACGTCGCAATCGACGGTATGAGGACCGTACACGCCTCTAGTTCCCCCCTCCCGGCAGCCCGTTCGAGGTCGGTTAAGGCCTTGTAGACCTTGAGTGCCCCCAGATTCCCCAAGGCGCTCCTCAGTCTATGCGCCAAACACTGTACGTCAGCTATATGGCCTTGCTGTATAGCCTCTCCCAGCCCCAGCATGCAGGTACTAACGTCTCGCCGCGCCACTCCAATGAGCTCTGCCAAAAGAGCTTCGTCTCCCGCAACTCGGTCGAGCGCGCCGGTTCTATCGAAGATATCCGACCGGACTGCCACTATGACCTCTTGAGGAGCTCGCGCGCGATCACTATGCGTTGAATCTGGCTGGTTCCCTCGTAGATCTGCAGCAGCTTTGCGTCCCGCATGAGTTTCTCAACCGGATACTCCTTGGTATACCCGTAGCCACCGAAGATCTGCACCGCATCGGTGGACACGCTCATCGCAGTGTCAGCACTCATGCGCTTCGCCATACTCGATTCGAGGGATGCATTCTTTCCTTCGTCCAGCATGAGCGCCGAGCGCCACGTAAGCAGCCGGGAGCTTTCGACAGCGGTCGCCATGTCTGCCAGCATGAACTGGATCGCTTGAAACGAGCTGATGGGGGCACCAAACTGCTTACGCTCCTTCGCATAGGCGATGGCGTGCTCCAGAGCAGCTCGACCTATGCCTACCGCGATCGCCGCCGTCATTGGGCGGCTTGCATCGAGGGTCTGCATCGCAATCTTGAACCCCTCGCCCGGTGCTCCGATCATGTGATCCTTGGGGACGCGCACGTTGTCGAAGGTTACGGCACAGGTATCAGAGCTGCGTTGACCCATCTTGTTTTCGTGCGAGCCCACCGTGATGCCTGGGGTGTCACGTGGCACCACCAAGCAGCAGATACCCTTGTGTTTCTTCGATCTGTCGATCGTTGCAAAGACCGTGTATTGGCGGGCATACCCTGCATTCGTAATCCACTGCTTCGAGCCGTTGATGATCCAGGCGTCTCCTCCGTCCTCAACAGTAGTCTGCAGACCGGCAGCATCCGAACCTGCTCCCGGCTCGGTCAAACAGAACGACGCCAGGTCTCCCGCAGTTGCCAGGGGCGTAAGAAAACGCTCGTGCTGCTCCGGTGTTCCACCTATGCGGACAGGCGTAAGTGCGAGGTCGTTGGCAACCATCGAGGTAGCGAAACCAGCACATCCCCAAGCTATCTCTTCGATGACTAGGCACGCATCAAAGATGGAGAGTCCGGTACCGGAGCATTCGGTCGGCAGGGTCAAATTAATCAACCCTAGTGCATGACCTTCCTTAATTATACTCTCTGGAAACTTCGAACGCTCATCGTACTCCGCAGCCACGGGACGGATACGCTCGGCAGCGAAACGAGCTGCTATCTCACGTAACGATTCTTGCTCCGGCGACAGTTCCATCAAAGACACCACAAAACCCCCTTATTGAGATTCCCTATACAAAAACGGGGGTCTGCTCTTCGCAGCACCCCCGCTCGACAACATCTACAGAACCAAAGTAACGAACAACTTACTTCATCAAACGAACGGTCGATTGTGATTGAGCCGATGTCATCACAGGAGCAGCCTGCGCGCTGGTCGCAGAGACCACCTCTCGCTCGACTGCGAGGCTTGCGCGGCTTGCTCCGAGAGCCATCGACAACATAGCCGCGGCCTCGTCCAGTTTGGGCATTATTGCATCGGCCTTGGCTCGATACTGTGGAACCAAGATCTCAATCGCGCCGAGAACCTCGTTATTGTTTCCGCGCACGACCCTGCAGATCGCTACTACGTCGGCCTCGATCGCGCCGCGATCTACTATCTGACCGGTCGAACGAAGCTCAGCAAGCTGCGTCTTGATCGCCGCATCCTGCACCGTATTGGCAGCTAGTATCTCCGTGAGCGCTGCATCCGAGAGCTGCGCCGTAAGGAGGCGTCCAGCCGCGTTGAGCTTGGCTGGGAACGAGACTGCTATGCGAGGAGCCACCTTCACCGGGCGCTTCGACTCTATGCTCAATGGAAACTGAACCTGGCCACCCTGAAGAACCGCCAAACTGACGGTCTCGCCGATGGCTTCCGAGAGGCTCTTGAGGATAGGAAGCCCACGCGCAACGAGCGAGCTCTGGAGCAGGTAGGACTGTCCCATCTGCAACGCCTTCACTCCGAGGCGGTAATCCTCAGTCTCCTTGTTTTGATCGACATAACCACGCAGCTCTAGGGTCGCCAAGAGGCGGAACACGTTGTTCTTGTGGAGCTTGAGTCGCTTGGAGAGCTCGGTCACGCCGACCTCACCTGCAGCCTTGCACAGCTCCTCGAGCACATCGAGAGCGTGAGAGACGGATTGAATCATGTAGTTTGATTTCTCGCGCTTCATATCTTACATCCCCTGAGTAGTCGTAATTGATTAAACTCTTTGCCTTCTAAACTTTCTTTCGTAGGCCGAACACTGTAGAGTGCCGCACTTCAATGAGTTGGCACTCGCTGTATTTACGAGCCACACCCGGCCCAGCACCTGCCTAGGTGGGCCGAATGATACAACCGGCGATCCCTTCCGAACCTTCCCTCCTATGAGGGACACCCCGAAAGCGGAGAAGCCCCTTCGAGCTTTCAGCCTCTCTCCTTCCTGGAACCGATCACCCAAACTTCCCGTGGCGATTACCAAGCGCTTAATTTAAGGGCACTTTTAATACGCACAATGCCGTTCTAGTACCCATAAGCGGCTTATAACAGTGGAATATGCAAAACGCAACGTACTATTTTTACAGGAGGTCTCAGAAAAGCAAGCCGCCCAGACGCGGACTTTGGACCGCGACGGATGGGGCCTTTGTTGCAGCTGGCTCGCCACCAAGCTAAAACCTCGGTTGAATGATTCAGCGATCGGGCGATACTCCTTATAACTCTACGGGCTCGGGAGGGCGCGTTTCAGAGACGCTAGGCCAGCGGCTGCCCTCCACTTGGCGGGTGCCATACGAGTACGGCCATATGGCTGTCCGCACCATCCAGGAGCGGGCCTTCGTATCGGTCATGGAGCGCGAACACGAGAGACTGGGCCGCGCACCAACGGTGCGCGAGCTCAAGAGCGCGCTTGCTGGCACATCGCTCGACGCTCTTTCGAAGGACCGGCTGTCTCAAATTAAGCGTACCCTCGTGGGTCGCATGCCAGAGGGCGCCCCACCTCTCCTCTTTACTAAGGACCGCCCATTGTTTCGACACCTCGAAAGGGTGCGTGCCGAATACGAGCATTTTGTCGACCAACACAAACAGCCCCCCAGTTTTGCAGAGCTAAAGGCCCTTCTTGCTGGCTCTGGCACTCCAGTCACGAAAACGTCGCTTAGCAACATTTTGAAGCGCTTGCGAAGGACATCTGCTCCAGGTGGAGAGAGCTTCAGGCTCAGCCGCCATCGGATTGCCGTCACCACCTCGCAGATCGAAGTTGCGTACAACCAAGCAGCCGAGCACCTGAACAGAGCCGGCATAACAAAAGCGCCGACAGCCGCTCTCGTGGCCAAATTTTTACAGCGCGCAGGGCATCCGCTGAGCCGTAAAACCCTCGAGTATCGCTTTGCGAACGTTCCTGAGCTGCGGTCGTTGCGAATTTCGTCGTATTTCGATCCGGGCGACAAGATCCTCGCTAGAACCCACAAACAACTTCGAACTGCGCTCGGTCGTGATCCAACGACGAAGGAGCTCACCTCCGAATACAACAAGCTCTCCTTGGAGAGAGCCCGCCCAGACAGCGTGTGGATGCGCGTCAGTCGACTCAACAAAAAGTTGCCTGCTGGGCGACGGATGTCGTTCTCCGACACCTTCGGGTCTGGCATTTACGATGTGGACCTCAAGCGGGTTGCTGACTCCGCAACGAAGCGATTAGGTCGACCGCCGACGCTCAAGGAGCTGCGAAACGAGCTCCTATCCTCGATCAAAGGCTCCGATATATCGCTCGATGCGACACACCGGAGGTCTCGCCGACTCGGCATCCCTCTTACCAGTGAACACGACCTCACCAAGCAGGCTCAGCTCCTCGTCGCACACAAGATCCAGGAGCTACGAACTCTCTTCGGCCGCCGCCCCTTCGGCGCTGAGGTGCGCGAGGCGCTGCAGCACGACGGCACTACTCTCTCACAGCGGGAGTTCAATACCATCCTCGCTTCAGCGAAGCGGCATCGAGAAAAAAAGTTCCAATCTGCTGTGCGGCTGGGCTTCCCCAGTCACTTAGCGGGCAAGCTCCGCAAGGAATACGATCTTTTGCATCGAAGGCTCTCGAGATATCCAGATGCCGAAGCGTTAGCTACTCAACTCGGTTGGAAGGTCGCTGGGATAGAGAGCGCGCTGCCTGTAGCCCAAGCGCGTGCCGTGAAATGTCGTTCACACCCGGTGGTGCTTTCGAACACTCCAACGGCTGCGGCACTTGAAGTGATCACACTTACCGTCCGAGAGATCGGCGCAACTATCGCCGGCAAGGCTCCGTCGAGATCTGCTATTTCACGAGACGATGTGGAGACCATCAAGCCGATGGCGAAGGGGTGGGATCTACCGGAGCTGCCTATCGGTGATAGCGCAAGCTCCCTCACCGTGGACCAGAAACTCGCCCGCTGCGAGCAGTGGTGGGTGCTGATCACGTGCATGCACGCGCCTCCGATATGCCTGGCAGAGGAGTGTGAGCTCGAGGCGCGATACTCCGAGGCGAAGCTAGCGAAGGCCCTGGGAGTCAAGGACCTCGGCGAGAATCCTTTTGAAGGTTTTGTCCAGGCGCTTCAGGTGGCCAAAGAGTCGGGGCGGCTATCAGAGGCAGATCTAGCGCGCATCAAGAAACAGGTGGAGGGTTCGTCTTCGATCGCCGCTGCCTACAGCACCCTCAGACACGAGCTTATGAGCCTTGCTCGGCAGTGTGGCTTTCCCACCGTCACCTAGCTCAGAAAAAGGTGCGCTGTCTGCCAGTCAATTCGGGGATATCCGCTTCCTTGTCCCTTGAGGTGAACGCCTCACGCGGCTCTCTTTCTAAGATTGTCCATCATCGCCACGCCGTAGTGGAGCGCCAAGATCGAGAGACCGATCCCGAAGAAGATCGTAGCGTACGGACGCGTGCTGTCATGGAAGAAGAACTCACCCACCATCCAGATCGCGTTCGCCACGATCCAACAACAGACAGCGCTGTTGTGCGCCAATTCGGCTGACTCGTGACGCATCTGCCAGGTCAGCCAGATCGCCACCGACAGGGTCGGCACCACCATCACCAGACCGAGTACGTGGATGTCTTGAACCCACCCCAGGTCTTTGAGGAGCCAGAACGCGATGTGTAAATTCTCGACTTGTCGTAAAGATCGTTGCATCTCCTCTGTATCCTTTGAGACGATACGAAAAGTCAATCGAGCTGTTTAGGCTTGGGGATCCCGTTGGGAGGGAAGGCAAAAGCACGTGCACGAACATCTTGATGTTTTTGTCTCGGGAACGTTTACGTTCAGGTGCACGAGCACGTTCACGTAAAAGAGTGGTAGGTTTTGCCTCACTTCATTAGGTGCGTTTTGCCTCGCTTTCCGAGAGATTATTCACATTCGACTAGACTCAGAGGTATCCGATATGCATGCATCGTCCCCCAATCAAGAGTTTCTCGCTGAACTGACGGCCCTCGAGCAACGCTTCAACGCCCTGCAGCCCGAACTCGAGCTGACCGTTCGCGATCCTGCGCTCGACCTCGAAGGGTATGTAGTGGTTCACAGTACCTTGGCGAGCCGAGGCGGCCCCCTGGGTCGCATCGGCAAGGGGGGAACGCGAATAACTCCAGGTGTCACCCTCGAAGAGATCTCGATGCTTGCTCGCACCATGACCCTGAAGAATGCCGCTGCAGGACTCGCGCTGGGAGGTGCCAAATCGGGATTACGAGGAGACCCCGACGAACCCGGATTCGAGCAGAAATACCGTCGCTTCGTAACGCTCGTGAAACCTATCCTGGCTGAGAACGGCGGCATCTTCGGGGGATTCGGCTTCGATATAGGTGGACGTCCGATACATCCGAGATGGGCGTGTGAGGAGCTCGGCTCTCGACGCTCCTTTACTGGAAAGCCGCTCGACATGGGAGGAACCGACTACGACCGCGAAGGGATCGCGGGGCTCGGGGTTGCAACGGCCGCGAAGACGGCGCTCGATGTGCTCGGAAGGTCTTTGCAAAACACCTCCTTCTCCGTACAAGGTCTCGGTGCCATGGGAGGAGCGGTCGTGCGCTACTTCTCCGAGTACGGAGCGAAGTTGGCATACGTGTCCGATCCTCGCATCGGTGGGACCTTCGAAGTGGGAACCCCTTCACACGACCTTCTCACAGCCATTGCGTGTCAGGATTTCGCGACGGTACGGGAAAAACTTCAAGGTCAACCCCAACTCCCGCTGGACGATGTCCTGTACCGCGAGGTCGATGTGCTCTTCCCGTGTGCTGTTCAGAATGTAATCACCGCGGACAACGTCGAGCGCATCTGCGCTCATGCCGTCGTCGAAGCAGCCAACAATCCGTGCTCGGAAGAGGCTCGCGCCAGGATGTTCGAGCGTGGCATCGCCAATATTCCCGATTTCATAGCTAATCCGGGGGGCGTGATCGCGGCGTATGTAGAGATGTTGTCCGAAGTGGAGCCGATACCCGGTGGTGCGACGGCAAAGGTGGAGCGCGCCAAAACCTTCACACGCGAACGTATCGCAGCGAATGTGCGACGCATGATGGAACTTTCGGCCAGCATGCAGGTTGGTCCTGCTTTGGCGGGGCGCTACGTGGCACTGACGAACATCTTCGAGAAGTAACTCACTGTTCGGGCCAAAAGTAGGCGAACCCGGGGCATCGACGAAGATGGTACCGGTCGTGGGTTCCGGCGAACGGCGACCGACACGGTCGCCGTTCATTCGCAGCAGCGACATCCGTTCTCAAGGAACGATATCACCGTCACATCCAGGCAAATTTACCTGCACAATGAGGCGCACGCTTATACAAGCTTTTCGACTGCAGGGACTTCGCCTCGCGCACCTTGTAAAGCCAGAGAATGCACCATGTGGACAAGGTGATCAGCATTGAAGGGCTTCGACATGTGAATCTGAAAACCGGCTTGAAGTGATCTCTCGCGCTCCTGGTGACGTGCGAACGCGGTCAGGGCGATCGCTGGTGCCGCAGCTCCGTGAGCAGCTCGACCGCTCCGCACACGCTCCAAGAAGTCATATCCGTCGCCTCCCGGCATTCCGATGTCGCTCACGATGACATTAGGCGCAAAGCCCGAGAGGACTTCGATACCCTCTGCCGAACTCTGTGCCGTTCTGACGTCGGCTCCCTCCTCTTCGAGAATTGTCCTCACCAGGGACAGACAGTCCCGCTCGTCGTCGACGACCAGAACCTTACAACCTTGGAGCGCTCGGAGTGGCAACTTGTGAGCTTCCTCCGCACCCGCGGGGGTAACTTCAGTCGGCACCTGGATCTCCCGCGCTTCGGCGCTAGGTAACCGCACCTCGAAGCGCGCTCCTCTTCCCTCTCCCTCACTGAACGCCGACACCTGACCACCATGCAGTTCAGCCAACGATTTCACGATCGACAGCCCGAGCCCCAGACCGCCATACCGACGCGATACCGATGCATCTGCCTGCCTGAACCGCTCGAAGACATGCGGCAGAAACTGAGGAGAGATGCCGATACCGGTATCTTCGCAGGAGAATACGACCTCGTTGTCGGAGGAACTCAACGAAACTTTTACTCGCCCACCCTGACTGTTGAAGCGTACCGCGTTGGAGAGCACGTTCCAAAAGATCTGCTGCAAGCGTGTGGGATCACCGTAGACCTCCCGGCCTCGCCCGTGAGACACCTCGATTTCGATTGCAACTCCCTTTTCCTGCGCCGCGGGGAGCACCGTTTCCAGAGCTGCATTTAGAATTTCACGCACATTCACTAGCTGTCGCTTCAGCTGCAGCTTACCACTGGAGATGCGATTCATGTCCAAGAGATCGTCGACGATGCGCGCCTGCGCCCGTGCACTCCGCGCAATCGCCTCGCATCCATCTCTCAACTGCTGTGGCGAGAGCTCTCGGCGACGAATCAATTCGGCCCATCCGAGAATTGCATTGAGCGGGGTTCGTAGCTCGTGCGAAAGAACCCCTAGGAATTCGTCCTTTACACGGTTGAGGTGCTCCGCCTCCTCACGTAAGCGCGTCTCGTGCTGCAACAACGATTGCACCCGCATCTCGCGCACGGCACTCGCCTCGAGCTCCGTCACCTGTTGCTCCTGTTCGGCACGCGCTTGCTGGAGCGCTCGTTCGGCTTGCTTACGTTCAAGGAGCGATACAACCTGCCGAGAAAGAATGGATAAAGCCTTCGACTGCTCAAGGGTCAGCTCTCGCGGAATACGATCGATGACACACAGGGTTCCTAGAACGTGTCCGCTTTTCGTGACGAGCGGCGCACCTGCGTAGAAGCGGATCTTGGGCTCCTGCAGCACGAGCGGGTTGGCCTTGAATCTGTCATCTTCTAGCGCATCGGGAATGATCATCACCTCGGAACTACCGAGTGCATGAGTACAGAACGCCATCGAACGAGGGGTTTCTGGCGTATCGAGTCCTACCCTTGCCTTGAACCACTGTCGTCCGACATCGACCAGGGAGATGAGCGCGATGGGAACGCCACAGATGAGAGCCGCGAGTTGGGTCAGATCATCGAACTCTGGTTCAGACGGCGTGTCGAGTATCTCACAGGCTCGAAGCTCCGCTATTCGGGCAGATTCATCGCTCGACAACTCATTTCGAGGCGCTTTTTCTCTCATTATTCTAGATCCTCATACCCTGGCACGAGGTGGTCCCTTTTCTTGGGAGTCCGCACCCAATACGCTTACGAAGCGCCCCGCTTCCCGGCTTCTCCGTTAGTCCGTCCAATACTGAGTGCTGTTTCAAGTCTGCATTCCTAGATGTAGAAAGAACAGGGATAGTGCTCCCTTTCGTACCGGCAGACGCCCGCATTATGATGGACATCATGTTGCAGCTAGCGCTTCTGATACATTGAGGATTTTTCGCGTGCTAAAAATCGAAGAGCAGCCGAAGATCCGCAAGATCCCAGATTTTCCTATAGTTTAGGACTAGACCCTCAGGCTCGACATCCCGCATAAAGAAGGGATGACGATACATAAAGCCTCGACCATCCTTCTTGCCCTCGTACTCATCAGCGCCGCAGCATGTACCCCGCAACAGGTGACCATGTCATCCTTGCCGGTCGCAGACCCGAGTATTTTGGAGAGCGAGAAAGACAAGCCTCTCCTCAAAGCAGCTCACAACGAACTGTCGGTACCGATTCGAGAGGGACTCCCGGTTGTGGTGCTCTTCTCGAAACCGATACTGAAGGCTCTCAGGTCGAGCTGTTTACCGCTGAGCGTAGGCCGTAGCCACAACGCGCTTTCGGTCACGCTGGAGAAGGCTTTGCCGGCTAAGGCTCCACTCCTGTGGGTCGAGCTCGAGGACCACGCGCTCTATGCAATCCGGCTCGTAGAGGCTACACGAAAAACTCCCGCACAGGCCCGCATCACCGCACCTCCGGCGAGCTCGGGAACACCAGCCACCGCTACGCAAAAGGATTGCTGTAGCTGACTCGCCGCACGCTGTTCGCGCTCACCTACCAAAACCCTCCCATGCAATCTCGACATTGTGGAGGACCGCGCCGTAAACGTTAGGACGGCTCGGATTGCTTCTCTTGAGTCTCTGCTGCCGGAGTTTCGAGCTCTCGCTTGGTGATCACTGAAACGTCACTCTGGCTACCTTTGAAGGTCACCTTCACGAGCTCGTCCACGACACCTTCAACGATACCCTGATTCTCCGGAACGATCTTGTAGAGGTACGTCTTACCGGAGGCTGGGGTCTTGTCGAAAAACGCGAACTGAGTCGACTCTGCTGGGGCCTGAATGCGCCGCCCGATTTTGCCCTGCGCCCGCGCTTCGGCACGCAATTTCTCTCGCACTTCGACGTGCGTGTCAGGAACGAAACCAACAGCAACGAACGGAATGTTCTCGTTCGTTTCGTCGCCCCGCTCGGTCAACTCCTTGCGCCGAATGCGGTATCCACTGAAGCTCGTGAGCTCCTTTCCTCGGCGATCTTCCTCCGGTGCTACCCACGCAAACGCTACCCCCTGCGACGAGGGAGTGATGACTAGCTTGTCTACCGCTCGCGGCGCCATCAGCTCAGGCGCTATCGGTGCCAAGTATCGTCCGCAGGCACCGAGAAAGACCGCGAGAACCACGAGCGCAGCACCCTTGTTCATACTAGACCCCAATGCCTACTTGTCCATGAAACCGCGCAAACGCTTGCTACGACTCGGATGGCGTAGCTTCCTGAGCGCCTTGGCTTCGATCTGACGGATACGCTCACGGGTAACATCGAAGTTCTGACCGACCTCTTCGAGGGTATGGTCGCTCTTCTCACCGATACCGAAGCGCATCCTCAATACCTTCTCCTCACGCGGCGTGAGGGTCGCAAGCACCTTGCGGGTCTGCTCTTGGAGATTCATGTTCACGACGGCGTTGGCAGGCGAAACGACCCGCTTGTCCTCAATGAAGTCTCCGAGGTGCGAATCCTCCTCCTCTCCTATCGGAGTTTCGAGCGAGATAGGCTCCTTGGCGATCTTGAGCACCTTGCGGACCTTGTCGATCGGGATCTCCATCTTGGCAGCGATCTCTTCCGGCGTCGGCTCACGACCGAGCTCCTGCACAAGCTGACGCGACGTACGCACCAACTTGTTGATCGTTTCGATCATGTGCACAGGGATACGAATGATGCGCGCTTGATCGGCGATAGCACGGGTGATCGCTTGGCGAATCCACCACGTCGCATAGGTCGAGAACTTGTATCCGCGCTGATACTCGAACTTATCGACCGCCTTCATCAATCCGATGTTGCCTTCCTGTATGAGATCCAGGAATTGCAATCCACGGTTGGTGTACTTCTTGGCAATCGACACCACGAGCCGCAAGTTCGCCTCGATCAACTGATCCTTCGCGATGCGAGCCTTGATCTCACCGTCCTTGAGGATTCGGACACTGTCACCGAACCTGCTGACGCTCATCATCACGCGCTCCTCAAGCGCCCGAGATTCTGTTATCGCGCGCTGCAACGCCTCGTCGAATTGACGGAGATCGGTAGTTTTCAGCTTGAGCCTCTTTCCTGCTCGCTTCACCGCGACCTGATCAGTTGCGAGGAGCTCCGGAAGCGCCTCGATCAGCGACTCCGAGTTCGTTCCGATCCTGCGTGCGACAGAGTCGAGCTTACGGCCCATGGCGCGGCGCTCTTCGTCGGCATCCTTCACCAGCTGAATCATCTTGTGGAACTGCTTCTGGTTGAGGTTAAGCTCCTCGATACGAGCGGCGTTCTTAGTGAGGATCTTCTGGAACTTCTTCTCGCGGTCGGACTCCAGGCGCTTCTCGACCGGAAGCGCCATGAGCTGCTCGTACAGCGCGCGCGTCTCACGCAACGCCTTCTTGTACGGAAGAGCCTTGGTGAGGAAGCGCTTCTTCTGCTGCTCATCTTCCTCACTCTGCGGGTTCGGCTTCTGACCGATCTCCTCGCCGTTCTCGTCAAACTGCGGCTCCTGCTCCTCTTCCTCCTCTTCCTTCTCGCTGTTCTCCGCCTCGGCATCGTCCTCAGCAAAGAGGTCACGTAAGCGGATCTGGTCGTTCTTGACCATCTCGAAGAGGTTGACGACGTAGTCAAGCGAGAGCGGTTGTTTCAAGAGCTGCTCGCGTACCGCCAGAAGTCCGGATTCGATACGCTTGGCGATCTCCACTTCACCCTCGCGGGTCAGGAGGCTCACGTTACCCATCTCACGCAGATACTGTCTAACAGGGTCGGTGCTGCGACCGAGAGACCCAGCCTCAATGACCTCTGGCGCGGAGTCTACTCCGGCTGGCGTCTCGACATCCTCCTCTTGAGGCTCGGCAGGTTGCTCGATGATGTCGATGTCGTGCTCACCGAAAACGGCAACGACGTCCTCTACCTGCTCTTCCGACATTACTTCACCGGCGAGAGCCTCGTTTACCTCATCCATCGTGAGGTAACCCTTCTCTTTTCCGAGCTCGAGCAATCGATTGACCCGACTGTCGAGGTCTCCGCGCTCCTTGAGATCGATGGCGCTGTCGATGTCTCCGAGATCGGGCTCTACGGGTACATCAAAGCCTGTGAGCTCCTGCAAACCATCATCGAGATCTCCCACGATAAGATCACGATCCATTCCCGGCGCTGCGCCGTCTTTGGCCGCATCTCGGCCCTTACGCGGCTCCTTCGTCAAAGGGATCACTGCACCGACGATCTTCGACTCACCTTTTTTCGGAGTATTCGTCAAGGACGTAGGTTTTGCGACCTGCGCCACTTTGACGATACGCTTCTCGACGACATCTTTGGTCTTTTTGGATGCAGCGGCGTTCTCTTTTTCTGCGCGGGCGAGATCCGCTCTCTGTTTGAGACGCTCACGCGCTGCAACTTTCAGCTTTGAATTCTTCTTGAGCGCAGGGCTGACCGTGCGGTTGTTCTTCCTGGCCTTGACCCCTTTCGACTTCAGACCCTTCTTGAGTGAGGACTTCGTCCCGAGTTTGCTCTTGAGCTTGACCTTTCCAAGAGACTTTCCCTTACTCGCTCCGATCTTCTTTCGCACCACTGCCTACACTCCAACTAGACTAACCGAGACTATGCAATCGGGCGATTCTAACTATTTGGGTTAGCTAGGTCTATACCCCGGCCTGCTACTATACAGGATTGCTTCCGGGGGCCGTGATTCCCCACATACCCTGCCGTCGGCCTCCGAAACCGGCAAGCGCGCGTGCACACCGTAACCTAGCCTCTAACTGGACGCCCCTCTGACTCACTCTGGCCAGACGCGAGCGGCTAAGCCATCGAAAAAGCAAAGGTTTCAACTCCGCTAGGGGATTACGGAAGGTGCGAACACTACCCCTGTCGAGCTAATTGAGTCTTGAGAGCCCGCTGTTGTTCGACGAGCTCTCGCGCGCTCTCCGCCGCCAAATTCTCCTCTCCCAGCGCCTTGGTGACGGACTCCAACTCCCGTTGCAAGCGTTTTCGGCGCATGACATCGACGCTGCTTCGGTACAGCTCGCGCATATTCACATCCGCTTTCAACCGCTTGTAGGCCTCCTTCCACGTCGAGATCCACTTAGGTCCGTGCGATTGCAACAGAGCTTTGACGGCCTCGCGCTGACGCGCTTCATCATCTGGATACCGAGACAAGATCTCCGACAGGCCTGACGCAAAGCGCTGGGTCACCGGATGAGCCCCCATGCACACCTCGGTGTTCGAAAAGAACTCCGGGAGTAATTCACCCTTGAGCACCATTATCGAGATAAGCAGGTTCATGTCTTCTGCTGGAAACGGCACAGCGCCGTCGAGTTCCGAAAGTTGCACGGAGGACTCGTCTCCCTTGTCTGGCGCAACCACACTCTTTGCAACGATGTTAGCAGACACGGCAGATGCACCCTCTTTCCCCTTTCCCGCCGCGACCAGCTTCTCCAATTGTGTGACTTCAACACCGAGTCTGCGTGCAGCTCGCGCTATGAGGGTTGAGCGCACAACCTCTCGTTCGATAACGCCGAGGGCCTTTGCGACCTCATCGCACAAACGACCGAGAAGGTTCGGACCGGGCTTCTCTGTGGGGGAGCATCCGGCTTTCGACAACAAGGAATCAACGTACACGTCGAGCGGCTCATCCTTGGGAAGCGCTTTGAGCGCTTCGCTGACCCGATCTCCGTGTTGGGCGGCAAAATCATCCGGATCCACACCATCGGGGAGAAAACACGCCGACACATCGATCGGGGCGTTACGCGAGGGCAGGAAGGCCTTTGCCGCTGCCGCACGGCCAGCGTTATCGCCATCGAACAAAAGGTGGATACGGTTGCATAACCCTGAGAAGCGCTTGATGTGCTGCTCTGTCATCGCCGTTCCACAGCACGCAACGACGTTCTTCACACCACGCATCGAAAGCCCAACGACGTCCATGTATCCTTCGACCACGTACACCTCGCCAGACTCACGTATGGCAGGCATCGCTTGGGGGAGTCCGTACAGCATACGACTCTTGTGGTACACAGGGGTTTCTGGAGAGTTTACATACTTAGGCGATTGCGATTCGTAGCTCGCCTCCATGACTCCAGGTACGAGACGTCCACCGAAGCCGGCGATTCTCGTGGAGTCGACGAAGATCGGAAAGAGAAGCCGTCCGCGGAAGAGTTCGTAAAGATCGCCTCCTGCCGAGCGTCGCACGAGTCCCGACAGGAGCATGTCCTCTTCTTCGAACCCGGCTTTCTTGAGCACAGAGATGAGCGTACCTCGCTCGTTTGGGCTGTATCCGATACCGAAATCATTGATCGCGGCGGCGGTGAGCCCCCGCTTCTTGAGGTATTCTCCTACGGTACGAAACTCTCCACTACCGCCTTTTACCTGCGTGAGCATGCGCCGGAAGAAGATGTGCGCCGTGCGCAGCACGTTGAAGATCTTCTCCTTGTCCACCGATGGGCCCGCCGGCTTGAGCGAGTCCCTTTTCACCTCAATCCCGAAGCGTCCGGCCAAATACTCCACCGCATCCGGAAAGCTCATGGCGCGGTTCGCCATGACATACGAGATGACGTTTCCCGACGCCCCGCAGCCGTAGCAGATGTAGGAATTGGACGATTCTCGGACGAAAAAGGAGGGCGAGCGCTCGTTGTGGAAGGGGCACAGGCCGGAGTAGTACATACCAGCCCGACGGAGCTTGACCGTCTCGGCCACAACCTCGACCAGATTGGCCTCGTTTTTTACCCTTTCGATAGTGTCCTGAGAGATCACGATGGGTTTTTATACCACACCGCCGGTATTTGGAACACCAAAGGCCAGACCTCGGGGAAACGGGGCAAAACCTTGTGCGTTATCTGGGCCATGCACCCCGAGTAGCCATGACGTGCTCGGCATTTTGGTTAAAAAACGCGGGGGATGCACGACTTGTCACTCGCTATGACCAAACTGCGCACTCCGCGTTTTCCGCGCCTCCGCGTTACTTAACCGAAATGTACATTCACGTATGCCGTTGTTCGCCAGGCATCAGACCTTGACGCCCTCGACCTCTAGGGTGATGTCTACATTGTCACCCACCACGAGCCCACCGGTCTCAAGCACCTTGCTCCAGGTCAATCCAAACTCAGTACGGTTAATCCTGGTGGTGGCAACAAACGCAGCACGCTCCTTACCCCAAGGGTCCTTTACTGCCCCGCCGAAGGTAACGTCCAAAACAGCTGGCTTCGTCACTCCATGGATCGAGAGATCTCCGTGAGCCTTGAATTCTGTGTCCGAAACCTTCTCGACCTTTGTGGTCTTGAACGAGATCGACGGGTGCTTGGCAGTGTCGAGGAACTCCTCACCACGCAGATGATCGTCACGCTTCTTGTCTCCAGTATCGACGCTGGTCGCCGTAATGACTGCATCGGCTTTCGAGCTCTCGATGTTCGCGGGATCGAAGGAGAAGGTACCCTTGAACTCCGCAAATTTCCCCGGCACAGACGAGATCGCAAGGTGCTTTACCTTGAATCCGATGCTGCTGTGAGAGGGATCGATCTCGTAGTCGGCCGCCCAACTGGTACTGGCCATACACATCACGAGTGCTGCTGCGATTACTCTCTTCATAGTTACCATTCCTCTCGCTTAGACGGTTGTAGACAATGAGGGGTGCCACACCCATCCCAGAAATCGAAGAGCGATCCAAGATACGCTCTCGTTCCAGGGAGGAGGACCTCGCCTCCCTAGGAAAGCGAGGCAAAACCTGACACTCTCTCACGTGAACGTGCTCGTGCACCTGAACGTAAACGTACCCGGCACAAAAACATCAAGATGTTCGGGCACGTGCACGTTTACGAGCACGAGCACGTTCACGTGGCATGTTCAAAAGTGAGACCACAGGTAGGCTTTGCCTCGCTTCCCTAGAGGATCTTTCGCACCTTTCTCATAGATGCGCCACTCCCTCGGGGAATCGGCACAAGACATGACTCTCGCTGGAACAGGCCGTCGAGCGATGTGCGCACGTAGCTCTCGTGACTTTCTCAAATCATATCAGCTGTTATGCGTTGGCATCCGTTACCCAAAAGCTAGAGGGACGGGCCTAGGACGGAGTTTTATAAGCAAAAAACTTCCCTCTGGCAGGCTGAATGGGCTAGCCTCGGCCGGTCTGTATCCCCAGGAGGAACCTCCGCTATGGCGAAGCTCTTTACCCCCTTTCTTCTCTTGTTGTGCCTAACTGCTCTTGTCGCCTGTGGCGATGGTTCGAATGGAAGTGATGGCCGGGTGCTTAAGGTCTCAGGTGCTTTCGCTACGCAGATCGAGGAGCCCTGGAATGGAGTGGTCCACGGTGCCCTCTTGGAAGCCGAGTCAGATGGAGAGATCTCCTACAGCTGGACTGCAGGGATCGGCTACGACGATGGCGCAATGGAGGGGGCGCTTCGACGCATCATCGAAACCGAGCAGCCCGATATCATCTTCGGAGATGCGTTCGGTAATGAGGACGCCGCCCGCCGAGTCGCTGCGGATTACCCAAAGATCGCCTTCGTCATGGGCTCGGCGAACAGCGAGACAGCGCCGAATTTCTCCGTCTTCGATAACTGGATTCACGAGCCGGCCTACCTGTGCGGGATGCTTGCCGGGGGACTTACGAAAACCAACAAGATCGGGATCGTCGGCGCGTACCCCGTCGCCGAGGTCAATCGGCTAGCGAACGCGTTCATCGCCGGAGCTCGTGAGGTTAATCCAGGGGTGGAGTCACTCGTAACCTACATCTCTTCGTGGTACGACCCGGCGGCAGCGGGTGCGGCGACTGCACAGCAGATCTCGGCCGGAGCCGATGTTTTCTTCGCCGAGCGTGACGGAGTAATTCAGACAGCAGCTTCGCAGCAGCTACTCTCGCTCGGTAACATAATCGATCAGCGCGATGTAGCACCCCAGGAGGTCGTGAGCTCGAGTGTGTGGAATATGCGGCCAACCGTTGGTGAGGTGATTCGGTCTGTGCGTACCAACACCTACGCGGCGAGCAACCTGCGCCAGTACAGCATGATGGCTGCCGACGGAGCAGCGCTTGCGCCGATCAACAACAAGGTTCGAGGGGGTATTCCCGTCGCGCTAGAGGCTGCCGTCTTGCGGAGGCTCGTCGCTATCCGCACGGGAGAGTTCCTCGTCAATATCGATGAATCGGTTCCGGAGGGGACGGTGATTCGATAGAACGGAAGAGAGCTGTCTCGCTTGACACCTCGCCACTCTAACCGTTTCCTCTGTGGGTATTCCCAGCAACTAAATTAAGCCGCGGGCGCGAGCTGAGCGGCTCACTCCGCTCTAGGCTCGGAGGCTTCTTCCTGATAATCGACGAAGATCTCGAGGATCTCGAACTCACGAGCGCCACCGGGCAGCGCTACGCGCGCGACGTCACCGAGCTCCTTGCCGATCACACCCTTACCGAGCGGTGCCTCGAACGATATCCACCCCTTCTCGACATCGGATTCTTCGGCTCCGACGAGGCTGATGACGCGCTGCTCTCCACTGTCGATATCCTCGAGCTTCACACTCACGCCGAACACCACACGAGTGGGAGTTCCGAGCTTCCGCGGATCGATCACCTCGGCGTTCGAGAGTCGCGCTTCGATGTCTCGAATTTTGGCCTCGACCATGCCGGATTTCTCCTTGGCGGCATCGTAGTCGCCGTTCTCGGAAAGATCGCCGTGTCCACGTGCGATCTCGATCGCACGAGCAAGCTCCGGCCTCATAGACTTGAGCTTCATCAACTCGTTTCTGAGCGCAGCGTATCCACGGGGCGTCATAGGTCGCTTCATGATTGCTTTCTCCGTATTCGAAAGGGCGGCTACGCGTTAGGCGCGGCTCAAGTATTCACCGGTCTCGGTGTTCACAACTACTTGGTCTCCGATGTTCACGAAGGGAGGGACCGCGAGCTGCAGACCAGTATCGGTCTTCGCTGGCTTGGGCGAGTTGCTGGCGGTCGCTCCTCGCAAGCCAGGCTCCGTCTCAGCGATAGTGAGGGTAACGGTCTGTGGAAGCTGGATACCGATCGGATTCTCCTCGTACACCGAGAGCTGAATCTGCATCCCCTCTTGGAGGTAGTACTTCCCGTCGCCCATCATTTCGTCGGAGACCGTAACCTCTTCGTAGGTCTCGGAATTCATAAAATGATAACCGTTGTTGTCGGAGTACAGGAAGGTCGCAGGCTGCTGGAACACGTCTGCCGTGTCGATATCCTCGGTCGAGCTGAAGCGGTGCTCCAGCTGAGTTCCGGTCATGAGGTTACGCAGCTTCATGTGCACCATAGCGCGGAGGTTACCCGGCGTGTGGTGGTGGAAATCCATTACGCTGTAGAGCGTATTCTTGAAGATGATGACCTGTCCCCTGCGAACGTCTTTAGCTTTCATATCGACCCTATCAGTTACTTCCTTGCACCAGATTCAGCGTCTCGCGAATGCGCGATAGTACCCTATCCCTCCCGAGGACTGCAAACGATTCAAACAGGGGCGGCGTTACGGTCTTGCCAGTAACTGCGATACGCAACGCCACGAAGGCTGGACCAGGCTTGAGTCCCAACTCACTCGCCACCGACCTAAGCGCCTGATCTATCTCCGAAACTGAAAAATCGGTGAGCCCTTCCAGACGTTGGAGCGCGAGGGTGAGCACCTGCTTGACCTTGTCAGCATCCATCCCCTTTTGAAACATCGCGTCCATCTGGCGCTCGAGCGGCTTTTCATCGAGGAAATCAACCATCCCTGGAACCTCGGTCAGCACCTTCACCCGCTCTTGGATGTGCGGGGCGAGAGTCTCGAAATCCGCTTTACGAATCGAGATTCCAGCCTTTTCGACAAAATGCCACGCGCGCGCCACGAAATCCTCTATCTTCAGATTTCGCATGTAGAGGCCGTTCATCCACAACAGCTTGGCTGGATCGAAGACTCCGCTCGCTTGATTCACCCCCTCGAGCGAGAACTTCGCGATCAACTCCTCACGGGTGAACACCTCTTGATCGCTCCCTTCGCCGGGCGCCCATCCGATCAACGAGACAAAGTTCATGATTGCATCAGCCAGGTACCCTTGTTCACGAAGCTCTCTGGAGTTAGCTGCCCCCGAGCGCTTCGACAACTTTTTACCATCGGTGCCATTTATTACCGGCAAGTGCGCGAAGGTGACCGGCTCCCACCCTAAAGCTTCGTACAGCAAGAGGTGGATCGGGGTGGACGATAGCCACTCGACACCGCGCAGCGCATGCGTGATCTTCATGTCATGATCATCGACCACAACCGCGAGGTGATACGTGGGGAATCCGTCACTTTTTAGCAGGACGGTATCCTTGAGCGGGATAGAATCCCACACCACTCGACCGCGTATCGCATCAACAAAGCTGACTGAACGTTGGTGCGGCATCTTGAAGCGGATTACGTGCGGCACGTCGGCAGAGACGTTGCGGGTTCTACAATAACCGGAGTAGCCAGGGCTTTCCTTGCGAGCCATCTGCTCGAGCCGTTCCCTCTCCAGCATCTCAGACGTACAGTCACATCGATACGCAAATCCCTTCGCGACCAACTCCTCCGCTACCTCTTTGTAGCGAGAGCCTCGCATACTCTGAACGTAAGGGCCGAATGGGCCTCCAAGGTCGGGAGCTCCCTCCCAATCCTCACCCAACGCCCGCAGCTCTTCACGACTCGGACCTTCGTCGATCTCGATACCAAACCACTGCAACTCCTCAATTATGAAACGGATCGCTCCAGGCACGGAGCGCTCGCGGTCGGTATCCTCAACACGAAGCAGGAACTTACCACCGTGTTTCTTCGCCAAGAGCCAAGCATAAAAAGCGGTTCGGAAACCGCCCACATGCTGAAAGCCGGTGGGGGACGGGGCAAAGCGGGTGCGGACCTCTACCATGGACAGATTCCCTTTCGGAGCACAGTCGACTGCTGATAATCGTCTCTGCCGTCTCCGCGAAGAGCCACAGCACACAGGATCTCAACAATATCAAACAACTAGGTTAGCAGCATCACTATAGACTACATCGCTCTAGGTTGGCAAAGCCACGGCAGCGACCCCAGACAAAACAGAGGGATACACCGTTTCGGGCACTCACATACTCCGCCCCTATTTTGGACCGGCTCGCATCTTACATCTAACGGGGGGCTTAAGTATTTCAGCCCAAAGGCCGTCTAGACGATTTGATCAGAGTACTTAACGAGGTCGGCCCCCCACAACACCCGGTCGGTATGCGCTATCACCCTCCCTCACTGAGGGATTACATATTGCAGCGTAATCGAGCGCGGTCGCTGAGCTGGCTCCCTCTCGTGCTGCTCGCTTTCCTCGTGTGCTGCGCGACCTCTACCTCGTGGGCAGCTCCTCCCACCGCCGCTCCGACTGCCACAGCCACTCCTACACCAACCCAAACTCCGAGTTGCGCTAACAACAACATCGCCGTCTCTCGAACCTCTGCGAGTTCGGTGTATCTCGACACCTCGTTGACGCCACCTATCACAAACGCCTACGCTTCCTACCAGATTCAGAACAACACTGGAGCTGCGATCTCTGACCTGTGGGTCAAGATCGGGAACTTCGCAGGTCCGAAGATAGGGCTCGGGACGTATGCTCTCGATACCCATCACGTTGGACCGCTGGCGGCGGGTGCATCAACGATGGTGTACTACTATTTGAAAGCCTCCGGCGCAACCACATCCAACGAGACCCATTCTCTCACCATCTACGATGGCAACCCAGCGATCGTCACCTCGACCTGTTCAAACATATTTTCACTGGGGGCATCCGAAACCATAAAAGCCGCTGCGAATAAAATTACCTCGATCATAAGCGGCCCCAATCCGCCCGAAGTCGGCGGCATCGTGACCCTCCAAACGGATGGCTCTACGGGCACCAATACAGGTCCGATGGCACTCTCTCCAGCCGCGCTCGACAGTTGGCGCGCCGACGTATTCCAGCTCACCGGGGTCACTATCACCTTTTCTGACAATGGAGTGTCGCAAGGAAGCTCGAGCGACGTACTAGCTCTTACCATACCGAGCACATCGAATCTGGACTACGCCGCCACGTATACCTTCAAGGTCACCGCGATTACGAACTCTTCAACAGCTGTGTACCCGGTAAACAACATCTCCAGCGGTGGTCAGATGAAGCACACCGACACCTCTGCGTTCGACTTCTCGTCCGTTGCGACACCTGAAAACTTCCTCAGACTCTCACTTGCAGCCTCACCAACTAGCATGATGTTACCGGGAACGAGTGATTTCACTATCACCATACACAATACGGGTTCCTACCAAGCCACGGTCGATAGCCTCTCCCTCGTTCTACCTTCGAGTCCGGGAACGCCAACGTACGTCCCCAATACCAGTACATTCAACGGCTCGTCGATCAGCGAGCCCGCGCTTTCGGGCTCCACGCTCATGTGGTCTAGCATCTTCACCATCCCAGGAAGTAGCACTCGTACCCTCACATTCACGATGGGCTTTCCGACCGGCACGATCGGCTCCTACGATTTCTCATTAACGGGAAAAGCCGGCACATTCGAACTGGATTCGACCCTGTCCACCAGCGACTCGAGCCCGGCAACAGCGAGCGTCCAGATTCTTCCTACTCCAACTCCGACGAACACCGCCACAAGCACGGCTACCCCCACGAACACCGCCGTTCCGACGGAGACTCCTACGCCGAGCAATACGCCAACGATTACCCCAACGCCCACAGTC